>DAEG01000077.1 GCA_002495235.1 Euryarchaeota archaeon UBA287 | reverse complement strand
CTTCTCTGCCGCGAGCAGCATGCCCTGCGACTCTAAGCCTCTGAGCTTCGCATGCTTTAGGTTTGATACCACGACCACGCTCTTTCCAAGCAGGTCATCCGTGCTAAGGTAGCCCTTCAAGCCTGCTATTATCTGTCTCTTCTCGGTGCCGATATCAACGCTCATGACGTAGAGTTTGTCGGCCTGCGGGTGATCCTTTATGTCTTCTATCCTGCCAACGACCAGCTCTATGCCATCAAGCGAAAAGATCTCTTCTATCTTTCTGAACAGGATCTCCGGCTTGCTGAGAGCAAATTTCTTTTCCTCAGAGAAGTCAAAGCGGTCCGCCTCCTTCAGTCCCAGCATTCCCCTGATCTTTCTGGACGTGAACGGCAGATAAGGAGCTAGAAGCACTGACAGCGCGTTCACGATCTGTGCAGCGCTGTATATCGTGTTTGCGCAGTCCTCTCTATCCTCCTTTATTCTCTTCCACGGCTCCTTTTCGTAAAAGTACAGATTGCCGAAGGAGCTCAGTGCCATTATTCTCTTCATGCCCTCCTTGAAATGAAAAGCGTCCAGCGATCTCTTCACGTCGTCGAACGCCTTCTCTATCTCTCCTCTCACCCGGGGATCAAGGGTGCCCTCCGGCACGGAACCAAAATTCGAATACGAGAAGGTGAACACTCTGTGGACAAAATTGCCGAGGTTTGCGACCAGCTCGTTGTTGTTCTTGCTTATGAAGTCATCGAACCTGAACTCACTGTCCCTCTCTTCTGGCATGTTTGACGCGAGGTAATAGCGTATCACGTCCGGATCGTAGAGCTTCAGAAGATCCCTGACGTTTATGCTTATTCCTCTGGACTTTGAGAACTTCTCACCGCCCAGCAAGAGGTATTCATTGGCAGGGACGTTGTCAGGCAGCTTTAGCCCGCCGTGTGCTATCAGCATTCCCGGCCATATTATGGTGTGGAAAGGTATGTTGTCCTTGCCCACGAAATAGTAGTGCAGGGTTTCCTTGTCCTTCCAGTAGCTTTCCCATTCATCGTTCTCCGACCACTCTATGGCTGCGGAGAGATAACCGATCACTGCCTCGAACCAGACATAGACCCGTTTGCTCTCGTAGCCCTCTACCGGCACCTCTATGCCCCAGCTCATATCCCTTGTTATGGCCCTGTCTTTCAGCCCAGAGCGAAGGAAGTTTATGGTGAAGTTGTACACGTTTGGTTTCAGCTCGCTCTTCAAAGACTCGATGTAATCTATGAGCCTGTTCTCTAGGGCGCTGAGCCTGAAGAACAGGTGTTTGCTCTCTCTTATCTCGGGAGTGCCGCCGCAGATCCTGCACCTCGGATTTATGAGATCCTTGGGATCAAGAAGCTTGCCACAGTTGTCGCACTGGTCGCCCCTCGCGTTCTCATAGCCGCAGTAGGGACATCTGCCCTCGACGTAGCGGTCAGGAAGAAATCTGTTCTCCTTGGTGCAGTAGGGCTCCTCCATGGAAGCCTCGTACGTGTAACCGTTCTCTATGAGTTTTTTTATGAAATCCTGGACGACGCGCTTGTGGTTCTCCGTAGAAGTCTCCGTGAATATGTCAAATCCTATGTCCATGGCCTCCATCACCCTCGAGTTCTCACGGTGATAGAACCTTGCGACCTCCTCGGGCGTCTTTCCCTCGCGCTCCGCAGTGACCATTATCGGGGTACCATGCTCGTCAGAGCCGCTGACCATGAGGACGTCATTGCCCAGAAGCCTCTGGTATTTCGCGAATATGCTCGCGGGCAGGTAAGCACCAGCTATGTGACCCAGATGCAGGTTTGAGTTTGCGTAAGGCCATGCAACACCTATGAACACTCTCATAGAGGAAAAGATGGTCTTTGTTTTATTTATAAATTCTCTATCCTGTTTGCGATCGATGTCTCAAATGTCATACTCCAAGGTTGTCACTGGAGAATTGTACAGCTCAGGTGCAAGGCTGCTGTGTCATCCTTTGGTGGCGCTTTTTTGTCGAGAGAATCAGTTTCAGCAGATCCTTTCCATAAGTCTGCTGAATATGTTTCTCTCTTCGCCAGCTAAGAGCTCATTGACAGTTTCCCCAACCTCAGTGTTGTCCATGAATCCTCCAAAGGCTCCGGGACCATAAGTTAACAGCGGAACAGCGCTGCCCTCGTGCTGGGTTGTCGTGAAAACTATATTAGTTCTCTTGCTTATCACGCCGCCGATCACAGCCTCTATGTCGTACAGTTTTTTTGTCTTTACGACGTCATCTATCTTTTTTACTTCTTCTTCCGTAAGATCGGCTATGCCGTAATGCTCGGCGAGCGACTCTTTTATGTCCTTGCCTTCCATAAGCAGGGATGCAAACTTCTCAAAAGAGATGTCCGCACTCCTGAGAAGCTCCGGGTCATACCACTGCTTTGTTCCTCTACCAAGTGTGAGACCGCCAGTAGAGTGATCGGCTGTGACGATGACTAGCGTTTTACCGTCCTCTCTCGCGAAGTTGAGCGCTGTGCCTATGGCGTCATCAAAGGCTTTTACCTCTGCGACCACTCCGGCTGCGTCATTCGCATGTGCCTCGTGGTCTATCCTGCCTCCCTCAATCATCAAGAAAAAGCCCTCTCTCTTTCCATTAAGCAGCTGTATCGCTTTTTTTGTCATTTCAGCTATGCTGGGCTCTTCCGCTCTCCTATCCAGCTCAAAGCTCATCTCAGCCGGTGTAAAGAGTCCCACAACAGGGCTCTGGCTTGCTTTGAGCATCTCGCTCTTGTTGCTCACGATTTCGTAGCCAATGTTCTTGAATTCATTCACTAAATCCAGGGAGTCTTCACGTTTGCTGCCCTCCGTGCCTGATTGCAAAAAATGGCTCTGCCCACCACCCAGGATGACGTCTACCCCTGCGTTAACAAGCTGTTCAGCTATGGCATCCTCCTCATCCCTGTTCTCGGTGTGAGCGTAAAAGCAGGCAGGGGTGGCGTCTGTGATCCTCGAGGTCGTTATTATTCCAGTGCCCATCCCATTTTCCTTCGCAATCTCTAGTACGGTCTTCAGATCCCTGTGGTCAGGGCTCTGGCTTATAACCCCATTGTTCGTTTTGTGTCCTGTGGCCAGCGCGGTCCCGGCAGCAGCGGAATCTGTTATCAGATTGTTGTTCGAATACGTTGTAGCAAGACCTCCCGCAGAGAACTGATCCATGTTTAGCTCACCACTGAGGATCCTTGTGAGCGTTATATGGGCCGTGCCCATCCCGTCCCCTATCATCAGTATCACGTTTTTAGGTGTTTCACTCTCGGCCCTCACCTGGAAAGATGCCAGAGATGTGAGGAGAAAGAGAACCATAAGAATAACCCCCCATTTCATAGTATTGTATGGAACCATTTACGTATATCCTTTTCTATGGTCCTGTTTTGTTAACAGGTCACAGTATGTCCATCGTTTCAAGGATAGGTTTTCCCATCTCTCTGGCAAGAAAATCATAGTCCTCAAGGCTCTCTCTCTTCAGTGGAGCTACGTACATCTTGTACGCAGGTTTGATCTCCCTGTAGATATCCTCTCCCACCGCTCTGCCCTTGGCTCTCGCGTTTGCCTCGAAGCATTCAGCAAAGTCCTTTCCGTCATATATGAATATCTTTCCCGGAGCGACCATCACTGCATGTCCCACGTCCGGCAGTAGCACCGGGATCTCGTTGTTGTAGCTCTCGGCGACTACGATCTCGTTATCTGATCGCAACTTTTCATAGCACGTCCTTATAGCTTCAGGCAGCCTCTCGCGTTCCGCCTCGTCCCACTCTCTGAAGCTGCCGCAGGTCTTTACCTCTTTCCCTCTCATTATCCCGTCGACAAGGTCGCTCTGGAACAGCAGCGTGTCCTTCGCATTGTTGTTCATCAGGTAGAGATCCTTTATGCCGTCTTCGTATCTTGTTATCCTCTCGACGATGATCCTGTCTATTGGTGATGGTGGTACGTACTTCTCTATATCCGGCTGTGATATGAGCCTATCGATGGGATTCATCAGCTGATAGGGTGCGGAGCTCTTTGCAGCGCTTGCGAGCTTGTATATGTCCTCACAGAAGAGCGTGCCCGCCTCGCTGTTGCGTATAGCATGATCGTACTGATACCAGAAGTTGTGAGCACTTACGGGCTTGAACACTCCAGCTTTCAAGCCCTCGTTCACTAGCGCCCTCGCTATCGCCACGGATATCGTAGTTTTGCCTGACGCCTCGTTCTGATAACCAAAGACGAATATATTTTCCACAGCCTGCAATCTATTTAAGATGGTAAAGTCTTTTCGTCTGTGCAACTCGTATGGCTTTTCTGGGCTGTTGGACTTACCATCGTCACTCTCGCAAGCGCAAGGATGGTTAACAGATCCAGAGGTCTTGGATTTGCGGCGTTGCTCTCTTTTTATGTGCTTTACCTGTCTGCAACCCAACTGTTTGGGACGCGAACGGTGGTATTTGACCTTGGTTTTTGCTCCTTCTACGCTCCCTCCGGTGTTTTTATATACCCGTTCATAGGACAGGCGGTTGACATGATAAATGAGACCTATGGCAAGGAAAAAGCGAGGTTCGCAATATCCATAGCGCTCCTGTCCCAGATAGTTCTTATGCTCTTCTTTGCCATGGGTAAAGTTCTGGTTCCTTCGCCCTTTTTCCAATATGAAGAGGCCTACCAGTCCATATTCTCTTTCAGTTTCAGGGTAACATTTGCCTCATGGATATCCTTCTTCATCTCACAGAACATAGACGCATACGTCTTCTCGTGGCTCAAGAAGAAATACGAAAGAATGGCGGCGCTGAGGAGCATAGCGAGCGATGCGATTGACCTCACAGTAGACAGCGCAATATTCGTGGTGATAGCCTTCTATGGTGTGGAACCGATAATCCCTCTGCTGATAGGCCAGATAGTCAGCAAGAACGTCATAAGTTTCATAGATACCCCGTGGTTTCTGGCATACAGGAGGATGGTCAGCAAAACAGATATAAGCGGTGATGCGCTTTCTTCTTTATGAGGTTACTGGCCATACACGCCAACTACTTCGAGTACGAGGCTAGAGAGAGAGTTAAAGGCATTGCTGAGGAGATAGAGCATGAAGGAAAGGAGAGGGTAGAAGAGCCCCTGGTCGTGTTCATAACCTGTGAGAGCAGGGACGATGACTCGGTGGTAGAGCAGTGCGCTGATGAGGTAGATTCGATAGCAAAAAAGGTCGGCGCAAAGAGGATAGTGGTCTATCCATACGCGCATCTGAGCAGCTCTCTGCTCGACCCTCAGGGCGCTGTGAAGTTGACACAGCAGATAACTGCGGCTCTGGCTGATAGGGGTTATGAGGTGCACAGAGCACCATTCGGATGGTACAAGAGCTTTGTCCTGTCCTGCAAGGGACACCCGCTATCTGAGCTATCGAAGACGATAGAACCGCAAAAGAAGACCAGAGAGGAGATAGTCCAGAGGGTTGAGAAGAGGTTCGTTATCCTGTCAAAGGACGGAAGAGAGACAGACATAGAGAAGCGTGAGGAAGAGAGCGGAAAGATAAGGGAGGAGAGCCTCAGAAAGTACTTCCTGAGCGAGGAGCTCGGGAAGAGGAGCACCGAGAGCAACTCCTTCAGGGAGATGCAGAGACTTCAGATCGTGGATTACGAACCTGCGAGTGATTCCGGGCACTTCCGTCTGTACCCCAATGGTGCTCTAGTCTTCGACCTGCTCAGGCACTTCTGCAAGGATGTAGCGAACAGTCTGGATGCCATGGAGATAGACACGCCCGTGATATACAACTGGGCTGAGCCGGACATAAGAGCGCAGACAGAATCGTTCCACGAGCGGCACTACGTCGTAAAGGGCGGTGAATCAGAGAAGGAATTCGTCCTACGCTTCGCCGGGGACTTTGGTCTATTCAGGATGCTGAAGGATGCCGTCATAAGCTACAGGCACATGCCATTCCGCATATACGAATTCTCGAAGAGCTTCCGATATGAGCAGAGCGGTGAGCTCAGCGGTCTGAAAAGGCTGAGAGCATTCCACATGCCTGACCTGCACTCATTCTCGAGAAGCGTTGAGGAAGCATGGGGAGAGTTCGAGGCTGTGTTCAAAAAGCACGTCGAGATCATGAGCGGTCTTGGCATAGAGTACGCGGTGGCCTTCAGGGTGGTTGATGAGTTCTACGAAGAGTACAAGGACAAGATCACAGAGCTCCTGAACTACGCAGGAAAGGACGCATTCATAGAGATCCTTGACCGCAGGACGCACTACTGGGTCATAAAGGACGAGTTCCAGTCCATAGACTCTACGGGCGGTTCTGTCCAGCTGTGCACCGTCCAGCTCGATGTCGAGGACGGTGAGCGTTACGGTATCACCTACACGGACGAGAACGGCGAGAAGAAGTTCTGCATAATAGTGCACACCTCTGTAGGCTCGGTAGAGAGGCTGATGCACTCCGTGTTCGAGGACGCCCTGAAGAGGGAGAAGCCGGAGCTGAAATTCTGGCTCGCGCCGACGCAGCTGAGGCTCATAACCGTTGATGATAGCTGCGTAAATGACTGCATTGAACTGAAACAGAAGCTGCACGGCAGGGTAGACATCGATGACAGGAGCGAGAGTGTCGGGCGCAAGATAAGGGACGCAGAGAGGGAATGGATAAGCATGATCGCTGTTATCGGCGAGAAGGAACGCAATGCGAAAAAATACCCCGTGAGGTTCAGGGACGGTGATGTCAGGGAAATGAGTATAGACGAGATCAATGAGCATATAGACAAGGAGATAGACGGATACCCGTTTGAGCCCCTCGCAGTGCCGGAACTCCTCAGCAAGAGAGTGATATTCAGGGGCTGATTACGGCCGAGTTCTTCTCTGGGATTGAGAATAGCGCTGGTGCAAATAGCGCGTACAGGTCCGATGTGCTTAGCCTAGCCCTGGAGTCTGTGATGATCTAAACGATCATCGCCATATCCCTAGGTTCTGCAACGCGAATGACATCTACAATCGCACACCGGTAGCACCTGTCTGAGAGCCGCCTGTAGCTCCTGTGCTTGTGTCCCGTTTCATCGGAAGGTTATAGCCTGTGACAGCATTTATCTGCGCAACGTTCTTTATGTACCTGCCCACGTAGTTGTCATTGGCCGTGACCAGCCTCACGCCCCCCTCGTCCTTGTCCAGTGGCTTTCCATCCTTCTCATAGGCAAGGATTATGTTCATGCTGTTGTCCTGATCGAAGACCTCAGTTCATGAGAGCACGCAGCCATAGCCATCACTTCCTATGACCCTTATGACATCCTCTATCCCGTCGTCTGGTCCCCTAGTGCCCTTGTAGCCGGCGGCCAGCATAGCCTCTTTTAAGGGGGTACCTTTGTACGTGCATCTCTCTACGTATCCCTTGCTGTGTCCTACCATAGTCACTGTCACATATCTGGGTTCCATCTCCATGAGCTCTGATAAAGACACAAAACGCTCTTTCTCAAAGAGCCCTGTGAACCAGACGCCCTCTCTGCTCTGCGCCTGTGTGCACATCACACCGATGCCAGGCAGCAGAAGCAGAACTGCAATAAGCACCATAAATACCCTGTGCGCCATATGTTTGATTGTGCATATCAGTATATTATCTTTACTGCTCCTTTGGACTGTGCGTTCTCAGCTGTTCAGTATCAATCTCTCCAGCTCCATAGGCTCTGTGCGCCTGCCATTGATGTAAGCCCTCATGTTACCGCTGGATATTTCGTCTATGAGAGCGATCTCTTCGGTGCTCCTGAGCCTACCGAACTCCAGCTTTATGTCATAGAGCTCTATGCCTTTTTTGGAGAGGTCTTCCCTGATCATGCCGCTTATCCTCTTTGCGAGATCCTTTATCACTCTGTATTCCTCATGCGAGAGTATACCCAGCATGTCAAGGGCGTCCTCGGTTATCGGCGGGTCTTCTCGCTCGTCGTCTTTCAGCGTAACTTCAACGAACGCGTCCAGAGGATACCCCTCTTTTACGTAGCGTCCGTAGCGGCGCAGGAAGCTCCCAACAGCTCTGTAGCGGCATATGACCTCTAGCCCATAGCCGAAGGACTTTGCCGGTTTTACGGTCATGGTGCCGTTCTCGACGTCTGCGGCTATATAATGCGTTGGCACTCCTTTCTTCTCCAGCATCTCAAAAAAGTGCTTCGAGATCCTGAGATTCGACCTGCCGACCCCATCTATTGTAAGGCCTATCCTGTTTGCGCCAGGATCGAAGACCCCGTCAGTGCCTGTGACGTCGTCCTTGAACTTCATCAGGTAATATCCATTTTCCAGCTCATACACGTCCTTCGTTTTTCCTCTGTATACCAGCTTCATAGCGCATCCCGTTACTCTGAACTTATTTTTTGCATATAACTTTTTGGGCTTGTGGGCGTCGCTGGAAAAGATTTTATTCTTCCACGCATCTTTGTTCTGATGAAGTTGATATCCCTGCTGCTGGCTATTGCTTTCTTTCCATTCCCCGGAAGTAGAGCGTGGGCGGACACGGTCTTTTTGGGCGGTGCAGTCATCACTGCTGACGATGCGTTCCGGGTCGAGGAGGCCATAGCAATAAGGGGGAACCGCGTAATGAGAGTCGGTTCTGACAGGGAGATAGGGAGACTTGTCGGTCCACACACAAGGGTCATAGATCTGAAAGGAAGAGCGCTCTTACCTGGATTTGAGGATTCTCACATCCATTTCCTGTCGCTCGCTGCCCTTGAGAACCAGATAGATCTGTCGCAAATAAAGAGCATTGAAGAGATGACCGCTCTGGTGAGAGAGAGGGACAAGGATATACCAGATGGATCCTGGATCCTCGGCAGGGGCTGGGACCAGGAGAGGATGGAATGGAGCAGAGAGTATGAATGGCCAACAAAAGAGGATCTGGACTTTACGACGAAACCAGTGCTGCTTCTGAGGGTGTGCGGACATATAGCCGTGGCTAACTCAAAGGCTCTCGAGATTGCAGGGATCGACAGGATGACGTGGGTTGACGGAGGTGTGATCGATCGCTATCCGGATGGAGAGCCGACAGGGGTGCTCAGAGAGAAAGCGATCGATGTTGTGATGTCAAAGATACCAATAGAGGCCCTGAAGCCTTCGGCGAGCGATCTTGATGCGATGATAAAGAGAGCCGTTGCGAACGGCATAACATGCATAGAGGAGGCTGGAGCCGGCCTTGAGGATATGGACATCTACAATAGCGCTCTGGAGAGAGGAACGCTGGATCTGAGGGTTAATCTTCTTCTCGATTCCTCGCTCATAGACTTCTGCGCTGAGAACGGCATAAGCTCTCCGTATGACATAAAGAGAGAGAGGCTTCGCATATGTGGTATAAAGTTCTATGCTGATGGCTCTCTGGGAGGCAGGACCGCAGCACTGCGAGAGCCCTACAGCGACGATCCACAGAACACCGGTGTCCTCTACATGGACAAAGACCAGCTGACGGACCTCTTTGAAAAAGCGCATGACGCTGGGCTACAGTGCTGCACTCATGCGATAGGTGATGAAGCGATAGAGACCGTTCTTGAGGGGAACAAAGCATCATACGCTGATGATGCCAGTGCAGAGAGGATGAGGGACAGGATAGAGCACTGCCAGATCATGAGCGAGGATATCCTTCAGGAGATGAAGGATCAGGAGATGATAGCATCAATACAATTCTCATTTGCCGCCTCGGACAGCCCCTGGGCTAAGGAAAGGGTTGGAGAGAGGATGAGGACATCCTACGCATGGAGGTCTCTCATGGATGCAGGCATAAGGTGCTCAGGGGGCACGGACGCTCCGGTCGAGACCTTTGTTCCTCTCGAAGGCGTAGAAAAGATCATTACAAGGTCGGACGATCGGGAGCAGGCGCTGACGCTCGAGCAGGCGATGAGGCTATACACGTCTGAAAGCGCTTACGCGCAGTGGCAGGACAGTTATCTCGGATCGCTGGAAGAGGGCAAGCTGGCCGATCTCACAGTCCTCTCTGAAGACATACTGACCGTAGAGCCTTCGAGGATCTCCGAGCTGAAGGTGGATCTCACGATGATCGACGGAATAATAGTCTATGAGAGAGGGTAAGGACCCCTGTCCGATTTTGTGCGCTGCGCTCGGAGATGCGAAAAGAGGCGCAGAAAATCAGATCTCCATTCTCATGCCCCTGATTGCACCAACATCGCGTCAAACAAAGTTAAATATTTAAAGGGATAAAACCTTCAGCTTCAAAGGTGATATGTTTGGCCAATGGACTCTACGCTGGCAGAAAGATCAACGAAGGAAAGAAGACGCTCAGATGGAATGACAGAGTGTACAAGAAGAGGATTTTGAATCTCAGAGAGAAATCCGATCCTCTGGAGGGTTCTCCACAGGCGAGAGGGATAGTGATAGCTAAGGTCGGTGTTGAGGCAAAGCAGCCCAACTCCGCGATAAGAAAGTGCGTCAAGGTTCAGCTCATAAAGAACGGGAGAACGGTCACCTCATTCGCTCCAGGCAATGGGGCCATCAATCTCATAGAGGAGCACGATGAGGTTCTCATAGAGGGCATAGGTGGAAGAATGGGAAGAAGCTATGGAGACATTCCTGGAGTCAGGTTCAGGGTTGTCAAGGTCAACAACGTCTCTCTGGACGCCCTTCTGAAGGGAAAGAGAGAGAAGCCGGTGAGGTAGGAGCATGGAGATAGATTTCAGCGCATTCGATTACAACGTCGTTGTTCCCGATCAGGGTCTTGCCAGATACATAGATCTGAGCCCCATGATAACGCCGCACTCGCAGGGTAAGCACGCAAACAGGTTCATGGGGAAGTCGAAGGTGAACGTGATAGAGAGACTCATAAACAACCTCATGCGCGGAGGGCCTCAGAGAGGCGGTGCGTATCAGGGCAAGAAGAGCAAGGCTGAAAAGGTCGTGTTCAGCGCCATCAAGATCGTGGGAGAGAGGACAAAGGAGAACCCGATACAGGTTCTAGTCAATGCGATATCCAACGCGGCTCCGGTCGAGGAGGTTGTCAGGCTCGTTTACGCAGGAATATCCGTCCCAAGGGCCGTGGACATAAGTCCGCAGAGAAGGGTTGACCTCGCTATAAGGAACATGGCTATGGCGGCCATAAACAGCACTCACAAGAACAAAAAGCCCGCTGAAGAGTGCCTCGCAGACGAGATAATGCTGGCGTCAAGGAACGACGTCAACAGCAGGGCAGTCTCAAGGAGAGAGGAGATCGAGCGCATAGCAAAGTCCGCTAGGTGATCTTATGGTGAGAAGAGAAGAGATCGTAAAAAAAGCATTTTCCCTCATGGGTAATCCTGAGAGGATAAGGAACATAGGAACGGCTGCGCACATAGATCATGGCAAGACAACGCTGTCAGATGCCCTCATAGCTGGCGCGGGCATAATCTCAGAGAAGATGGCAGGCAAGCAGCTCTACATGGACTTCGATGAGCAGGAGCAGGCGAGAGGCATAACGATAAATGCCGCCAACGTCTCTATGGTCTTCAACTATAGGGATGAGGACTATCTCATAAACCTTATAGACACCCCGGGGCACGTAGACTTTGGAGGAGAGGTGACAAGGGCCATGAGGGCGATAGACGGTGTCGTGATAGTTGATGATGCCGTCGAGGGTGTGATGCCACAGACGGAGACCGTGATAAGACAGGCCCTCAGAGAGCATGTGAAACCCGTACTGTTCATAAACAAGGTCGACAGGCTGATAAACGAGCTTAAGGTGACCCCTGAGGAGATGCAGAGAAGGTTTGCGAAGATAATAAATGACATAAACGGGCTCATAAAGAAGTTCGCTCCCGATGAGTTCAAGACAGCGTGGCAGCTCAAGGTCGAGGATGGGACCGTTGCCTTCGGCTCCGCGTTCCATCACTGGGCCATATCCGTGCCCATGATGAAGGAGACAAATGTAACGTTCAAGGACATATACGAGTACTGCTCCGCAGGCAGACAAGAAGAGCTAGCAAAAAAGTCCCCCGCCCACGTGACGGTTCTGAACATGGTAGCCGAGCACCTTCCAAATCCGAAGGAGGCCCAGAAGTACAGGATACCGAAGATCTGGCACGGGGACCTCGAGAGCGAGGCGGGAAAAGCGATGCTCAACTGCGATCCTGACGGCCCTCTGGCCATGATGGTAACCAAGATAATTGTGGATCCTCACGCAGGAGAGATAGCTGTCGGAAGGGTCTACAGCGGCACCGTGAAGCGTGGTGATACCCTCTATGCCGTAGATAAGAAGGCGACAGAGAAGTCCCAGCAGGTTGGTGTGTTCATGGGTCCGGATTATGAACAGGTCGAGGATATACCAGCGGGCAACATTGGTGCGGTCTCTGGACTGAGAGTCGCCGCCGCCGGTTCGACGGTCTCATCTCTTGAGGATCTGCATCCTTTCGAGCGCCTTGTTCACATGAGCGACCCTGTGGTCACTCTGGCCATAGAGGCAAAGAACACCAAGGACCTGCCGAGGCTGGTTGAAGCGATGAGGGATATAGCCAAGGAGGATCCTTCCAGCGCGGTCGATATAAACCAGGAGACGGGAGAGTACCTGTTGAGCGGGATGGGGGAGCTCCATCTCGAGATCCTGACGTACAGGATAATACACGACAAGAAGGTCGACATAGACACAAGCCAGCCCATAGTCGTTTATAAAGAATCCGTGACAAAGAAAAGCCCTATCTTTGAGGGTAAGTCACCCAACAAGCACAACAGGGTATACGTTGAAGTAGCGCCGCTGGAGGAGGGTGTTTTCGAGGCCATAAAGAACAACGAGATATCGGAGGGCAGAGTGAAGAACCCCAAGCAGAGCGCTCACTTTTTCATAGACAAGGGCATGAACGCTGATGAGGCGAGGAGCATAGTTGATGTGTACAACCAGAACGTCCTGATAGATGCGACGAAGGGGATCCAGTACCTCAACGAGACGATGGAGCTCCTGGTCGAGGCTTTTCATGAGGCCATGGACAGGAGCCCGCTCTCTAACGAGAAGGTCATAGGGGTAAAGGTCAGGCTTATGGACGCTAAGCTGCACGAGGATGCGATACATCGTGGCCCTGCACAGATGATCCCGTGCATGAGGAGCGCCGTATACGGAGCGATACTATCCGCGGAGCCGGTCATAATGGAGCCGAAGCAGAGGGTGTTCATAAACATACCCATAGAGTATCTGGGCAACGTGACATCCGAGATGCAGCAGCGGAGAGCCTTCATAGAGGAGATAAAGCAGGAGGGAGATGTGACCACGGTCGTGGCCAAAGCGCCTGTTGCTGAGATGTTCGGTTTCGCGGGTGCTATCCGGAGCGCCACAACCGGCAGAGCCATATGGAGCTCTGAGGTCATAGGATTCGAGCACCTGCCGAGAGAGCTTCAGGACAAGGTCGTAAGGAGCATAAGGGAGCGTAAGGGGCTAAAGCTGGAGCCGCCCACGGCAAGGGACTACGCAGCAGACTGATCTATCTCAGGAATATGCTGCGCCTGTCCCTGGCGCTGTACGCAAAATCCTCAGTGCCGTCCTGCGCGCTCACAAAGTCCATGATCCTTGAGAGCTTTGCGCTGAGTTCGTCACCATAATACACGGCAAAGGCCTCCGGGAACATCGGTTCCTTTGGAGAGCCGTACTCGAGCTTTCCGTAGTGGCTCGCTATGATGTGCAGGATCTTGTCCCTCCTCTCTCCGCTCATGTTGAGAGTGTCACACTTTTTCGACACATAAATGATGCCCTGAGTTATGTGCCCCAGGAGCGCCCCCTCTCTGGAGATCCTTATGCCATCGTCAAGCTCAAAGACCTTGCCCACATCGTGGAGCAGGGCTCCGGCCGTGAGAAGGTCCCTGCTCATTCCATTCATGTCTCCAGCAAGTAGCGCGCATTTTAGAACCTCGAGAGTGTGCTGCAGTAGCCCGGAGGTCCACGCATGGTGTATCTCTAAGGCGCCAGGATAGACAAAGAATCTCTCCATCTCAGAGGATCCGAAGATCTCATTTAGAAGTGCCTTTGTTTCCTCATCCTCAACGCTTTCGATCGCGCTGAACAACTCTCTCCGCATCTCCTCCGGATCCCTCCTGGGAGGCTTCAGAAGCCCCTCAAGCGTGAAGGTGCCGTGCTCTAAAGTTTCAATGGAGTCACACAGGATCCTCATTCTCCCTGCAGAATATACGGCCCTACCAAT
>DAEG01000061.1 GCA_002495235.1 Euryarchaeota archaeon UBA287 | reverse complement strand
TGGTTCTCAAAGACAGATACTTCCTGGTGCCGAACGCGGGCAAGGCGAAGAGGATCGAGAGCTGGATCAACGAGAAGAGCGCAGGCAGGGCAAGGGATGCCAGTAAGGAGTATCTCATATTCGCGCTGCAGGGCCCGCTTGCAGAGAAGACGCTACGTAAACTGTACGCAGGGGAGCTCCCGAAGCGTTTCCGCTTCGTTGAGACGGAGCTTGACGGGCAGGAGACAACGATATCGAGAACGGGGTACACGGGAGAGGATGGTTTCGAGATATTCACAAAGGACAAGGGTCTTTTCATGAAGCTGTTAGAGGCGGGTAAGGAATTCGGCATAAAGCCGTGCGGTCTTGGCGCAAGGGATTCGCTGAGGCTTGAGAAGTGCATGCCTCTGGCCGGAAACGAGCTCGAGGGTCGCACACCGCTCGAGGCCAACATGGAGTGGGCGGTGGACTGGAACCACGAATTCATCGGCAAGAGTGCTCTGCGCAGGGATGTTGGCGAGCTGCTCGTTCCGATGCTGCTGGAGGAGAAGGGAGTGCCGAGGCACGGTTATGCAGTCACAAAGTGTGGCAGGAGGATAGGCACTGTGACCAGCGGAGGCTTTTCACCGGTCATTGAGAAAGGCATAGCACTGGGCTATGTAGAAAAGAAAGAGACCGTGGAGGGCAATGAGGTCGGCATCGATGTCAGAGGAAAAGAGCTGAAGGCACGGATAATAAAGGGGACGTTTGTTTAGAGGTGATAAAAATGACAGAGGTCAGAGAGGGTATGATGTACACGGAGACCCACGAGTGGGTCAAGAAGGAAGGCAAGAGGGCAAGGATAGGGGTCACGGACTACGCACAGCAGAACCTGACCGATGTGGTCTACGTTGATCTCCCGCAGGTCGGTAAGGAGATAAAGAAGGGCGAGGCTCTCGCCAGCATAGAGTCTGTAAAATCTGTGAGCGATGTTTATTCACCGGTGAGCGGAAAGATCGTTGAGGTGAACTCAAGTCTCAACGACGAGCCAGAGCTCGTGAACAAAAGTCCTTACGATGGTGGCTGGCTTGTGGTCATGGAACTGAAAGGGGAGCCCGAAGGGCTCATGGATGCAAAGGCTTACGCCAAGATAACGGAGCATTAGATGAGAAATCTCCTGCCTAACGAAGGTGAGAAGGGTGAAATGCTCAATGCCATCGGTGTGAGGAGCGTAGAGGATCTGTTCGCAGATGTGCCGGGGAGCATGAGGCGCGGTCTCTCGCTAGAGGGTTCAAAGAGCGAGACGGAGCTTCTAAAAGAACTGTCATCCATGGCTGACAAGAACAAGAAGACCCTGTCCTTTCTAGGAGGAGGCATAGCAAAACACTATGTGCCGAGCGCTCTCAGTTATCTTTTGTCCAGGAGCGAGTTCCTCACCGCCTACACGCCTTACCAGCCGGAGATAAGCCAGGGCTCGCTTCAGGCGATGTTCGAGTACCAGAGCTATGTCAGCGAGCTTTACGGCATGGACGTGGTGAACGCCTCCATGTACGATATGGCCACGGCGCTCGGAGAGTCCTGCCTGATGTGCCACAGAATAAACGGCAGGAGCAGATTCCTCATACCCACAGCGATAGGGGAGGCAAAGAAGGCGGTGCTGAGGAACTACGCCAGGGGCTTCGGGATCTCCATAGAGGAATACGGTTACGATGAGCGAGGGATGGCAGACATCGAGGATCTCAAGAGAAAGATAAGCCCGGAAACTACCGGCGTTTATATAGAGACCCCAAACATGTTCGGGGTGCTTGAGGAGGAGGTAGAGGCTGTGAGAGACCTAGCGCCACTTCTGGTGATAGGCGCTAACCCGCTGGCTCTGCCGGTCATAAAGGCTCCCGGGGAATACGGGGCGGACATAGCAATAGGGGGTATGGCTTTCGACCTATCCTTTGGTGGTCCGTTGCTTGGAATGTTCGCATGCAAGAAAGAGCATATGCGTCAGATGCCTGGGCGTATAATCGGCCTTACCAAAGACGAGGATGGAAGAAAGGCCTTTTGCATGATCCTTCAGACGAGGGAGCAGCACATAAGGAGAGCTAGGGCCACGTCGAACATATGCACCAACGAAGGCCTTCTCGCCATCGCCGGGGCGATATACTTTTCGCTGCTCGGAAAGAACGGCATGCATGCTGTGGCGATGAAGAATGTAAAGAACGCAATGACCCTGTCAAAGCGGGTCGGTGAACTCTTTGCTGTGCCTTTTGAAGGATCCACGTTTTTCAGCGAGTTCGTCTTTGAGCACGAGAGCATGCAAAACCTCAGGGACGGAGCTCTCGACTATGGTGTTGAGTTCGGCCCTCTGCTCACGGATAACAGGGCCGTGATATGCACGACGGAACTTCATGGTGCGGAAGAGCACGATCGCCTGATAAACGCGCTCAGGGAGGCGAAGAATGTATAGACAGGCGCGCTATGACGAGCCTCTTGTCAAGGACTTAGGCAGGAAAGGGAGGATAGGGTGCGCGGTTGATGAGGATGTCAGCGCAGACATACCGAAGAACATAAAGAGGAAGGAGTTCGAGTTTCCTGAACTCAGCGAGATCGAGGTTGTCAGACACTACACGCGTCTATCACAGATGAACTTTGGCGTGGACACCGGTATGTATCCTCTGGGCTCCTGCACCATGAAATACAACCCGAAGGTGAACGAGGAGGTCGTGAGGATGTTCAGCGACGTGCACCCATACTCCAGTGAGGCCCAGGGGTGCCTCGAGCTCATGTACCGGCTCGAAAAGGCGCTGTGTGACATAGGCGGTGTTGACGCCGTCACGCTTCAGCCCCCGGCCGGTGCTGCCGGAGAATTCACAGGCATGTGTATAGTACGCGCATACCTTCAGGGCAGTGGTAGGAACGAGGTTCTGGTGCCTGACAGTGCCCATGGCACAAATCCGGCGAGTGCAGCCATGGCCGGTTTCAAGGTCGTGGAGATCCCGTCAAATAGCGAGGGCTGTGTCGATATCAATGCGCTCAAGGCTGCAATATCCGATAGGACAGCGTGCTTCATGATGACGAATCCCAACACTCTGGGCATATTCGAGAGCCAGATAGAGGAGATAACCAGTATAGTGCACGAGGCCGGAGCGCTACTCTACTACGACGGAGCCAATCTCAACGGCATCATAGGCAAGGTGAAGCCGGGCGACATGGGCTTTGACATAGTTCACTTCAACCTTCACAAGACGTTCTCAACGCCCCATGGCAGCGGCGGTCCCGGGGCTGGGCCCGTTGGCGTTAAGTCCTTCCTCGAGGAGTACCTGCCTGTGCCCCGGGTGAGAGAGAAGAACGGAAGGTACTATCTCGACTACAGCTCAAAGAAGAGCATAGGCAAGGTTCATGAGTTCTACGGAAACTTTGGCGTCCTTGTGAGGGCTTTTTCGTACATCACCCTCATGGGCAAGGACGGTCTCGAGAAGGTGGCAGAGCTCAGCACTCTGAATGCAAACTACATGAAGGAGAAGCTTAAGCAGCATTACAAGCTCCCGTACGAGGACCTGAGAAAGCACGAGTTCGTTATAAGCGCGGAGCCCAAGAGCGCGAATCACATAGCAAAAAGGCTCCTCGATTACGGGCTGCACGCTCCCACAGTCTATTTCCCCACGATAGTAAAGGAGGCGCTGATGATTGAGCCCACGGAGAGCGAGACCAAGGAGGCTCTGGACTATTACGTAAGCGTGCTTGTGGAGATCCTGAACGAAGAAGAGAGGGAGGCACCCTCGAACACAAGCGTCAGAGCTGTTGATGCGGTTGAGGCCACTAAGAAACCGGTGATTACCTGGAGATAGAGACCGTTCTGTGACGTAATCCTTGGATTACTAAAAATCTGCGCCTGTTTCAGGCATGATGGTAATCTAAATTTTGTTTACTACCCGCTTTCAGAAATATTTAAATAAGGTCATAGCAAATCATCGATTGGTGATGGAAAATGCCAGGAA
>DAEG01000019.1 GCA_002495235.1 Euryarchaeota archaeon UBA287 | reverse complement strand
ACGGTAAACACACTACGCTTTTGTTATGATATTATCCGTAAAGACGAGAGTGGGAAGAGAGATCGAGGTCGCTGACAGCATAAGGAGGAGAGCCGAAGAGAGCTCGGACAGCGACATCTACGCCCTGCTAGTCCCTGTCGGAATAAAGGGGTACATATTCGTTGAGGGCAAGGACAGGAATGCCATAACTTCCGCCATAAGGGGCCTGAAGTATGTCACCGGTCTCATAACCACACCAGTGCCAATCAAAGAGCTTGAGAGTTCAATAAAACCACCGTCACCTGCCAAGGACATCCTTGAAGGTTCCATCGTCGAGATAACCACCGCCCCGTTCAAGGGGGAGAAGGCCAGGGTTACCAGCGTTAACGAGGCGAAGGGAGAGGTCACAGTGGAGCTGCTTGATGTCATGGTTCCGATACCACTGACACTCAAGGTGACTAATGTGAAGCTTATCGAAAAGGAGGTATAAAAATGGCGCAGCAGATAGAAGTGCTTGTTGAAGGAGGAAAGGCTAGCGGAGGTCCACCACTCGGTCCCGCTCTGGGACCGCTGGGGTTGAACATAAACGAGGTCGTGGGCAGGATAAACCAGGAGACCGCAAAGTTTGCGGGAATGAAGGTCCCTGTGACCATAACTGTAACGGATCCCAACACTAGGAAGTATGAGATATCTGTCGGTACTCCGCCCGCATCATCGCTTCTCTTAAGAGAAGCGGGGGCAGGAAAGGGGTCATCTGACCCGCTGAGGCAGAAGGTGGGGAACATTACTGGGGAGCAGCTGAAGAAGATAGCAGAGATGAAGCATGGTTCAACGCTCAGCAGTGGCATTGAAAACACCATGAAAGAGATCGTGGGCACAGCGGTGTCTGTTGGTGTTACCATCGACGGGAAGGATCCCCGAGAGATAAAAAATATAAGTGAATATAACGGTTAAGGTGGATTATGGAATTAAAAGAAGCTGTCGAAACCCTGCTGAAGAATGCGACAAAGAGGAATTTCATCCAGACAGTGAATCTTACGATCAATCTCAAGGGTGTTGATCTAAAGAATCCGAAGAACAGGATCGATGAGGAGATAACTCTGCCGAACGGCAAGGGAAAGCCAGTGAAAGTGGCTATGTTCGCCACCGGAGAGCTCGCCTTCAAGGCGAGGAATGTGGCCGAGCTTGTTCTTACGGACGAAGACATACAGCGTCTGAAGGAGAACAAGAGGGAGGCGAAGAAGATCGCCGGTAACTACGACTTCTTTCTCGCAGAGACAAGCCTGATGTCACGCATAGGTAAGGATCTCGGTGCTGTGCTTGGACCTAGAGGTAAGATGCCAAAGCCCATACCGTCAAACGCGGAGCCAAGCGCGGTTGTGAACTCGCTCAAGAA
The DNA here is from genome assembly GCA_002495235.1 of Euryarchaeota archaeon UBA287. Lineage (GTDB taxonomy): Archaea > Thermoplasmatota > UBA186 > UBA287 > UBA287 > UBA287. The sequence continues at coordinate 39,302 of DAEG01000019.1, read as the reverse complement.
GAGCGTGAAAGCAAGGACGAAGAACACGCCAACCATCAGCATACCTGTCGGAAGGGAGGATATGGACGTGGATCGCGTGTGCGAGAACATAACGGCTGCACTATCAAAGATAGAATCAAAACTCGAGAAGGGAAAGGATAACATAGACAATGTTTACATCTCGCTGACCATGAGCGACAGTTTGAAGGTGGACAGATGGTAGGAGCAAAGCGCGTGGCGCAGTGGAAGATCGACGAAGTGGAAGAGCTCAAGGACATGCTGAAGGGCTCACGCAGTGTCGGGATCGCGACCTTTCGTAACCTTCCATCCACAGACTTTCAGAAGATAAGGATGGACGTGGGTGAAAAGATAAGGATAAAGGTGTCAAGGAACACCCTGATCAGCAGAGCTCTCTCTGACCTTGGCATCAATGCTCTCTCCGATCACATGCATAACGAAAGCGCCGTTATTGCCTATGATGGGGACGCATTCGAGCTCTACTCTATGCTGGCCGAGAAGAGGTATCCTCTCCCTGCAAAGGCCGGACAGGTTGCTACTTCTGACATCTGGGTGAAGGAGGGTGATACAAGTCTTCGTCCAGGACCTGTGCTAAGTGAGCTTCAGAAGGCTGGCGTGCCGGCTGCCATAGACAAGGGCAAGATAGTGATAAAGGATGACAAGCTTCTAGTGAGGGCTAATGAGATGATAAGCGCAGATGTGGCTCTGGCGCTTCAGAGGCTCGAGATCATGCCTTTTGAGGCGAGTCTTCATCCCAACGCGATCTTCGAGTCGGGTGTTGTGTTCCGCTCAGAGGACCTGAAGATAGACCTCAATGAAAGGATATCTCAGATAGTTTCTGCTCGTAACAATGCCATGGAGCTCGCCATAGCGGCTGGCTACATGACCTCTGATACCATAACCGTGCTGATGGGCAGAGCACAGAGGAATGCCATAGCTGTGGCCATGAACTCCGGATTTGTTGAGGATGAAACCGTGGCCTTGCTCATAAGTCAGGCGCAGGCGAGAGCAGCGGCTCTGGGCTCTCTGGTCTCGGAAGGGCAGCCAGAGGTAAAAGGCGATAAAGAGGAGAAGAAAGAAGAGAAGAAGGAAGAGGCAAGCGAGGAAGACATAGCTTCAGGGCTTGGTGCTCTCTTCGGTTAAAAGGAGGCGAAAAGATATGGAATATATATACGGAGCTCTGGCGCTTCACGCGTCAGGCAAAGAGATAAGCGAGGAAAATGTGAAGAAAATGCTGCAGGCGGTCGGTGTGGAGATCGATGATGCCAAGGTCAAGTCCTTGGTCGCGTCCCTGCAAAAGGTTGACATAGAGGAAGTGCTAAAAGGCGCTGCTGCTATGCCAGCGATGCCCACGGCAGCACCTCAGGCCGAGGGTAAGAAGGAAGAAAAGAAGGAAGAGAAGAAAGAAGAGAAGAAGGAAGAGGCAAGCGAGGAAGACATAGCTTCAGGGCTTGGTGCTCTCTTCGGCTAGAGAAAGGGCATAGCCCTCCTCCCTCAATTTTTCCAGTATACAGTCATCGATTATTGCTTTCCTTGGTGATATCCTCTCCACGTTCTCGGGGTACTTTATCACGATCTCATCAAGATAGGATCTTTTTTCAACAGAGATTATGGTTGCTCTCCTTATCGTGGCAGTTTTTTTGCTGCACAGCCACTCTCTCACATAGATCTCAACGTTGTCTGGTACGGGTTTCATGGATAGCCTTTTCAGGTAGGACACCGGGTTGTCCAGATAAGTAGAAGCAAGTATCACCTGCTCCTTTCCTAACCTGACCCTTGTTGCAACATCGATGTGCTCTACAACTCCGCAGCACATAACACGGAAAGCATCAAAAAGGTCCGCGCTATCAACGAATGTCGTGATCTCAAAATCTGGATTGATTATTATGAATCTGCATTCGATGCCGCCTTCTCTGTCATCCACCCTGAATGCTTTTTTTCCGTCTGTGCTCTCAGCCAGAGTTATGAATCCCAACCAGCCAAGAAAGAGCATGTAGTCGTTCATGTCCCCTGACATCCACCGTTCTGTTTTTCCATTTCTTATAGCGCCCCTTCTGAGCTCATCGATCGTTGAATCGAGATCGTACCATACGCCTCTCTCAAGTCCGCACAGTATCTGCAACAGCTCGTGCACACCCTTTACCTGCCTGAACACGTATGACCCCTGGACCAGCACTGCAATGCTCTCGCATTCGGAAGCGAATCTCTGCAGCACCTCGATATCACTCCCTTTTAGTATCCTTTCTGTCACTTCCATGTTTGTGATCATCCTGCCATCCTTCTTTCGCAGCGCGCCAGCGTCCAGCAGGTATCTGATGCATGTTCTCATCTTTGCTTCCACGAACTCATCGCTGGAGTTCATGATCTGCATGAGCTTTTCAGCGGAGTATTTCTGGATCTCTCCCCTCTGGGTCAGCTCTATCCCGCTTGTCGCGCCTAGCCAGAGTATGGCGAGCATGTCATAGGCCAGATTGCCCTTTACCATGTACCTGCCTATCTCCGAAACGGTCGCCGGGCTCTTTTCCTCTATGTTGAGAACTCTCTTCAGTGGCTCTATGAGCTCTTCTGGCACATAGTACTGATCATCGTAGGAGTACACGAGGAAATAAGACATGAGGGTGGACATAGCTCCAACGAAGGACCATTTGTTTATCTTTTTCAGTATATCCTCGCTCACAGGATCCTCTCTTATCACCATTAATTTCAATAGCTCCAGTTCATCATCGCTCAGCTTTCTCAGCACCCCCTTTATGTATGAGTCCATGGACAGCTTTTCCAGGTAAAACTGGACGTAATCACCCTTCCCCTTGAATCTTATCCCCCATTTGGTGCCCACAAGATGATTCAGCTGGTTAGCGTCGTAGTGGGACAGTATCTCCCTCATGCTCGTTTTTGGCAATCCATCACCCCGTTTACCACGTGATAAACATATCCCTGCTCCGTGAGGAAAAGCTGTCTCTTTGCATTTATCTCCTGATCCCTTGTGCCCTTTGTTATTATAGAGAAGAACTCCGCTTTCCCGTTCTTGGGGCGCAGGATCCTGCCCAGTCTCTGCGCTTCCTCCTGCCTTGAACCGAAGGTGCCGGACAGCTGCACGGCTACGTTTGCGTCAGGCAGGTCTATCGCAAAGTTTGCCACCTTTGAGACGACGAGAAGATCTATCTTGCCTCTCCTGAATGCGTTGTAGAGCTCCAGCCTCTTTTCGTTAGGAGTCCTCCCCGTTATCAGTGGGGCTTCGAGCATCCTCGAGACATGCTCAAGCTGTTCGATGTACTGTCCTATGATGAGGATCTTGTGGCCTCTGCGCGATTCAACTATCTCCCTGACTATCTCATATTTTGCGGGATTCTTCGACGATATGGTGTATTTCTCCTTCTTTGGTGCCTTAACGTATTCCCTGAAAAGCTCTTTGTCCATGGGGACCCTTATCTCGTAGCATTCAACGCCCGCGATCCAGCCCTTCTCCTCTATCTCCTTCCACGGCGCTTCGTACCTCTTTGGACCTATGAGCGTGAAGACTTCCTTTTCCCTGCCATCCTCCCTTACGAACGTTGCTGTCAGTCCTAGCCTCCTCTTTGCCTGAAGATTGGCGGTGTGCTTGAACACCTCTGCAGGCAGAAGGTGCACTTCGTCGTATATTATGAGCCCCCAGTTCCGTTTGTTGAAGAGCTCAAGATGTACCATCTCGCAGTCCCTTCTGAAAGTGAGCATCTGGTATGTTGTTATGGTTATGGGTTTTATCTCCTTTTTTGCTGCCGTGTATTCACCTATATCCTCGGCCCTGCAGTCCGTCTTGTCTAACAGTTCATTTGTCCACTGGTTCACAGACACCTGATTGGGGCAGATTATCAGCGTGCTCGTCTTGAGCCTTGCTATTATACCGATACCGACGATGGTCTTTCCCGCACCGCACGGCAGTACTACCACACCATCGCCCGTGAATGAGTTTATCGCGTCTCTCTGGTAATCCCTTATGATAGCCTTCAGAGAGATATCGTACCTCTCTCCCTCATCAAAACCGCACAGGTCCTCCACAGGATAGCCCCTACAGAGGAGCTCAAGCTTCACTGCGCCCCTGTCCATCACCTCCAGCTCGGGGGTTACGCTCTGCAGTTCCAGAGATCTCAGGAGCTCTGTGTCACTGGATTCAACAAAGATCTTTCCATCTCTCTTGACAAGCCGCATGAGTCCATACTTACCGACCTCTCTCTCTACGAGATCTAGTATCTCCTCAGGCACATCGATCCTGCTGTGCTCTTTGAGGAACTCTGTTATCCTCTTCGTGTCCAATCCCGAAGCCGCAGCGCTCCAGAGAGATGGCGGATTTATCCTGTATGTGTGAAGATGTGGCGGGCTTTTTTCCAGCACCGCGAACTTTATGAGAAAGCTCCTCACCTCCGGATACGTCTTGGTATCGACGTCCACTATGAGCGTTGAGTCTGGTAGAGGAGTTATTATCTTTGCTTCATCCACAAATCTTTGTAATTAGCTTATGCTTTTTTAAGTTTTGCTGTTCTCGTGTGGTAGATCGAGGCGATAAATGGTCTATTGGATATCAGAGCGCATGGGCAAAGTCCGGTCATGGTCGGCACAGTCAAAGAAGAGATCAGACCTCGTGTGCTCTCTATCCGTATTCGCTCAGGTGTCCTGGTGGCGCACTTCTGTGCGCGCTCATCACGATAATGAATCACTGGTTCTTGATGGTGTCTTAAACATAGGAAGGAGTACGCGCATACGGGCATTGGTCATGTTTTGTCCGACCTGCGCGGTCTCGGCGATGTATCTGAAGCTGCCTTTGCCTTTGGACATCAGTGCTGCACTTCACACTTGATGCCATGATGGCTGCGGTATTCATGGCCAGGGGATTGAGATAGCGTTCACGGTGTGTCCATGGACGAGTACGCGTGAGACATCCTGATGGTCATGTACAGTTTCCATCGAGATTACGCTCGTGATGATGAGAACGTTCCTCAGTCCAACGGCTGCAATGACAAACGTGACCGGAGACATCGCTGTGTGATACGCAGTCTGCGGATTGACAGTCTAACCGTTGCGTTATAGCAAGCTGTGATAGGATGACTTTTTCATCTTGCTGTTGTTCCATGCTATACGAAAACATCGCATTGTGTTTCGAAAAGTGTATATAGAAAAACCATACTGGAGTTTATGGATCAGCTTGATGCGAGGATACTGGAGATCTTGAAGGGAAATGCGAGGACCCCATTTCTCAAGATCGCCAATGATCTGGGTGTGTCAGAGGGCACCATCCGTGTGAGGGTCAGGAAAATGATAGAGACGGGGGTTATCGCGGGGTTCACAGTGATTGTCGCCAGAAATGCGACTAAAGCGCTGATGGAGATAAAGGTTGGTGTGAATGTCAACACCTCCACGATCGCGTCGCGCATAAAACGGGTCAGGGGCGTGACATCCGTTTTTGAAGTTTCCGGGGATTATGACATCTCGGTGCTAATCGAACAGGAGAGCGTCAACGAACTTAACGCGGTGATAGACGAGATAAGAGAGATAGAGGATGTCTCTGCTACTAGGACAAGTCTGATACTGAAGGAGCATTGATATGTCTGAGGGAGCCTCCCTCGCTCTGATGGGCATTCTACAACAGGTATCCCATGACGTGTGCCGTTGTAAGATCACGAAATGAAATGATGACAACAGAGAGCGTATGCGGCTGAGCGACTACACGCTTTCAGATCTGGCGGGGAGGTATGACACGCCCCTATACGTGACAGATGGTGAGAGGATAAGGGAGAGACACAGGAAGCTCAGAGACGCATTTGAGGGCTCAAGGATCTATTACTCCTGCAAGGCCAACACGAACACAGGCATACTGAAGATACTCAGAGAGGAAGGCAGCTTTGCAGATGCGGTCTCGATGGGAGAGGTGTTTGCATGCTTCAGAGCAGGATTTACTGAAGAAAGGATGATGTTCACAGGTACGGGAGTGAGGGATGAAGAGCTTGCCTTTCTTGCAGAGAGGAGCATGATCATAAACATCGATTCCTGCTCTGAGCTGAAGAGATTGTGCGCTCTGTCAAAAAAGCCTCTGGATTTGTCCTTCAGGCTCAACCCGGGGGTGGGAGCTGGGCACAGCGATAAGACGATAACAGGCAGCAGGAACACGAAATTTGGGATGGAGGAGGATACGCTGATGAGCGCGGCAAGGCTGGCAGTGGAGCGTGGACACAATGTCAGGGCGCTGCACTGCCACATAGGCTCAGGCATAATGAGCAATGAGCCCTTCATCAAGGCAGCGGAGATCCTGGAGAGTGTTGCTTCCCGTCTTGATGTTCCCCTCGAATTTCTGGATGTGGGTGGCGGCTTTGGAGTGCCGTACAGGGACGATGAGATGGAACTAGATGTCTCTTCTCTGGCGAAAGCCCTGCGCAGCATCATAAAAGAGCCTCTCGCGATAGAGCCGGGGCGTTACATAGTCGCGGATTCCACTGTTCTTCTGACGAGAGTGAACACGATAAAGAGCAACGGAGGCAAGAGCTTCGCCGAGGTGGATGCCGGCTTCAACACGCTGATAAGGCCGGCGATGTACGGCTCCTACCACAGGATCAGGCTCGTTGGCGATCAGGAAGACAGGGGCAAAAGGACGTACGACATAGTCGGACCACTGTGCGAGAGCGGCGATTTCCTTGCTCTGGACAGAGAGATGCCTGAACTCGAGGAGGGAGATATCCTAGCGATAGAGAATGCTGGTGCATACGGTTATTCCATGAGCTCAAACTACAACTCAAGACCCAGGGCTGCAGAGATCCTGGTAGAGCATGGGAGGGACAGGATGATCAGAAGGAGAGAGAGCTATGATGACCTGTTCTCAGAGAAGGTCGCATGATCGATATGCCGGTGCTCTGCGGATACCGCAACACAGGACAAGGAGATACGGACAGCAGGCATTTAAGGTCCTTGTTGTGCGTGATGCAGGTCTATGGCAATGGAGCCGTAATTCTGATATCGCCAGGGTCAGGCCATGGACGGGAGGGTTTGCACGCGCAGCGAGCTGTTGAGGTGCTCAGATGAGGGATGAAGGCGATTGCCGTAGGACACAGCAAATTGGATAAGAGGATACGCTCATTATTCCTATGGTTCAGCTTGTTGAGACCATTCTGAGGGATGCGCAGCAGTCTTTGATAGCAACAAGGATGCGGACAGAGGACATGCTTCCCGCTATGAAGGACCTTGATTCCATAGGTTTTAGGTCTCTGGAGGCGTGGGGCGGCGCTACCTTCGACTCCTGCATGCGCTACCTCAACGAGGATCCGTGGGAGAGACTCAAAAAGCTCAGCGCCATAGAGACACCGATACAGATGCTCGAGAGGGGTCAGAACATAGTCGGTTACAGGGCCTACAGCGATGACATCGTCAGAGAGTTCATCAGGCTTGCGGTGAAGAGCGGCTGCAGGATCTTCAGGATATTCGACGCGCTAAACGACGTTAGGAACATGGAGAGCTCGATAAAGGCCGTCAAGGAGTACGGCGCCGAGGCGCAGGGAGCCCTGTGCTACACCATAAGCCCCGTCCACAACGCGGATTACTTTGTTGAGGTGGCTAAGAGACTCAAGAGCCTCGGCTGTGATACCGTGTGCATAAAGGACATGGCCGGCATGATAAGCCCCATGGTTGCCTACGAGCTGGTCGACAGGATAAAGAGAGACACGAAGTTGAAGGTCAATCTCCACACCCACTCGACAAGCGGCATGGCCATAGCCAGCTGTCTGAAAGCGATAGAGGCCGGAGCGGACTTTGTCGACACGGCGATATCCCCGTTCTCAGGAGGCACGTCACAGCCTCCGACGGAGAGCCTTGTCGAGGCTCTGAGAGGCTATGGCGAGAGGGACACCGGGTACGATATGAAAAAGCTGATTGAGCTGAAGCGCTACTTCTCAAAGGTCCTCGAGAAGTATAGGGAATACTACTCTGACAAATCGCTCATGATAGACACCGAGGTGTTCCTTCATCAGATACCGGGAGGAATGCTCTCCAATCTGGTCATGCAGCTCAGGGATATGAAGAAGATAGAGCTCTACGACAGGGTGCTTCAGGAGGTCCCCCGGGTCAGGGAGGATCTCGGATACCCGCCGCTGGTAACTCCGACAAGCCAGATAGTGGGAACACAGGCTGTCATGAATGTCGTGAGCGGCGAGAGATACAAGATGGTAATAAAAGAGGTAAAGGACTATGTGAAGGGGCTCTACGGAAAGCCCCCCGCGGAGATAAGCGACGCCATAAAAGAGAAGATCCTGGGGAAGGACTGGAAGGGCATGATCGTCAGCGAGAGACCGGGTGCTCTGGTACCACCAAAGCTCAAGGAGATGAGGGAAGAAGCGGAGGGCAAAGGGCTGGTAAAGAAGGAGGAGGACGTGATCTCCTATGCGCTGTATCCCGACATCGCTGAGAGATTCCTTAAGCCGGGTGAGAAAAAACCAAACGCAGAGAGTCAGAGCCCGAATAAGGGTCAGAAGATGGAGGAGAAGATCTCAGGTAACAAAAAGGCGTATACGGCAAGAATAGGCGATGAGGTCTTTCAGGTCGAGATCCTGGAGTGATTCCCAAGCTCTCGTACGCCTACCTGCTGTAAGTTGCCTTGCATAGAGAAATCATTTTAAACGAGATCTCATTATGACAATATGCTCTACGCAGGAACCTCCTGCTGGCCCTATCCCCTAGAATCCTGACGGTCTGGAGTGGTACGTGAGCAGGGGGCTTACGCCGTGGAGCTCAACTCGAGCTTCTATCGTTTTCCCTACGAAAATGACATGGCATCATGGAAGTGAAAAACATGGAGCAGGGGTTTTCGCTGGAGCGTGAAGGTCAACAGGGGGACAACCCACTCGCACAGGCTGGACGAAGGAAGCCGTGATCTCTGGAAGCACTTTTTGGATCGCTCAGAGATGAAGAACAGAGTGAGGATCACGATAGAGCCGAGAGACACAGGATGACTTGGATACACAGGAGCTTTGAGAGATGGGCATGACGCTCGTTTCCGTTGATTGCCCCGATTTCCGGTGGGTGATGAGCACATCAGGCGTATCCTATCTGCGTTTTCACGGACACATGGAATGGTACGCCCACACATACGGTGATGGAGAGCTCACGGAGTTCGCAGAGAGACAGAGGGCTCTCGGCTGCGACAGAAACTATGCATTCTTTAACAAAGACACGGGCATGCTTGAAAACGCGAGGAGTTGTGGCAGCGCGTGGCTTGCCCTTTGATATGCTCTGTGCAGCGATCTTAAACTCGCATCGCAGAGCCGGCATCGAAAGGCATATAACAAAAAAAAGATATAGTGAAGAGATGCTGGTTTCCACAGGTGAGAGAGGCTCTGAAGGCGGCAGGGAGATGGGAAGAAAGCTGAAGGATTGCGATTACGCCATCATTTTTGCGGATATGGATCAGGATCTGGACTCTTTTATGAAAGGTTTTAGAAACGAGGGGCGCACCAGGATCATAGGCTGCTCTTCATACGGCACTCTGTGCAGTGAGGAGAACGGCGCCACCGTGGCATATGGTATGGATTCAAAGGATCTCCTCATGGGGCTCTCCTCTGCAAAGATAGGCAGGAACCCCGGAAAGAGCGGAGTGTCTCTGGCAGAGAGGGCCGTTGTGGATATCGGAAAAAATGAAGAGAAGCTCTCAAGGATCTTTGCCAGATACAGCGCGATGGTCAGCAACATGCCTGAAAAGATAGCTGTCACAAAGCCGTACTATCACATGCTCCTCTTCACCGACCCTTTTCAGAACTGTGATGAAGCGATAATAAGGGGGATCCACACGAAGATACAGAGACTTTCTCCTATGTTCGGTGGCAGCGCTTACGGAAGGGATGGGGATTGCACACTCTTCTATGACAGACGGGTAGTCAAGAATGGGGCCGCCATGGCCCTCATAGCCACCACAAAGAGCGTGGGCTACGCCTGCGAGAACGGGCTCATGCTCAGGAGCAGGAATCCATACATAGTTACAAGCGCCAAGGACAGGATCGTTTATGAGATCAACGAAGAGCGCGCCATAGATGTCTACTCCGACATCACGGGCATTAACCCGGAAGAGTTGATAGAGGATAGATGGCTCATAAATCACACCGCGGTGGAGTATCCATTCGCAGTCTTCGACAATGAAGGTCGTGCGTGGATGAAAGCACCCTTCACAGCGAACGAAGATGGGTCCATAACGTTTATGACGAGGATGGCCGTGGGTAACATTCTTTTCGCAGCGAGGAGCACGCAGAGCAGCATCGTCAAGAGTGCCGAAAATGCCGTGAGCGAGGCTTTGAGAAGGGTTGAGGATCCTGAAGTTATTCTGATATTTGACTGCCAGGAGAGAAAGGTCTTCCTGAAGCAGAACATAAGGAGGGAGAAAGACGCCATAAAGAGGGCATCGAAGGACATACCCTTTGTTGGTTTTTATACAATGGGAGAGCACCTCTCAACGGCAAATGTGCCGATGGATCATCTGAACGGCACGATCGTTGTGGTCGCACTGGGAAAAAATTAATTACGAGTTAGATATTCCTTACATGGACTACACGGAAGAGACGATTAGAGTGCTCAGCAAGCTGAGCGATTATAAGATGATTGTGATGTCGGATGGTGAACCCTACATGCACACCAGGACATGGGAGGGTGTGATATGCAAGACCACCGCCGGAGGTCTTACCACAGCCCTGAACCCGGTCATGCTCACCTGTGGAGGCGTGTGGATAGCCAGAGGCAGCGGTGATGCCGACAGAGCGGTGGTGAATGAGGATAATGAAGTCATGGTCCCCCCGGATAACCCAAAGTACACGCTGAGAAGGGTCTTTCTGAGCAAGGAGGAGATAGACGGTTATTTCACGGGGCTCTCAAACCAGATGTGGTGGCCCCTGTGTCACAACGTCTTCGTAAAGCCCAGATTCAATCCGATATACTACTCGCTCTACAGGAGGGTCAACGAGAAGTTTGCTGAAGCCGCGATCTCCGAGAGCGGAGATAAAAAACCCATCGTATGGATCCAGGACTTTCACCTCACCCTTGTGCCGGGCATGATAAGAAAAGAGAGAGATGACGCGCAGCTTGCATACTTCTGGCACATACCGTGGCCGTCTCACACGACTTTCAGGATCATGCCTTGGCGCAGGGAGATCATGGATAGCATGCTGGAGAACACGCTCGTAGGCTTCCACACCTCGCAGGACTGCAGGAATTTCCTTCTCACCGCGGAGAACGAGACTGATGCAAAGGTGGACTGGGAGAGGATGAGCGTTACAAAGGGTGGGAGAATGACGTTCGTCAGGCCCTTCCCGATAAGCGTCGACTACAAGAGCATAGATGCCATGAAAACCAGCGCCACCGTCATGAAAGAGGAGGACACCATAGGAAAACGTTTCGACTGTCCGATAGGCATAGGAGTGGACAGGATAGACTACATAAAAGGTCTCCCGGAAAAGTTCTCAGCCATAGACCGCTTTCTTTTCAAATACCCGGAGTATCAGGGGAGGTTCACATTCGTGCAAACAGTCATCTTAGAGCGTCCCCGTGTGCCGGAATTCCTGGAACTGGACAGAAGGCTAGACTCCATGGTCGATGACCTGAACTGGCGTTACAGCACGGAGACGTGGAAACCCGTGGAGTACATAAAGGAGAAGATGGAGTTCACAAGGGTGGTAGCGCTATACAAGAAAGCCAAGGTGTGTGTTGTCAGCTCTCTGCAGGACGGGCTCAACATCGTTTGCAAGGAATTCATTTCTTCACAGGATGTGAAAGATCCCGGGGTTCTGATTCTCAGCGAATTCGCGGGAGCGGCTGAAGAGCTGGGTGATGATGCCCTCATAATAAACCCCTATGACACGGAGGGCTTCACGGACACCATAAAGCTCGCGCTGGAGATGCCGCTCGATGAGAGGAGGAAGAGGATGGAGAGTCTTCAGAGAAAGGTAAGAGAGAATGACATATTCAGATGGACATACAGCATATTCAGGGAACTGAATGAGGTCATCCCGATCTCAAAGGCCATGCGCGAGAACAGGCTATACAGGATGAGCGGAAAGGAGTGATTAAAAAGATTAATAGCCTGAAAGTAACATACGCAGTATGCATGACATCTCGATGATTGGCCATATACTGTATGATGTCAGGTGCTACACCGACGACTTTCCCATGCCTGACAGGATGAGCCTGACCAAGGGTAGGATAAGATACAGCGCCGGAGGTTCCGCGTGCAACAGTGCAGTGTGCGCTGCAAACCTCGGAAAAAACGTCACAATGTGCGGTAAGATCGGGTTTGATGACTACGGCATCTTTCTGATACAGAACTTCATATCGAAGAAAGTGGACACTTCCAACATAATAATCGATTACCACGAGCCAACAGGGATAAGCGTCGTCATAATAAACAGGGATGGTGAGCCTGAGATCGTGGAGATGCTTGGGGCTAATGAGCCGGTATCGGTGAGGGACATAAAAGCAGACTTCTTTGATACAAAGCTAGTCCACATGACCGGAACGAATCTCAGCGCTCTCATGTATGTTAGCACGTCTGCAAAGGAGCGCAACGTGAAGGTCATGTTCGATCCTGGGAGGAGCGTCTCGCATTTCGGATACTCAAAGCTGGAGCCTATACTGAGGAATTGCGATATTGTGATAAGCAACAGAGTTGAGATGGCGAGGCTGATGGAGATTGAGAATGAGAGGAGCGCGGGCATAGATGAGATAGCAGACAGAGCCCGCGAAGTATTCGATGGCAAAGTGCTCATCATAAAGCAGGGGTCTGAGAAGACCATAGTCCTCTGCGACAGAAGCTTTGAGGTCGACACCTTCAAGGTGGATGTTGTCGACACCCTTGGTGCGGGCGACACTTTCGCGGGGGCGTTCGCAACGGCGTTGGTCGAGGGAAAGAGCCTCGAGGACTGCACTGTTTTCGCAAACGCTGCCGCGGCGCTGAAGGTCACCAAGGAGGGCGCGCAGAGCTCTCCCACAAGAGAAGAGCTGGAGGCTTTTCTGGATAAGGTCAGTGCTCAGGTTAGATACCTATGATGTCTTCGGGCGAGATCATGACCAGCCTCATCACCTCTTCCCTGCCGTTCCATGCGAGGATCGCCTTCTGCCAGGGCTCGTAAACAGACACATCCGGATGCGCACTTATCATCCCCCTGTCCGCAACGACCCGGAGCGCTGCTGGCGTAAAACAACACAGGACCAAAGCGTTCTCTTCACACATTCTGTCCGCAATCTCCCTATCTATGCATTATCATACATTTTGTCTGCAGATGTGTGTCTTTGGTCAGTGTCCGGGATTGGGTGTCTCATATCATGAGTGCCTTATGATCTCAAAACCGTCCGATCCGTCCAGAGCCTCTCCATTCCACCTGACGTCTGTCGCTCTGCCCTCTCTGTAGAGTGTGAATGCCGAAGGCTCTTTTCCGTAGACCTCTATCCACCATTCACTCTCCTCTTTCGTGGACTGCACAGCCTGCTGTTTTGGTATTATTGCGCCAGACCTCACAAAGAGAGGAAGCCTGTCGAGCGGTGCGTCATACAGCATCCTCCTGCTACCCCTGTAGAGTTCCCTGCTGTTATAGTCGTACCAATCTCCTTCCGGCAGATACACTGACCTTGCCCTTGCTCCCTCGCGGATCACCGGCGCCGCCAAGAGGTAGGGCCCTATCATGAACTCGTCCTCGATCGTATAGGTGCCTTCGTCGCTCTGAAACTCAAAGAAGAGAGGCCTCATGATTGGGTACCCCCTTGTGTGGCTCTCATACGCCAGCGAATAGAGATAAGGCAGCAGTTCGTAGCGCATCTCTATCTGTCTTCTTATGATGTCCTCGTAGTACCGCCCGAATACCCACGGCTCCTGATCGTAGGTGCCCTTGCCTGTGTGATTCCGGAAGAAGGGAATCAGGGCATTGGCCTCATACCAGCGCACAAGGAGCTCCGGTGTCGACGAGCCAATGAAGCCACCGATGTCAGAGCCCACCAAGCTCAGACCGCTGAGTGACATGTTGAGAAGCATGGGTATCTGGAGCGCAAGGTGCTCCCAGCTCGCGGTGTTGTCGCCGGTCCACAGTGCCGCATAGCGCTGCACGCCCGCAAAGCCCGCCCTCGACAGAACGAAAGGCTGTTCCACGCCCAGGTTCTTCAGTCCCTCGTAGGTTGCCTTCGTCTCGAAAAGAGCGTAGTCGTTGTGGTGCTTCGCGTGTGAAAAGCCGTCTCCGAACATGACATCATCCTTCATGGTCTTTCTATCGTTGAAGACGCTGGGCTCATTCATGTCGTTCCATATCCCTCTTATCCCCAGGCCCGTGTAGACTCCGTATTTTTCTCCCCACCATTCCCTTACATCCTCTCGCGTGAAATCGGGCCATGCGCAGAGCCCTGGCCACATGCGATCCATGTATATGTAACCTCTCCGTTTGAGAAGATATCCTCTCTCCAGAGCCTCCGCGTATGGAGGGTAGCAATCACTGACCTTCATGGCAGGATCCACTATCGGCACGATGTCCATTCCGAGCTTCCTGAGCTCTTCCATCATCCTCTCAGGCTCCGGAAAATCCCTGCTCCACACGAAAGGCAGATATCCCTCGCTGTGGTCTATGTCCAGGTACATGGCGTCGCACGGTATGCGTTCTTCCCTGATCTTTTTCGCGATCTCAACCACCCTGTCCTGAGGGTAATAACTGTATCTGGACATCTGGTGCCCCAGAGCCCATTCTGGCGGCATGAACGGTTTTCCGGTGATCTCGGTGTATCTCTCGATGACCTTTTTTATGTCAGGCCCGTAAAAGAAGTAGTACCTGAACTCGCCACCGGCGCTGCCGAACATGTAGCTGTCCTCCCTGGCGCGTCCGAAATCTAAGAAGGCCCTGTATGTGTTGTCAAAGAATATACCGTATGCGATCCCGTTCCTAAGACCCGTAAAGAACGGGATGGAGACGTAGAGGGGGTCGCTGCCTCTGTCGTATTCATAGGCGTCGGTGTTCCACATAACCAGAGAGCTCCTGCGCTTGTCCAGGAAGCCAGACTTCTCGCCCAGACCGTAGTAGTGCTCTTCTAGCGGCATCTCTTTCGTGCACACGACGCTGTATCCCTCCTCTGCCCTTTTCCACCTCATGGGTTCGCAGTCCCTGCACAGCAGGTGACCATCCTTATCGCTGAATGACAGCAGCAGAGGATCCTTTTTTATGTTCAGAATGATCTCCTGCGTCCTGAGCTCGACCTCATTTTCTTTTTCCACTATGGAGAATGAAGCCCTGCCCTCATGCACCACCGCGTGTGAATGCTCCTCTGTTACGCCGCCCTCCGGGGACAGCTGTACCTTCACGGTTCCTTCACCGAGAACGGAGACGCGTATGGAACCACCATCGCATCTTATCCATACGCCGTCATCACACCCCTCAAGAGATGTGAAAGGGCCGAGGTAAGTGCGGCTCTCCATGTCAGGCCTCCCTCCGGTCATGCAGTCTGCCCATCATATTATACCGAGTTTTCTCAGTATCTCCTCACTCCTGCGCATTATGAGAGCCCTTATCTCATCCTGCTCTTCATCCGAAGGATCCCTCCTGCACAGGAGCATTATGGCACCGTTGGCATAGCCTGACACGTAACCGTTGAGATATCCCAGGTAGAGGTTCTGTTTGTCGGTGCCCTCCACCATGAAATAACTCGCCTGCCTCTTTATCTCAGACATAACCTTCTCGCCTATCAGAACATCTATCAGATTCTCGAGTAATCCTCTGAGCCACACTTCCATAATGTGTATGGGAGAGCTATTTAAAAAGCTTTGCCAGCTCTATTCCTCTGCGCAGAAGCCTCTGGCGCACGCAAACACCGCGGCGTACTCCGGCATCTCAACTATACCTTCCTCTGCATTACAGGAGAAGTCCTTGATCCTGATGCTGAATGGTTTCAGGACATTGACGCTGACCTTTTCGTCACCAAAGACAACAGCATCCTGAAGTGGATCGAAATCATCAAACTCCTCGAGGGTCAGAGGCTTTACCAGAAAGCCTGTCTTTCCATGGAGAGATGTGGGGAGCCTTATCAGCCGGTGGATATCACTTGTGACGGGCTCATCCGCCTCGCCTCTGCTAGACTCTATTGCCACACGGTCCTTGAGGTGTTCTATGAACTCCTTTGGCAGGGCGTTTACTGCCCGCGGCTCTTTTTTAAGCCTCTTTAACCCTTCGTAGATCCTCTCAGCCCTAACGTCACCTACGCCCTTTACGTTCTTCAGCTCTTTTTTCCTCTCTTCATCGTCCATTGACAGGATCCTGTCCGTGTAGCTGCCTATCGCCCTACCTATCCTGCCGTACCAGCCGGGCTCGCTGACAGAGGGTACCGCATAATTGTCCTTGCCCAGCATGAGCTCTATGCTGACCCCATTGCCTGTGACGTAGTCGACTATCTCCCTTCTCTCTCTGCTGCCCAGCTCAAGGACCTCCCTGTCGTAGATGTGTATGTGGTAGCCCCTGGAGCCGCTGAAGACCACCTCGAGATCATCAAAACCAAAATCCCTGATCAGGAAGTCGTCCAGCAGCTTTTTTGTCTCATTCTTAACTATGCCCAGCATGCGCTCGTATGTGCAGTTCTCAGGGAGCGCCAGATGGTCCGCATCCAGATCGAATATCAGGTCTGCGCCGAGCCATTCCTTGTCCTTCATCTCCTTCTCGTACGGCTTTGAGTAGTATGCGGATGAGTAGAAGACGTGCGCGGGAGCCTTCTCTGTCAGGAAGTTCCTGAGCTTCTGCGAGGACGAGAAACTGATGTGGCGGAGCATCATCTGCCTTTCGAAGAACATGAAGCCGTATTCCCGGCGGGTGAATCTTCTGGGCATCCCTATCTCCGCTCTGGAGTAGTATTCCTTAAACTTTTTTTGAAGAAACATGGAGCCTGTACTCATAGTATTGCATAGGGTGCTTTATCCTTGCGCACAGCCCGTCTGGCTCGAAGCACAGCGAGTATGTGCGCATGGTGTCGCAGGAAGGGGTGGAGTACTCCTTGCCGGTGATGTGCTCCACCTGATACCTCGTCATCCTGTCGTCAAAGTCCGGGATGGGCGCCATGATCTTCATTATGTCCTCCTCCTTCATCCCTATGCCGTTCAGAAATGCCACCAGGGAGAACCTTCCCTGATGCGGGACGTTTATGCTGTTCTCTATCTGGGCCATTATGCTCTTCATGCATGGAGGGAAGCTCTCCAGCTCGACCCTGTCTGCCCTGTGCGTGACCTTCCTGTTCGCTAGCTCTGCCCTGATCGGGCCGAGATCCAGCGTCTTCTCGAGGCCATCGACAGAGAACTTTATGCCCTCCACTCTCTCTCTCACGGCTTCCTGAACAAGCCGCAGAAATGTGTGGTCATCCACCTCCACCATGCCGCCGGAGAGCCTGGAGTTCGCCAGCTTCCACTGGCCATACGCGTTCGGTGAGTACTTCAGGAATGTGACAAAGCTCACGCCGTTCCTGTCTCTCTTTATACCCAGACTCCGGGCAACCGCGTCAGCGGTCTCCCTACTCTCCTCCTCGAGGTAATGATATGCGTTCTTGGCCTCGAATATGGCGTGCCTTCTCAGGAGGAAGCTGTCGTTCATCTGTGATACTATAGCCTTGGATATGAAGAAGGACAGGACGACATCAAAGCAGTTCCTCTCGTCTATGAACAGGAATGAATCCTCGTTCTTCAGGGCCCTCTGCACCCGCGCTACACCCAGCTCCCTTGCCCGGTTGAACGCGGGTGAGTGGAGGATCTCGTCCATGCTCTCGTCCTTCACCAGATCGAATGCTTCAGGCAGAAAAGGGTACTTAGCTAGGATCGTCGGCTGCATTGCATTGTAATTGGTTCTGTCCGTATATAAGGATTTCACCGCTTTTGCCGGATAAGAGCGAGCTGGGCGCCAAACATGTGAAAAGGAGCACAACGCAGGCGCCGTTTTTCACAGCTTATCTGTGCTGGAAAGCTCGTATAGATCTTTATGCGCCTATTCTATCTCCGTCCTCGGAGCGAGCAGGTAAGCAACGGAGCCGTTGCCCTCGAGGATATCGAACTCTATGCGCACCGGGTAATCGTTACCCAGCAGCAGTGTCAGCTTCTCTCCGCTCCTCATCCCTTTCGCGAGACTTGACAGATAATCAAGAGAGAACAGGCTTCTGGCCTTGCCCTTGCACTCCAATAGAGACAACTGATCCTTGGATAGTTTCTGGTTTATCTCCTCCTGAGTCCCTGCACTCAGCTCGAAGCTTTCGCTGTCAGCGGTAAGCACAACATAGTCGCCGACGCTCTGCGCGGCCCTCACACCGAGCAGCAGGTCATCGCTGAGGAGCTCTATCCTAGCCGGGAACTGCAGGTTTGGTATCTTGAGGTCGGGCATGGATGCGACGTCTAGCAGTGTCATCCTCCTCACCAGATTTCCTATCTTGACGACGAGTCTCTCAGAGCTCTCATCGTAGACCATCTCGGCTTCGTCGTTACCTTTGCCCAGTTTTATTATGCTGTCAAGCTTGTCAAGATCTATTCCTAGCTCAGTGTCGCTCGCACTGTACTCGCCGAAGGCCTTGGGGCTTATGTTGAGTTCTACCATCGCCACGTGCGCTGGGTCCACGGCCTTGATGTGCAGTCCATCCTCCTTTATGCTGTATTTCACTTCGCTGACTATGACGGATATGACTTCAACGATCCTCTTGAAAATCTCAACTCTGCCCTTCGCCTCAAACATAAAAATGGAATGAGGTGTTTGTTTTTAAAGTTTTTCAACTCGCATTAGTCCTGCGCCGTCAAGCACTGCATAGCTGGCGGATCCTTCGTACACACACCCGGAATTGATGAAGGAGAAATTGCTGCCCCTGAGCAGCAGGGGTCTGTGTGTGTGTCCGTAGCACACGGTATTGAATTCTTCAGAGGTCCAGTACCTTCCGTATTCCTTCATCTTTTGATCAAGGACGCCGGGATTGCTTGAGTAGAACGGCTCACTCCTGAGCACCTTGGGTATCACTATGCTGAAGAGCGTGAATGCGCTGGCGCTCATCTCCTCCAATTCCCCTCTCAAGATCATACGACCGAAGACCCGTGACATGATCCTCACGAAGGTCCTTGCCCTCATCATGACTAGGTCATACTTTATCGCCTCAACCGTTTTCTCCCCTCTGTCGGAGTAGGCTCTCTCCACTTCCTCGAATATCTTCGGGCAGAACTCCCAGAATCTGTCCACGAAGTTGAGAACCCTGTTGATATCCCTGTATCTGAATGGAAACACATGGAATATGTCAAACTGATGTCCGTGTATGAACATGATGCCGTCCTTTGTGTAGAAGGGATAAAAGATCCGCGCCTTATCTAGCCGCTCTTTATCCTTGTACAGCAGATCATGGTTACCGGGCACATAAACGACATCATCACACGAGTCAAGAAGTTCAAATAAAAGGTCACTGTGTCTGTTCTCCTCTAGGTCTCTGCTGTACAATGTGTCTATGATGTCTCCCAGCAGCACGAGTCTGTCCGGGTTTTCTTCCCTTATCCGCGTTATCACCCGGGATACATTCCTGCGGTATCCTTCATCATCCGCCGCCACTCTGCCGAGATGAAGATCGGATACGGCCAGATACTTCACGCAGGTAATCAGGTTAATCATTTAAATATATAAGCCAGCTATGCCATAACATTCATGCTCGGTGTTGAGCTGTGTGGCATCAGGCTTGACAGCCCCCTGATCTCCGCTTCAGGGATCCTTGACGAGCGTGCGGAGAGCATGCTCAGACTGCTTGAGGCGGGAGCTTCCGCCGTGACCACAAAATCCATAGGCTCTGGTGAGAGAAAAGGGAATGATAATCCCGTCATAGCGGAAACCGAATGCGGGCTGCTGAACGGCATGGGACTGCCAAATCCGGGGATAGACGCCTTTGCGAGAGAGATGGAGATCATGAGGAATAGGAGACCAGATGGTGTTATCATAGGCAGCATCTTCGCTTCAGAGGCGGACGGCTTTGCGGCTCTTGCTAGAAGGATGGAAGATTACGGATCCTCTGCGATAGAACTCAATCTCAGCTGTCCGAATGCGAGGGGCTTCGGGGATGAAGTGGGGAGCGATCCAGACACCGTTCTCGAGATAACCAGGGAGGTCAAGAGAGTAACAGACATCCCTGTCTTTGTAAAGCTCACCCCCAACGTGCGAAGCATCGTCGATCTGGCAAAAGCGTGCGAGGAGGGAGGCGCGGATGGCATAGCTGCGATAAACACCGTCAGGGGTATGAAGATCGATGTGGAGTCCTTTCAGCCCATACTGAGCTGCAGGATAGGAGGGATGAGCGGCCCCGCGATAAAGCCCATAGGCATAAGATGTGTTTATGAGATCACCGGAGAGGTGGATCTGCCAGTGATAGGCATTGGTGGAGTGCTCTGCGGAAACGATGTCGTAGAGTACATCATGGCCGGAGCTAGCGCGGTAGGTGTAGGCTCCGGGATCCATTACAGAGGGCTGAAGATCTTCGAGGATATCAAGAGAGAGATGCTCGAGTTTCTGGAGAGAAAGGAACTCAGGCTTGATGACATCGTGGGCATAGCCCACAGGAGGTGAGCATGCGCGCAGGAGAGTACAGAAGAATAAGGGTGCTGGAGAGAAAGAGAGAAGCAGAGGACACGGAGAGCATATACTTCGAAGACCCTCTGTGCTCTGCGGCTTCACCCGGTCAGTTTGTCATGGTGTGGCTGCCCGGCATAGACGAGTTTCCCATGTCCCTCTCGAGGATAGGCGGGGTCTCGAGCATAACCGCTCTCAGAAAGGGGAAGGGGACAGAGGCTCTGCTAACTGCTGAAGACATCTCCATAAGAGGCCCGTTCGGCAACGGCTTCTCTCCAAGTGCCGGAAAAAAGGTGCTCATAGCCGGAGGCATAGGCATGGCATCCCTGCTGCCTCTCGTGGCTGAGGGAGATCATGTATTCCTTGGAGCGAGAAGTGCAGAATACCTGCCATTTGTGGATGAGATAGCCGGGAGATGCGCGCATCTGCGCACAGCAACGGATGACGGATCCATGGGCTTCAAAGGCAATGTTGTTGACCTTTTCATCAGCGCTCGACCCGAAGGGCACGTATACTCCTGTGGACCCATGGGGATGTTAAAAACGCTTCACGAACACAAGATAAAGGCGGAGGCGTCTCTGGAGAGTTACATGAAGTGCGCCATAGGCATATGCGACAGCTGCACCATAAACGGTTTCATCGTGTGCAGGGAGGGCCCAGTGGTCAGGGACCTGGACAGGATCTTCGGATGAGATCCGACGTGTGCCCGAGGTGTCTCGGCACGATGAATGGCCGCTACATAGAGGAGGGCGACACGATCATCGCAACGGACAGGCTCGTGTGCCTTGACTGCGGCTTTTCCTTTGTTGGAGTGCTAGACGAGGATCTGCTGGAGACCAGCTATGTCTGATGGAGCAACAACCTATAAATAAGAGAATGTTGCTGTTTGTTTATGAAGAGCTATATAAAGCTGTGGGGGCCCTCCATACTGAGGGGACTGGAGAGGCTTGAGGCGCTGGCCAGCGAACTGCCGATGCGCTCTGAAGAGACGATCGCTCCAAAGGTGGAGTTTAAGCCGAGCTACATAAAAGGCGTGGACATAATAGCCGGAAAGAGCATCACCACCGTGGGAGAATATGATTTCGTGTTCGAGTGGAGCAGGGATCCTACCATCGACGACATAAAGTGGCTGATCGACAGGATAGACAAGACACTCAGGGGAACGAACTGCAAGTATTCCATCACGACAAAGGTGTGACAGCGGAATAAATGTTTTTAACGAAGTAAATTCATATTCCTGTGTGCTCATAACAAGGTTCGATCCGTGGAAGAGCGGCATGTGCACGTGTCCTCCGAAGCACTCGCTGAACCCTTACACAGGATGTTCGCACGGATGCCTCTACTGTTACATAAGCAGCTACATAAAGGACCCCTTCCGTTCAAGGCCCAAAAAGAATGCTATCAGGGAAGTAGAGCGGGAAGTGAAAATGTCAGGTGAGGGTATCAGGTTCATCTCCCTATCAAATTCGAGCGATCCCTATCCGCCTGAAGAGAGGATTCTCGGGATAACGCGAGATGTGTTACGGATCCTTGACCAGCACGGTATAGGATTTCAGATCGTGACGAAATCAGACCTTGTGGCTAGGGATCTGGACCTCATGGGTAAAAACGTGGTCAGCATGACGGTGACGGCCAAGGATACCAGGAGGATAGAGCCCGGAGCACCCAGCTCCGAAAAAAGGATCGAGGCTCTCAAGGCTTTGAGCGATGGTGGCATAAGGTGCACCCTGCGCCTGGATCCTGTGATACCGGGCATAAATGACTCCTATGAGAGTGTATGCTGGGTCATCCACCACGCTGGAGACCACGTGGAGCACGTCACCTCATCGACCTTAAAGCCGCGGAGTGATTCATTGACGAGACTGGAGAGATCTTTCCCGCAGATCGGATGGAGAGGGATGTACACGGACAGAAAGGGAGGTAGTTACTACCTGCCAGAGGACACAAGGCTGGGACTCATGCTGAAAGTGAGAGAGGCGTGTGATGAGAGTGGTCTGACGTTCTCATGCTGCAGAGAGGGATTTGATATCAACACTGGCATAAGCTGCGATGGCAGTCATCTGCTGGGGGATGCGATATGATAGAAGAGGGTAAGAGCGTAATTCTGGATGACGGAAAGAAGAGGTTTTTGCTGCTGGTAGAGGACGTGGAGGAAAAGATAAAGGGCATAGGGCGTTTCAACCCGGCGATGCTGAAGGAGCGCAGCTTTGGCGAGGTCATAACGATAGGATCCAAGGACTTCATGATCCTCAAGCCGTCCATCAGCGACATGATGCTAGGGATAAGGAGAAAGGCGCAGATAATAACGCCAAAGGACGCCTGTCACATAATACTCTACACCTCGATACACGATGGTTCATCGGTGATAGAGGCGGGGAGCGGTTCCGGGGCTCTCACCATGGCGCTGGCTCACTCCGTGGCACCGGATGGCAGGGTGATCAGCTACGATGTGAGGGAGGACTTTCTTGAGGTGGCGAGAGAGAACGTCCGGCTGAGTGGTTATACGAACGTGGAGTTCAGGCTCGGGGATGTGAGGGAGCGGATCGATGAGCAGGGGGCTGATGCCGTGGTCTTTGACTTCTCCGACCCATGGAATGCCGTGGAGAATGCGTACGGGGCACTGAAGGACTTTGGCCATCTGTGCTGCTACTGTCCCACGGTGGAGCAGATAGAGCGATGCGCTTCTGCGATGGAGCGCTCTGGATTCACAGACATAAGGACGATAGAGGTCATAGAGAGAGAGATGGTAATACGCGAGGGCAGCTCAAGGCCGGACAACGCGAGGATAGGACACACAGCCTACATGTGCTTTGCGCGGAAGTTGCCGAAGCGTTTATAGCCGCCGCACTCTTCGCAGAAAACAGCTATCCAGTTGTCCTTCACCCTCACCCTGCAGTTCACGCCGGGCACGAGATAGGCGCCGCACCTGCATAGCCAGTGTTTTCTCTCGCCAATCCTGACCCTGTGCTTCATTGACGTCCTTTTGGCGAGGTATACGTATCTCCTTGCGAGATCCTTCTCACCCGCTCTGGTTGCTTCCTCGGCAAGCGACAGAAGGCGTTCTATCGCATCTTCAGCTCTCATTCGTGTGCTTATTGATCTCAGAGCTTATATCATTTGCATCACGTTGAGCGTCCTGTTCATGAGTTTCCTCATATTAAGATTTCGCGGAAGAGTAAAAAAGGTGAGGGCCATATCACCAGTATCAGGCAAAAATCCTTAAATAAGAAAATGTGGGATATCGTATCGTGAGGAGACTGGAGGGTTCTAACACACCTGTGAAGCGGGAGGCGCGTGCATGAGTAGAGCATCCCTATCTCTGATCATAGTGGTTATGCTGATCGGAACGGCATTTACAGGGGGTGCAACTGCAGCAGGCAGTCCCGAGAGAGGACACGCGGTCCTGCTGATCTCTCCACATCCGGATGACGGCGAGATATTCGCCGGCGGGACCATGTGCGATCATCTTGCCAGAGGCGACAGAGTCGTAGAGGTCTTTGTCACCAGCGGGGGCGCGGGGATGGATCCTCAGGGAAGGACAAGCGAGGAGCTGGCAGGAGCTAGGGAGGACGAGGCAGGGAGGGCGACCTCGGTCATCGGGATGAGCGGGATCGTGTTTTTGAGATTCCCTGACGGCGGGGTCCAGTGCAATGACACGACTCTTGACGCTATAAAGGACAGGATAGAGGAGTATCATCCGTACGCGATATACACCTCCGAGTTCGTGAACCCGTACTATTCACACCCCGACCACGTGAACACGGGCAAGATGGTGTACGATGCCGTAGAGGCGCTGGACTGGAGAGAGAAACCGGTCATAAGATTTTTTGATTACATACCAAGAAGGGGCGGTCCAAGCATTTACATCAACATCGCACCATACATCGGGACGAAGATGAGCGCAGTCAGGGAGCACGAGAGCCAGATGGGAAGGATCATGGCGGCGATTCTGCCGGTTCTCGGAGGTATAGACGCGTTGTTGGCGCACAGGCTGGGTCTCTATGAAGGTTTCAGAGAGGTGAAGCTGGCCCCTGGTCAGTCCAGGATATACGATTTCGAAGGCGCGAGCGATCCGTCATCTACAAGCATCGCCTGGTACAAGAACACGGAGAGGGTCCCGGACAACAGCCCGCCAGGCTCAGGGCCATGGGTGGACGGCTCTGTGGAATTCACCGCCAGAATGCACATGGCGATTCAGGACTCTGACAATATAAGGGCTGAGACGAACGCGCACCTCTGGAAGCGTCTTCAGAACTTCAGATTCGTGCTGGAGGAGGACCCATCGGACATATCGGAGCTCTATGTCCGCTGGGAAGGCTACGGCACACCGGCGAAGCCGCGGATGTACATCTGGAACTTTAATGACAGCGCCTGGGAGGATGCAGGATCCCTGAACGGTAACGGCGAGGGCATCATAGAGAGGACGTACACTGAGGGCTTCTCCGCTTACGTCGGTGAACAGGGCTGCTTATACCTCACAGTGATAAGCCAGACTGATGAAAAGATCCGCAATGACAACCAGATAGACACCGACTACATCAAGGTCAGGGTGAACATCAGGTTGAGTTAAAGAAAAGAGCACCCAGCGTATGATGGCAGGGCGCAGCCTCGGTTCTGGCGGATCCTGCGCTCAGGCAGCGCCGATCTCTTCCAGGACCCTGTTCAGACATCGCTCTGTGTATTCCTTTTTGTCCTTTGCGCTGTCCTTTCCAGCGATGAACTCCTTCTCGAGCTCTTTAAGCCCTTCATTGCCACGCTCATGCAAGAGCCACCAGTATGAGCTCTCTGAAAAAGAGTCCTGCTCCACCTTTGACGCAGCGGTCACAGACTTGCCTGCCTTGCTAACCATGTCAGGAACCTCCCCGAAGGAGAAGGGGACGTAAACGCTGCTGCACGGTCTGCCCGCAGCCCACCACACCTCTATAGAGCCATCAGCAGGCAGCACCACGATCATCGATGCGACGGTCTCCCACTCGCTGACGACCGGTATCGTGTGCATGCATATGCCGGGAATTGCCCTGTGGTCCCTCGCTATCTCCATCATGCCCTCAAGATCTCTCTTGGAGCCGAGAAGAGCTGAAGACCTCCTCTCTCTGGTTTTTCCAGATATGGAGATCATGTTCAGCCAGTTCGTCTCTATCTCATTGCCAGAGCTGAGGTCCCACTCTCCGAGCGTGGGGACGTTCGATATCGATGCTGTGCCGTTCCCTACTCTCTTTGCCCTCCAGCTCCTGCCCGAGGTCTCTAGGATCCATGCCTCATTTCTATCCGCGATAAGATAAGAATTGTCATAGCTTCCCTCTTCATCGCTCTTTGTGGGGGTCGCGGAGCCCCACTGCCCGTATTCCTCGAGCAGATCCGTCATGACACCCAGAGCCTCCCTGGCTGTGGCACCTCTCTCCAGTCCGAGCCTCAGGAGATCCATTCCGACGAGCCCTCTTGCAGGCTCTATCTCGTGCTGCTTTGTGTATATCGCCTCATTCCCCGCAACCACGCCCATCTCGTTAACTCCCATTTCATAGCCCCAGCACCAGTAGGGAGAGGATCCCATGGTTGCGTAAGTCCTATCCGCCTGCGGTATCTCCGTGTACTCGAGCTTCAGGGTAGAATCGCTCTCCCACTCTCTCCCTTCATTGTAGACGAGCACCTGCGAATCGAAGGGAAGCCTGTCCGAGTTTTTTCCAAAAAGTGTTGTTCCATCACCGGTGGCGTCCTTCAGGACCACCCAGGTGTCGCAGGAAATCGCTCCACCAGTGGCTATTGGGTTTTCAAGCGTTATCTGTTTGTCTTTCGGGAGCGCTGCAGGCATCAGGGAGAGTGCCAAAAGAAGAGCCACAAAGACCAAAGAAACAGAGAGCCTTTTCATTCACTACCTCCATAACACCACACTCTTCCCGGTATATATTGATTGCTGGTAGAGCAATCTTTGCGAGCATTAATGGTCCAGGATAGGGTGAAGAGATGAACGGGATTGCACCATTTTCCTTCCCCGCGACGTCAGCGTGAGTGGAAAGATCAGAGCACCCCTATAGCGCTAAAGTGAACACCAGCCCCAGAAGCCCTACGGCTGTGCAGTAAATGAGCACAGGCCACAGGGTTTTCCTCATGACCTCCCCCTCCTTTCCGACTATACCAACCGTAGCGCAGGCCGTTATAACCTTTGCCACGCATATGGCAACTCCAAGCGAACCGCCCACCGCCTGGAGGGCCAGAGCTATCTCACCAGGTATCCCTACCTGTTGTGCTGCTGTCCACTGTAGCAGACCGAAGGTCATGTCCGAGGTCGTGTTGGAGCCCGTTATGAAAGAACCGAATGCGCCTATGAACGGAGCTATGAAACCCCACGCCCGGCCGAAGACGGAGGCTGACGCCTTTGCAAGGATCACAAGCATCCCTTCATAGCCTGAGAGATTTATCGAGGAGTTCACCATCAACATGGCCATGGCCACAGAGAACACGAGGACCACAGAGGTCGGAAGAGCTCTCTCAGCGGCTGTTGAGAATACATTTTTTATTCCTTTTTTGTCTATCCGGTATACCGGTATGAATATCAGAGCCAGGGGTATGAGCGGGATAACTCCGGGTATGGTCAATGGAGATATGGCTATAGATATGCCTGAACCAAGGGCGTTGTTCCATGAGACTGTTATTGAAGAGATAACATCGTATATCACAGGGATTCTTGTGATTATCAGCACCGTAACAATACCGATGTAGGGGGCCCATGCTTTGAGCGTGGACATGCTTTTTCCCACACTCTTCTCCTCTCTCTTTTCCCCGAGCTTCCATAGCTCTTTCGGCATCAGAAAGCCCTTGCTTGAGGTGTACATCACTAGCGGCAGGGAGATTATCGTTGCGCCTATAGTCGGAAGTTCTGGTCCTAGAAATGAGAATAGCCAGTAGGGGATAAAGAAGGAGACGCCAACAAAAAGGCAGAACTTCCACACACCCAGAGCGTCTCTTGCTCTCCTGTTTCCCCAGAACTTTGTCAGAACCATGCACATAACAAACGGGATAAAGGATCCTACAAGTGCATGAAGCGTGGCACTCCAGAAGCCGACATTAATGAGCATCTGGTCTATGCCATAGGGCAATGAGCCCATGACCTCTGGTATATCCAGAGTCTTGCCGTACGAGACAACTATCGGTATACCGAGCCCCCCGAAGGTGACGGATGGCATGTTCCCTATGAGAGCTATCACCACAGCGGCTATCGGCGGAAATCCCAGCATGTACAGAATCGGGGCACAGACGGCGGCTGGCACGCCAAAACCTGCACACGACTCTAAAAGAGAGACGAGAAGAAAACCGACGATGACAGCCTGCACCCTGTTATCCTCCGATATGGAATAGAGACTCTTTGTTATAGCAGAGAGAGCCCCGGACTCCTCAAGCACGTAGAGCATGAGCAGAGCCCCGAATAGTATCAGTATGATCTCAAAAGCCCCCTCTAAACCCTTTATGTTCGCCGCAAGCAGCGCATTTGATGGCATACGCCAGACCAAGGCTGCAAGCAAAAGCGTAAAGGCCCAGACCACAGGCATCACCCTCATCGCCGGGAAAACGAAGACAACCAGCAGTATCAGCGCCAGAATCACAGGCAGGAGCGCTACGAGAAAGAGAAGATCCATACCAGAGATTATTCCTGGATGTATTATATCCTTTTCCAAAAGCGGCATCAATGTTGTAAAATGGCATAGCCACGGTTTCATCTGTAACCGGTATAACACACAAACCATTAATATTGATAAAACATTTTTTGTCCATGGACATCATGGTCCTTGTGAAGATCGTGCCGGACATAGAGAGGGTCAGGTTTGATATGGAAAAAGGCACGGTGGACAGGAGCTCTGCCGAGAGCGAGATAAATCCCTTTGACCTCAACGCTCTAGAAGCCGCGCGCAGGATAAAAGAGAATTTAGGCGGAAGCATAACCACAATCTCTATGGGTCCTCAGTCCATGGAGAACGTCTATAAGGACGTGTTCGCCAGGGGCGCAGACAGGGCCATTCTCCTGAGCGACAGGAAATTTGCCGGCGCTGATACTCTAGCGACCTCACACACGATAGCCACTGCAATAAAAAAACTGAAACACATTGGCCTCGTTCTCTGCGGGGAGAAGACGACGGATGGAGACACCGGTCAGGTAGGCAACGAGGTTGCAGAGTTGCTTGGAATTCCTAGTCTTTACTACGTTTCCGAACTCGAGATAAAAGCAGATGGGATGTACGCCGTCGTGGACATGGATCGTGAGAAACTCGTTTATAGAGTAGGATCTCCTGCGCTTCTCTCGGTGACAAAGGATGTCAATGTGCCGAGATTGCCGACATTGAAAGAAAAGCTTGAGGCGAGAAAAAAGAGTGTTGAGATCTGGAGCGCGGACGTGCTTGGAGATAGCGAGGAGAGGTTCGGTGCAAGGGGTAGCCCTACAAGGGTCTCAAGAACAGTAGTTCCAAAGGAAGAGGGTAGAAAGGGCAGGATCTACAGGAATGCTGACGAAGGCATAGATGCGCTGTTAGACGCTTTCAAGGAGATGGCATGGGCCTTCTGATTTTTGCAGAGATGAGCGGAAAAGAGGTACATCCCGTAGCATTTGAGCTGCTTGGCAGAGGTAAGGAAATCGCGAGAGAGCTGTCACTAACGCTGGAGGCTGTGGTGTGTGGAGCTGAGGATGACGTTGCTGAAGAGCTGATAAAGCACGGTGCTGAGAATGTTTACCTATACCACTGTGAACAAGAGATCATGATGTGCAAGGAATGTTTATCTTCTCTTGCAAAGGAGATCAGGCCAGAGATCTTTCTCTTTGGCGCGACAAAGTTTGGCAGAGCTCTGGCACCGAGGGTTGCTGCGGCACTAAATACCGGACTGACCGCGGACTGCACGGATCTCAGGGTTGAAGACGGTGAGTTCATACAGATAAGGCCTGCGTTCACGGGGAACATACTGGCGCACATAAAGACCAGGAGCACTCCAAAGATGAGCACCGTGAGGTACAGAGTCATGAAGCCTGCGGAGAGGGAGGATAGAGAGGGCAGAACAATACGGAAGGATCTGCCACCCAACATACCCGGGTCATTTGCTCTCATTAAGAGAGAAAAGATGGAGAGTATAGACATACAGAACGCCGATGTCATTGTCAGTGGGGGCAGGGGGTTAAAAAACAGAGAGGACTTCAGGATGCTTGAGACGCTTGCCTATCTTCTCGGCGGCGTTGTTGGTTCTTCCAGGCCTCTGGTGGATGACGGGTGGATAAGCAGGGATCACCAGGTGGGTTTCAGCGGGAACACGGTAAAGCCTAGAATATACGTCGCTATCGGCATCTCTGGCAGTCCCCAGCACCTGGCCGGCATGAGGAATTCAGAGATGATAGTGGCAATAAACAGTGATCCGAGCGCTCCTATATTCCGCTATGCAGACTATGGAATAGTGGGAGATCTGTACGAGATCGTGCCAGAGCTGATAGAAAAATTGGAGAAAAATGAGACGTCCCATGAGTAAAGGCATTATATTGTAAAGTATGTAACGATTATACATTTCTTTTATAATGTAAATAATGTATATAAAGTCTTTGTATTACAGTTTTTCTACGTAAATTCGGACGTCACAGATAGAAAACGTTATATAAAACAAATGCGCTGAAAATCTATGGTGAGCCGCAGAGAGGTAAGAATACTTGTGGTGGCGCTCTTTTTATTTCTGAATCCTGCAGTGCTGGCCGGGGTGGAAAACGCAGGTAGCGCCTCAGGAATCAGAACATTCACGACTAAGATAGGAACAGATGGCGGCGGAATAAATGGCGAGCTTTTTGTGACCGTATACCAGCCTGACGACGGAAAAGAGCACCCGGCATTTGTGATGTGCCCCGGAAGCTGGGAGTACGGAAAGGGCTTTGAAGTCTATTTTGCTCCTTTCACTCCTGAGTTCGTAGCCTCACAGGGATACACTGTAGTGACTTGGGATCCGCGAGGGACTTTTATGTTAGCGGCGGGTTGGAGCAAGCCCGGTGACCTTCTTGAACGAGAGAGATACGGGATAGGGCGTAGTACCCTGTGTCCTCCCTCGATCCTGCCGTTTGACTCCGAGTACGTAATAGAGGATCTCTACAATGTGATCACATACGCATCCGAACTTCCGGGAGTGAACGAGGACAGAATGGGCATAATAGGATTCTCCTACGGGGCGAGCTACCCAATAATAGAGAGGGTAGCGCTCAACGACGACAGGATCGATCTGATCGTAGCCATAGAGCCTCTGGGTGATGAAGCGAGCCTGATATCACTTGTGACATCCATAATCCCAGTGGTGGGCGAGTATATCCCTGCTCTAGTAAGGCAGATCCCTGGCGTCGTCTTTGACGTGTTGTGGAGCTTTCTAAGAGTATTCAAAACTCTGGGGTTACCGCGCCATTACCTAGAGGATCTGGACTGTGATCTCATGGTCGTCCAGAGCCTGCGGTATCACGCATCGCTGAGCGGGATGCTCGGGATAGGCACATGTGTTGACCCGGGGGTGTTCGTGTACGACCACGCCAAAAATGCACCATACCGCAGATTTAACAGGAATGAGCCCAACATAGACATAGACCTTGAGAGGTTCGACGAGTACGACTGGTTCCCGGCACCGCTGTGGTATGACGGGGATCTTCTGTGCGAATACTTTGGTGAGTGCGTGGAGCCGAGGATCGATTGAGATCCTTGGTGGCGCAAAGAGTTTAATCATGTTGTTATTACATAACTGGCATAACGTCACAATAATTACTCAATCAAGTGTTATACAGATAAAACAGCAAGCAGATAGATCCTGAACGGAAAGACTGCCCACATCCGGCAGAGAGACTTTTGGATTCCGCCATCATCAAAACCATCCCAGCCGGTCAAAAAAAGGGTTGTAAGAAACTCACGCCTGAAGATCCTCATGGGCTTTTCGTTCCGTTTTACAGAAATTGCCATACGGATTCACATTAACACACCTCCTGTTTTTCTGAGAGAGTTTAGTATCGCAAAAAACATGCCACAATAAGTAATGTTACGTTATGTGCATTATATGTAAATGTGAATACGTTACAAAAAAGGATCTCCAGATTTTTTCCGTTTTTTGGAGAGTCCTGACTTTTCATTTGAAAAGTTTGCCAAAAAGAAAAACACAGGCGTGAAAGGATCTGTGTACGTAATCACATTAACTTTTGGCTGTTTTTTGCAGGATCCTGTTTTTTCTGCCTTCCTGCAAAGCCATTTTTCATAGGAATACCCCTACCCTAAACGTGTGAAAAATGGTTGGAAACGAAAATCACGCGTGTTTTTTCTCTGTTATCCCGTTCTTGACCGGAGAAACTCAAGAAAGGTCTCTCCGATGTCTTTGCCGGGTCCGTGGTTCTTGAGCAGATACTCCGTGAGATCCAGACAGAGATCCGTTCTGTAATAGTGATACTGTAGCGCTTTGCTCTCCTCTATAAAACCTGCCTTTACCTGCAGGAAGATATCAAAGGCAGCAGCGCAGTACTCTTCGATGACCCCTCTCATGTCTCCATACCAGTGGAAGAGGCTCTCATCGTACTCCGTTGGCTCTATGTTATTAGCAATACCCCTGAAGCCCATGCTGTAGAACACATCTCTAAGCAATATGTGAGAGAATTCATGAAATGGAGTTGTTATCCATTCATCCACGGGCTCTGTGATCTTGACGCTGGTCACAAAAGGATCTCCCGGTTCTTCAACCGCGTATGCGCCCATCATTCTGAAAGGATTGGGATATAAGACCATGCGAACCCTCCTCTCAAACCTGTGCCCGGACCATTCTTCCATAAATCCAAGGATTCCGACGCTCGAAAAGCGTCCGTCAATTATATGATCTACCTCCTTTATAGCCTCCTTACAGTATCCAACAATTTTTGGATACAAGTCTGAATAATAATCATAAAAGATCTCGTTCCAGAATTTTTCTACGGTTTCAACTATTTCCTCCTTATATCGCATAAATGAAGATTCTACGATTTCTGGAAACCACCTCTCTATATCATTTATGTAATCGGTTATCTCCTCAATGTTGTTCGTCGTTGGACAATTCCGCATCAGCTGTGGCCAAATATGGTGATCTGTAGGACGGAGTTCTCCATCAAACATTATGTACTGTTTTATGTCCTCTGCAAGCTCATCAGAGATCCTCTCTCTGGCAAAACTCTGGAATCTAAGTCCCTCTTCGCTCAGAAAGCTTCCGCCAGAAGCGACAAAATCAGCGTCAGACCCGACTGCGATGAGCATGCACTCAAAAATGTCGTACTTCATCGTAGGTCTCAGAACGATCGAGCCGTCTGCGGAGGCGATTTGAACTACCTCTCCTATGCTGTTCGGAACCGAGAGTTCTGTATTCTCTACACAACAGCTTAGGAATAAGATCGCTATCGGCAGCGCTAGCCATTTCATAAGTGGTATCAATCTAGAATTTTAAAAGATTTTTATACACATACCCGTTATTTTGTAAATGCAATTATGATATATATTTTATATTATATCGTTAATAAAGTACAGATATCTTTTTCTAACCGGATAGCGCTATTCTCTCATGGCAATAGCGCTCTTTGTAACTGGCGGCACTTTCGACAAGGACTACGACGAGATCACGGGCAGGCTCGTTTTCAGAGAGACGCACGTGAGTGAGATGCTTCGCACAGGAAGATGCAAGGAGCCTGTGAGGGTAAAGACGCTCATGCTCGTTGACAGCCTCGACATGACCGAAGAGCAGCGTAAACTCATACTCGAAGAGTGCAGTAGCTGCGAGGAAGAGAGAATCGTTATAACGCATGGCACGGACACGATGACAGAGACAGCAAAGCTTCTGGGCCAGAACATCAGTGATAAAACGGTAGTGCTCACGGGTGCGATGCGCCCCTACGTCTTTGGCAGCTCTGACGGCCTGTTCAACCTTGGTTGTGCCATAGCGCTAGCACAGGGCCTTCCTCACGGAGTGTATATAACAATGAACGGGCGCTGCTTTCTCTGGGACAACGTGCGCAAGATCCGGGAGAGGGGAGAATTCGAAACTTTACAATGAATACGTTATTAAATAAAATCAATATCGAAACATGATTTACTATATAACACATTTAGCATACATGCCTACGAGATCACCTGCGCAGAGGCCGCTCCGTGTACAGGAACACGAAAGATATAAACGCAAATCCAGCGAGTAACAATATCTGATCAAGAAGCAGAGGAATCTTTAGGTACGGTACTAATATGAACTCTCCGAGCACCATCAGCAGGAAGCCTATCGAAAGAAGGAATCCTTTCTCCGCCTCTCTCCTGTTCCCTGCTCTTCGCATAGTAAACCCGTAAACAAGCAGGAACACGGGCAGAGACAGAGCCATAAGAACCATGGGTATGAGAACCAGTTCCAACTCCGGGCCGAGATAGTAGGCTGATGTAGTACCGATGATCTTGGATTCTAGCGGAAAAACGACGAAGCCGGCAATCCCTATGAGCGCTATCACCGTGCCTATGATCGCCATCTCCTTCTCCCTCTTTCCTATCATCTGAGCCACAAAGATAAATCCGAAGTATGCAGGAAGATAGTTTGAGATGTAGGCTGGAAGCACAAAGATGAACTGCTCAACGCTTTGTGCGTCATCCAGGACCCAGAGAAAATTCCCAAGAGCATAGACAAACACGCAAAGTGCAAGGGCAAGGGCTTGGATGTTCCTGTATCTAAAGTACCTGCGAAAAAGCACTATGCTGGTGACAAAACCAAATGAGCCGGCAAGCAGATCCATTATTACTACAGGATCCATAGAATGGATAGGTTACTATAGTTTTATATCCTTTTTGAGCGCTACGCCTGTTGCGTGTGATCTGAGGTCTATCACAACAAAAGGAAGGGGAGAGAGCGCTCAGGCCACCCCGAGCATGCCCAAAAGCTGCAGGATCAGACCGAGCGCCTGAGCCAGTTGCCCCAAGGTTGCTCCTACAAGCGTCATGTACAACCCGCCACCGACCATCTGGATTACTCCCGCTACCCTGTTCATTTCACTTTCGCCGCTGTGGGAGTAGACAAAGTATCCTCCGATGAGACCGGCCGCTCCAAAGATCACATATGATAATAACAACACTATCAGGATTATGGGCACAAATACTATGCCTACTATAGTAAGTATCAGGGCATATTCCACGATTAAGAGCGCTATCGGTCCGAGAATTGATATGGCGCTCAGGTAGAACCCTGCAGTGAGGGCCGCGTTGCCAGGGAAAGAGTCTATATAGTCATCTATGCCAGCTATCCACTCTCCTGACAGGCTGAAACTACCGATGGCATACCTGACAAAAGCCACTATGTTATCCAGGTTCGTCTGGAAATCCAGCAGCCCGTCTATCCCCGGCTCGACATCCTGCTGAGCGAAGCTCACATGAGTGTTCAGCACCAGCAGCGCTAACAGGAGCGCTGTACTAAGCGCGATTGCCTTTATATTCATAACAAAGAATGACATATTGTATCTATACCTTTTGTTGATTTCTGAGACTTTTTCTAATGTACGCAGCTGTGGTTCTTCGGATATGACCTGCGTCTTTTGGCTGCCGTCTTTTCTTACGGTCTGCCAGGGCATGTCGATCCGAGGTGTTGAAAGTCTTTACAAAGTCATCAGCGCTCGGAGAAAGTTATCCTGACAAAACGCGGGCGGTACAGGTCGGGGTCCGACAGGGTCTCCTCATCGACAGAGGATCTGACCACGTAAGAGACTACAACCTCGTTCGCTCCCTCAGAGAGATGCGGATAATGGGCTTTCATCGCATACGACCAGCGGCTATCGTCCGCCTCCGGCGGATTGTAGAGCAACTGCGGCTCGCTCCACGGCCCCACCGGAGTATCCGCCCATCTTGCCAGGATGGATGACCTGTCTTCCGTCTGATCGTTCTGATAGACTAACAGATATTTGCCGAAGCAGGGGATGTAGTCAACAGAATATTCCGTGCTGAGGTCTGCGGGACCACCTCTCACAATCTGAGGCTCGCTGACCCAGCTAGTGCCGTCATAG
This sequence comes from Euryarchaeota archaeon UBA287, assembly GCA_002495235.1. Classification (GTDB taxonomy): domain Archaea; phylum Thermoplasmatota; class UBA186; order UBA287; family UBA287; genus UBA287. The sequence goes on along the minus strand of DAEG01000019.1, from coordinate 3,716 downwards.
AATTCCCAGCTCTGGCTGGTCACACATTCTTTAGTCCTAGCGACAACAAAATGCCTGATTATCCTCTGTTTTCCATCTCCATCACGGATCTGTTCCTGCCTGACTCCGTACATGTAATAAGTGCTATCTCCAGACAGGACATCGGTTGCAAGCCATAGATACGAATGATTTTCATACTTCACAGGGAGAGAGTCTGCGGGATAATAGTTGATCCTCCAGCCATCCGGGCTGTCTTCAGGGTTCTCCACCTCTGCCAGGTATACGCCCGCCAGCCAGTCCCCGTCCTTGAATCCGGCAAGATCTATGACCTCTAGGAACAGGTATATCCTGCCATTCTGGATGAACGGCGCAAAGGGCCACGGTCCCCAGAGCTCTCTCCCTCTGATCCACTCTGCCAGCTTAAAGACGTTTTTTCCTTCCGAATAGAACCTGATGGTCCCATCCATTGTGTCCTGCAGCGCTATGGAATTGTTAGGAACGCTTGTCCACACCTTTCTGCCACCCTCAATACTGCCCCACAGCGTATCACCGAACACCCACAGCACTGTGTTTGGCTGAAATTCTGATATATCCAGAGAGTAAGCCCCGTCAGCGCCCAGCCAGGGCTCCTTATCGTAAAAGAGATCCTCAAGCCCTGCCATCTTTTCTGCAGATACCACCTCGATAGTGCGTTCTTCATCATCATCTGTCCTGAAGATGATGACGCCAATTACGACAATGAGTGCTACGAGAGCTATCGCGGGAAACCATTTATTCATGACCTGCCCCCCATGTGCGGACAATGTGCTTGTCGGGCATAAAGGAGTATGAGCCCTTGCGCAATCTCATGAGAATGAATCCGCATCTGGACTTCTATAATTTTCCCTCTGTTCAGGCTGGCACAAATGCCGACAAATGTTTATATCGAGGCACTTTACTAATGCGTAGGGATAACATGTCCGAGCGTGTGAACGATAAGATCCTTGAGAAGGCCATAGAGAGGGCGAGGGAAAGGAACATCATAATACCGACCTACGAGCAGATGAGGGATCCCTCCAGGGTGCCAGAGAGCATAAAGGAAGAGCTCAGGGGCATAGGTCTCTGGGACCTTCACCCGAGGAATCTCTTCAGGATCACGTGGAAGAACGATCCTGAGACCGGCGGGTTCGGCGGGGTCAATTATCTCGAGCTTCCTCAGGAGCTCACTGGCGTAAAAGCGAGGATCTTTGTGCTTCTTGGCAGGTTCTTTCCCACGGGCTCGCACAAGGTCGGGGCTACCTTTGGCCCTCTGGTCAGCAGGCTTGTCACCGGTGCGTTTGACCCCACGAAGCAGAAGGCCCTCTGGCCTTCAACAGGAAACTACTGCAGGGGCGGAGCCTACAACTCCTACCTTCTGGGATGCCCCAGCATAGCCGTTCTGCCCGAAGGAATGTCCAGAGAGAGGTTTGAGTGGCTGAAGAAGCTCGGTGCGGAGATATATCCCACTCCCGGCGTGGAGAGCAACGTGAAGGAGGTCTTCGACAAGACCAAGGAGCTCAAGGAGGAGAGACCTGAGGAAATAGTGGTCCTAAACCAGTTCGAAGAGTTCGAGAACCCCATGTGGCACTACGCTGTCACCGGCCCGGCGATGGAGGAAGTCTACCTTAAAGAGAGAAAGGGCGGACAGCGCTTGACAGCGCTGTTCCTGACGCAGGGCTCTGCGGGCACCCTCGGCTCAGGAAACTACCTGAGAGAGAGATTCCCCAGCATAAGGATATGCGCGGGAGAGGCTCTCCAGTGCCCAACGCTGCTCTACAACGGGTTCGGTGCGCACAGGATAGAAGGCATAGGTGACAAGCACGTGCCGTGGATCCTTGACGCCAGGAATCTTGACATGGTGGCGGGCATAGATGATGAGGCCTGCATGCACATCATAAGACTTTTCAACACGCAGGAGGGCAGGGGACTCCTCAGAGACAGAGGAGTGCCTTCCGAGACCGTGGAGAAGCTTGATCTTCTGGGCATATCCTCCATAGCCAACATACTGGGCGCTATAAAGATGGCAAAGTACTACGAGATGGATGGGGATGACATCATATTCACCGTGGCCACGGATTCCATGGAGCTCTACCAGTCGAGACTCAGAGAGCTTGGTTCAGGCTATACCGAAACGCAGGCAGCCTGCGACTTTGAGAGGTACCTTAAAGGAGCGACAACGGATTTCATGGCCGAGCTATCCTACTGGGACAGGAAGAGGATACACAATCTGAAGTATTTCACGTGGGTTGAGCAGCAGGGAAAGAGCGTTGAGGAGCTCAACGAGCAGTGGTATGACCGGGATCACTGGAGGAAGAAGTTGAACGGCTATAAGAGGACTGACGAGCTCATAAGAGAGTTCAACAGGAGAGTAGGGCTCATATGATGAATGAGAGGCTGAGAGCGCTTAAGTGCAGCAGATGCGGCAGGGTTTTTGAGCCTGACAAGACTGCATACACGTGCGAATGCGGCGGGATCCTTGAGACCCTGTATGACTGCACCGACGTGCGCTTTGAGGGAAAAGACATGTGGAGGTACAGCGCTCTGCTGCCGGCAGGAAAAAGGACAAAGCTATCCGTGGGCGGGACTCCGCTCTATGAATGGGGCGCTTATGGCGCGAGGATCCTTCTCAAGGATGAGACAAGGAATCCCAGCGGATCATTGAAGGACAGGGCTTCTGCTGCTGTTGTCTCTGTGGCGAAGAGCATGGGGTATGAAAAGATCTCCTGCGCCTCAACGGGCAATGCGGGTGTATCATTGGCTTGCCTGTGTGCATCAGAGGGATTTGAGAGCTACATCTTTGTTCCAAAGACCGCAGCGCCCCAGAAGTTGGCCCAGATGAGGGCTTACGGAGCGGACATCATCGCGATAGACGCGACGTACGACGACTGCTACGACATATGCAACTCCGTGTCAAGGGAAAGAGGATACTACAACAGGAACACCGCATACAACCCTTACACCATAGACGGGAAGAAGACCGTCGCATTTGAGATAGCAGAGCAGCTGGATTTCCGTGCTCCATCCTTTGTGTTCGTTCCTGTTGGCGACGGCTGCATACTGAGCGGGGTCTGGAAGGGTTTCAGGGAGCTAAAGGCATGCGGGCTGATGGAAGAGCTGCCGGTTCTCATAGGTGTTCAGGCTGATGGCTGCGCTCCGCTCGCAAACGCTTTTTGTGACAGAGAGCACGAATGCAAGCCGGACACCATGGCGGAGAGCATCGCCGTATGCAAGCCGAGGAACGGTTTTATGGCACTGAGAGACGTCAGGGCGTCCGGCGGACACTTCACCACCGTGAGCGATGACGAGATGTTCGAGTCGCTGAAACTCCTCGCATCTGAGACAGGCATATTCGCGGAGCTTGCCTCGGCCTCTGCGATCGCAGCCATAATGAAAGAGACATCTGAAGGACGCATAGACGAGAGCGATGAATGCGTGGCGCTGATAACGGGCAGCGGGCTCAAGGACGCACATGCCTTAGGGCTGCTGCGCTCGGAGGTTGAGAGGGATGCTGCTGCTTAAGAACTGCAGGATGCTTCAGCAGGGATCACTGGAGACCAAGGATATACTGATAAAGGGAGAAAAGATAGAGAGGATAGCGAGCGACATCAGGGAGAATGCTGACATCATCGACATGAGAGGGCTCTTTGTCATGCCGGGGGCAATAGACGCGCACGTCCATTTCGACGATCCCGGCAACACACAGCGCGAGGACTTCGAGC
>DAEG01000058.1 GCA_002495235.1 Euryarchaeota archaeon UBA287 | reverse complement strand
ATTTGAACCCGGGCAGGAGGCTTGGAGGGCCTCAATCCTAACCGCTAGATCACGCCCGCACAACGTTCGTAACCACTTCCGTATTTAAAGAGTTTTTCACCGTGCAGCTCTTCTCCGCCAGCCTGTTGATTATGCTCAGCTCCTCGTCGTTCATCGAGGAGTAGACGACCAGCGATAGCTCCGCCTTCACGACCCTCTTCTCCTCTCTGCTTATCTGCCCTCTGGCCGTGCACTCTATGCGCTCTATGTGCTGTCTCCTCTTCTCCGCAATCCTGATGAATGTGGCGGTGTAGCAACTCGACAGAGCAACTAACAGGGACTCCGTCGGTCTGGGCCCCCTGTTCGTCCCTCCTTTCTCCACCGGTTCATCGACCACCAGCCCGAAATCCCTGACCCTCGCATTCGCTAGGGAGCCCTCCCTACTCAGATAGACCTCTCTCTGTTCGTCCATAACAAGTGATGGTCTAACTGGTATAAAACGATGTGGAAAGGCATAAGAACAGAGCGGCACATCGGGCATATGAGCGGGCTGTTGCCTATCGAGGATATCGCAGAGAGGCTTGGAGTGGAGAGAGACGAGCTGGAACCCTACGGAAGGCACAAGGCAAAGATAGGTCTTGACATCCTGAAGAGAACAGAGGGCAACAGGGACGGAAGGCTGATATGCGTCACCGCCGTAACCCCGACGCCGTACGGAGAGGGAAAGACCACGACGGCCATAGGCCTGTCGATGGCACTGAACAGGGATCATAAGAGCGTGGTCACGCTGAGACAGCCGTCCATGGGTCCGACCTTTGGCATAAAGGGTGGAGCGACGGGCGGCGGCCTGTCGACCGTGGAACCCAGTGACGAGATAAACATGCATTTCACCGGGGACATACACGCGTGCTCCATAGCACAGAACCTCCTTGTGGCCATGACCGATAATCACATGAAGCAGGGTAACGAGCTGCGCATCGATCCTTTCTCGATCATGGCAAACAGGGTCGTGGACATAGAGGACAGGTCTCTCAGGCACATGGTCACAGGGCTCGGCGGGAAGGCGGAGGGACACCCGAGGGAGGCCAGGTATGACATAGCCGTGGCCAGCGAGACCATGGCCATACTGGCTCTGGCCAGAGACCTGAAAGATCTCAGAGCGAGACTGGGCAGGATGGTGATCGCCTTCAGTGAAGACAGGAGACCCGTAACAGCTGAGGATATAAAGGCCGCCGGAGCCATGGCCGCGATACTGAGGGATGCTGCGAAGCCTAACCTGGTGCAGACCAGCGAGGGCACACCGGCGCTGATACACGCAGGACCCTTCGCGAACGTAGCACACGGGAACTCGAGCATAATTGCGGACAGGGTAGCCCTGAAGCTGGCGGACTACGTGGTCACAGAGAGCGGCTTCGGCAGCGACAATGGTTTTGTGAAGTTCTGTGACATAAAGTGCAGGTACGCGGGATTCAGGCCGGACGCAGCGGTGATAGTGGCGACCGTAAGAGCTCTCAAGCACCACGGCCACGGGGCTCTCGACTTCGGAAATCTCGCAAAGCACATAGAGAATGTCCATATGTACGGGGTTCCCGCTGTTGTGGCCATTAACAGATTCAGGGACGACTCCGGGGATGACCTCGAGGCGGTGAGGTCGGAGGCGGGGGCGCTCGGGGCTGAGGAAGCGGTCATCATAGATCCGTACTCGAAGGGCGGCGCCGGATGCGAGGAGCTGGCAAAAGCCGTTGAGGGCAGGAGCTCTGATTTCAGGTTCCTGTATCCCCTGGAGATGGCCATAGACAAAAAGATAGAGCTCATAGCCACCAGGATATATGGTGCTGACGGTGTGGACTACACGGCTCAGGCGATGAAGAGGATGGAGCAGTTCGAGGACCTTGGCTGGGGCTCTCTGCCGATAAACGTGGCAAAGACCCACCTATCGCTCTCAGATGACGCTTCAAAACTCGGAAGACCGAGAGAGTTCAGGGTCACGGTCAGAGACATGAAGGCCAGCGTCGGTGCGGGGTTCCTCTACCCGCTGATGGGGAACATAGAGACAATGCCCGGCCTTCCGAAACACCCTAACGCGGAGTCCATAGACATCGATGAGGATGGCAGTATAACGGGTCTGTTCTAGATCAGGGGAAGACCACCACGGTCATGAGATAGAAGATCCCGAAGCCGGCGAAGCCCAGTATGACCACGCCTAGAGCGGTGACCGCCAGCATCTTGGAGAACTCGTCGCCACTCGGCCTGCGGGCTAATTTGAGGACACGCCCGTAGTCCCCACTCCCTATCCTCTTTATCCTGGCCTCTATCCTCTCCTGAAGTCTCTCTGCTCGCTCTATCACACCCATGATTTCACCCTGAGCTAACCCACTATGTCTATGCCTATGTCCCCTCTGGGCCTCTTTTTCTCCCTGCCGAAGATCTGGGGGGACTTGACCCCCGTTATGACCAGCATCACGCGCACAGTGGACTTCATCGCAGGATCCGTGGCAACTCCCCAGATTATCCTGGCATTCGGCGCCTTGGCGTGTATCTCCGACACAGCCTCCTGTGCTTCCTGCAGGGTTAGTGTATCGCCGCCCACGACGTTGACCAGCGCCCCTGTCGCTCCGGTTATGTCTATATCCAGCAGCGGTGAGTTCAGCGCGTCTGTCACCGCTTTCTTTGTGTCGTTAGAGTCAGCCTCTCCGAGGCCTATCATCGCCACTCCGCCGTCCTTCATTATGGTCTTGAGGTCAGCAAAGTCCAGGTTTATCAGACCTGGCACGGTTATCATCTCGCTTATGCCCTTTATCGCCCTCACAAGGATCTCGTCCGCGACCCTGAAGGCATCGTTTATGCTCAGGCGCGGGGCGACCTGCAGGAGTTTGTCATTGGGAACCACTATCACGGTGTCAGCCTCTCTCTTCAGCTTCTCGAGTCCGTTTATTGCGTTCTCCATCCTGACGACCCCCTCAACAGAAAACGGAAGGGTCGCAACAGCGATCGTCAGCGCACCGAGCTCTTTGGCTATCCTCGCAACAACAGGCATGCTCCCGGTCCCGGTACCGCCCCCAAGACCGCACGTGACAAAGACCAGGTCGGCACCCTTGACGACCGTCTTTATCTCCTCCTCCGCCTCCAGAGCGGCGCTCTCTCCTACGCTAGGAATGGCCCCCGATCCCAGACCTTTCGTTGTTCTCCTGCCTATCAGCAGCTTTCTCGGAGCCTTTGCAAAGAGAAGGTGCTGTGCATCCGTGTTTAAGGCGTAGAGTTCTGTGCCCTTTATGCCTGCACTGACCAGTCTCGTGATGGTGTTTGTGCCGGCCCCGCCGCAGCCGACGACACATATCTTCGTCCTGAGGCTGGAAAGGATCTTCTCAAGCTCTTCATTACCGACGCCCTCTATCTCTACCTCGTCCAATGCATTTCTCATGAGTGAGTCCATAGCAATCATCACCTAATGACTTTTTTCTTATATATATCTTTTTATATCTTCCTTATCCTGTCGCTCACGTAGAAGTCATCCTCAATCCTGACGCCGCCTAATCCCCTGATGTAAACGCCCGGCTCTATGGTGAACACCATGTTCTTCTCAAGGACGTTTTTTGAGGTTATGCTTATGGAGGGAGCCTCGTGCACCTCAACACCTATGCCGTGTCCGGTGCTGTGGTAGAAGTGCTCGCTCAAGGCCCCGAGAGCCTTTCTCATCTCTCTGTCGATGTCGGCACACCTGGATCCCTCCGAGAACTTTTCGACCACTGCCTCTATGGCCATCTCGATCTCGCTGCCTATCCTCTCAAGTCTCTCGTTGCCCCTTATGATCGTTCGGGTTATGTCAGCACAATAACCCTTGTGTCTTGCCCCGTAATCTATCATCGCGGCATTCCTGAATGGCGTTTCACCCGGTTCGTGGTGTGAATACGATGTGTGCTCGTCGCAGGCCACGATCGTGTCAAAGGCAAAACCACCAGCGCCGTTCCTGAGCATCTCCTGCTCAACATCTCTGGCGATCCGCAGCTCGCTCCTACCCTCCACGACGATGCTATCGAGGTCGACCTCCTTTGTCATCCTGTTCGCCTCCTTTATCAGCCGCAGCTCCCCGTTGTCCTTTATCATCCTCAGGGGGCTCACCAGATCCTCCACCCTCGTCCTCAGTCCTTCGATCCTGGCGTCAGACACGATCCCCTTCCCATGGCACTCCTTTTTTATCAGCGACTTCAGCCTGGTCCCATCCTTCTTGACCCGTGGGTACGGAGAGAACACCCTGAGATCCATGCCGAGCAGTTCGGAAGCCCTGTTCATCTCAAGTGAGGAAACGAACGCCATCTCACGGTCCTTGTCTATTAGAACGGCGCTGGCCACAGGATCCCTGAGACCTCTGCACGAGAGATACTTTATGTTACCTCCCGTCATAGAAACAAAGACCTCGCCCTCTTTCAGACGCTCCCTAACCCTGTTGACAGCCTCTCTCTCCATAAAACCAAAGAGGATCCTGACTTATCTCGATTGCGGCCCAGATCCACGAGAGATCCGCGGCAGACCGGCGCAGTTACCCTTTGCTACTGCGTCAGAGGCGCGCAGGTCATCTGCGTCCATCTGAGGATACATCGCATCAAGGCCCACGGACTCGAGATCTGCCGCGCACCCGCACTGCGCAAGAACAGTTCCGTCCTGCCCTTCAGCCAACCTCCCAAGCGCCAGATATATAGAAAAGGAGATAAATCGGATATAACATACATAATTTCTCATGTCAGAGAAAAAGAAGATCGCTTACTTCAGCATGGAGATAGCCATAGATCCGAGGATGCCGACCTATGGAGGTGGCCTCGGAGTCCTCGCTGGAGACGTCATAAGATCGTTCGCGGACCTCAGGATCCCCGCTGTCGGTGTAACCCTCCTGTGCAACAAAGGCTATTTCTTCCAGCAGCTCGGCCCGGATGGAAACCAGATAGAGGTACCGGCCGACTGGAAACCCGGAGACTTCATGCAGAGGGTTGAACCAAAAATAAAGGTGCCCCTCGGAGGCCGGGAGATAACGGTCCAGTGCTGGAGATACAATGAGGTTGGGCGCAATGAATCCTCAGTCCCCGTCCTCTTCCTCGATACGGACGTGGGGGAGAACGATGGAGAAGCCCGAGGCATAAGCGCCTATCTGTACGGCAAGGATCTGAGGTACAGACTGATGCAGGAGATCGTTCTGGGCATCGGGGGAGTGAGAATGCTGTCAGCTCTCGGATACGGGGACATGGACGTATACCACATGAACGAGGGACACACCGCCTTTCTTATTGTCGAGCTCCTGAAAAAATACGGCATGCCGATAGACGAAACGGGTCTGGAGGCCATGAGAGAGAAGTGCGTCTTCACCACACACACTCCCGTGCCAGCAGGGCATGACGTCTTTCCGAAAGAGATGGTCAGAGAGGCTCTCGGCAGGTATCTGAATGACGGCGAGATAGATTTTCTGTGCGCCAACGGGGACAACACAAAACTGAACATGACCCTCATGGCGCTGCACTTCAGCCACTACGTGAACGGGGTCGCAAAGAAGCACGCCGAGATATCTAAGAGCATGTTCCCGGGCTATCCGATAGACTCGATAACCAACGGGGTGCACCACGTGTTCTGGACCTCGAAACCGTTCAGGAGCCTTTACGACAGAAAGATCCTCGGATGGCGGGATGACCCATGCCTGATGAGGTATGCGATAAACCTGTCTGACGAAGAGATCATGGGAACGCATGACGAGTGCAAGAAAGAGCTGATAGATCACATAAACAGGACAAAGAACGCCGGGATGGACTACCACACCTTCACCATAGGCTATGCAAGGCGCATAACGAGATACAAGAGGCCGACGCTGCTGCTCCGGGACCTCGGCAGGCTGGACTCGCTGGACGTGCAGGTGGTGTACGCCGGTAAGGCTCACCCGAATGATACGGATGGAAAAGAAGAGATAAAGAGCATAATAGGGGCTTCCAGAGAGCTCAAGAATGTCAGGCTCGTCTTTCTCGAAAACTACGACATGAAGCTTGCAAAGATGATAATAAGCGGTTCAGACCTCTGGCTGAACACCCCGCATGCACCGTACGAGGCTTCAGGCACCTCCGGCATGAAGGCAGCGCTCAACGGCGTGCCCAGCCTTAGCGCGCTGGACGGCTGGTGGCTTGAGGGGCACATAGAGAGCATAACCGGCTGGTCGATAGGAGAGCGCGTCAGGGAGGGGGACGAGGTCAATGACGCTGATGACTCGGAAAAGCTCTACTCAAAGCTGGAGAATGAGATAATGCCGAAATACTATGGAGAAAAAAGTGCGTGGGCGAATGTCATGAAATATTCGATAGGCATAAACGGTTCGTTCTTCAACTCGCATCGGATGGTGCAGCAGTACGTTGTCAAGGCGTATGGGCGGAACGGCTCAGGAGAGAATGATCTCTCTTGAATGGCTCTTGCTTGACACAGCTATGCTGTACACTATCTTCTCCTTCGAGTAGTGCGTGTTCCTCATAGTTATGACGTAACTGCCCGGATCGTCAAACGTCACGTTCAGATCGGTGTAGCGGCCGACGGCGGTGTTGTTCAGCACGGTCTTGCCGCCGTGAGCTATCTC
>DAEG01000037.1 GCA_002495235.1 Euryarchaeota archaeon UBA287 | reverse complement strand
AAGCCAGCGTTGTCGGCGACACCGTCGGTGATCCGATGAAGGACGCCGCGGGGCCGTCGCTCAACATACTCATAAAGCTCATGTCCGTGGTAGCCATAGTCTTTGCTGCGATCTTCTTCCTGGTCTAAAGAAAAATTTAAACACAGGGACGGTGATTACCAGAAAGTGCAGAGCGTAATCATAGTCGGCGGTGGGCCCGCAGGCATGTTCGCTGCCTACGAGCTTGTGGACAGGGCTTTTGGACAGGTGGATGTAACGATAATAGACAAGGGCAAGGACATAACAAAGAGGTTCTGCCCCATGGAGAGGAAGAGGGTCTGCACCAAATGCAGGGTCTGCGACATAATGTGCGGCATAGGCGGTGCAGGGACATTCTCCGACGGCACTCTGAATCTGAGACCGGACATAGGCGGGGATCTCAACGAACTGACGCACGATGATGACCTCTCATGGGCGCTCGTGGACTACGTTGACAGCATATACGTGAAGTTTGGAGCGCCTGAGAAGAACAAGAATGGCAGCAACAAGGAGATCGAGGACCTCAAGAGGAGGGCCGCATCCTTTGGTGCCAAGTTCATAGACATACCCCAGAGACACATAGGCACAGATTACGCACCGGCGCTCATAAAGAGATTCAAGGACTTTCTGGAGCAGAAGGGCGTGCATTTCCTTGTAAATGCAGAGATCGCGGACATAATCGCAGGGGACGGCAGATGCACAGGGGTCAGGCTCATCGATGGCAGGGAGATCACCGGCGACCTCGTGCTCGTGGCACCGGGCAGGGTCGGAGCTGATTTTGTGGACAGGATCGTGGAAAAACACCAGATAGAGGCGGAGCACGCTCCCATAGATGTCGGCGTGAGGGTCGAGGTGCCGGCGATAGTGATGAACCAGATAACAGAGATAAACAGGGATCCGAAGTTCCACATAATGACAAAGAGCTATGACGATTTCGTGAGGACCTTCTGCACAAACGATAAGGGGTACATCGTCAAGGAGGACTACGGAGATTTTGTCGGCGTCAACGGCCACGGGATGAAGGACATGTTCTCAGAGAACACCAACTTCGCGTTCCTGGACAGGATAAAGCTCACGGAGCCTTTGGAAAACACGACCAGGTACGGCATATCCATAGCGAAGCTGGCCACGACCATAGGCGGCGGTAAGCCGATAGTGCAGAGGATGGGCGACCTCCGCAGGGGCAGGAGATCAACTCCGGCAAAGATAGCCGACAACATAGTGAAGCCGACGCTGAAAGAGTTCACCGCCGGTGATGTTTCCATGGCGTTGCCGCACAGGCTCGTGGTGGACATACTCGAAGGTCTCGACATCCTCGATAAGATAATACCGGGGGTCGCCGCTGACAGCACCCTGCTGTACGCGCCTGAGATAAAGTTCTACGCCCGGCGTTTTGTGGTTGACGACAACCTCCAGACCAGCATCAGCGGGCTGTTCGCCGCCGGTGACGGCTCCGGGCTATCGAGGGACATGGTCAACGCCAGCGCCACCGGCGTTCTGGCGGCCAGGGGCATGATGCGCGTCATGGGGCTGTGAGATCTGCTCCGGGCCTGAGGAGAGGAACAAAATAGAGGATCTGGCCTGACCGGTATCCTTAAGGGGGAAGGCGCGCTCTGGAAATGCTCATCTGGGAGAGATCTTCAGCTGCTGGAGCTCAACCCTGCTCTCGGCAAGAAGATCTCTGGACAGATCGTCCGGATACTCGTCGGCGTAGACTATCCGGGTAATGCCCGAGTTTATTATCATCTTCGTGCAGGTTATGCACGGAAAGTTCGTAGTGTATATGGTCGAGCCGTCTATGCTGACACCGAATATCGCGGCCTGCATTATCGCGTTCTGCTCCGCGTGCAGGCCTCTGCAGATCTCCTGCCTCTGCCCAGAGGGTATGCCCATCCTCTCTCTGAGACAACCGGTCTCGGAGCAGTGCCTCAGCCCTCTGGGAGCACCGTTGTAACCGGTGGTCAGCATCCTCTTGTCCTTGACCACCACGGCACCCACGCGCCTTCGGAGGCAGGTGGACCTCTCCGCGACAAGGAACGCCACATTCATGAAGTATTCGTCCCATGATGGTCTCTCACCGGGATCTTCCATGATGGAGGAGGGGATGTGAGCGATAAATATTTTTTGCCTGAAATGTACGCCTCACGCCTAAAATTGCTGCTCCAACCCGATCAGCGTCTCGGTCTGCTCGACCTCCGGGACCTTCCTTATCTTTGTTATTATTACGTCAAGCTCGTTCAGCGTGTCGGCGCTGATCTTCACCACCAGATCCCAGCTGCCGTAGGTAACGGTGACCTCCTCCACTCCGGGGATGGCGGATACCGCCTTTGCAGCCTCGTGCTCTTTGCCCATGTCAACAAGCGCTATCATGTATGCTACGACCATATCATTAATGCGCACCACCATATTAATCTTTTGTCGAATGCCGCTCCCGGCCGATAGGGAGTAGACGTGTATAAATCCGTGAAACGCAGTAGAACAGCATGGCGGAAGAATTTTCATGCCCGGGGATGAGAAAAGATTCTTTGACAGGATCCGCGAGCTCATAGACGCGAAAGGCAGACGCGTGCTCGATGTCGGCGGGGCCGGAGAAGAGACTGTGTTCGCGCGCAAAATGGTGGAGTGGGGTGCAGATGTCACGGTTCTTGACAATTCTGAAAAAAGGCTGAAGCTCTGCCCGATAAAAGGGATCCTTGCTGACGCATCTTCGATCCCCTGCCGGACAGAACATTTGACGTCGTTTCGGCCTCTCTGATGCTCCATGAGGTCCCGCCACAGCTACACCGGATGGTCATGGAGGAGATGAAGAGAGTTGGAGAGAGGATAGTAATACTGGAGAGGCCCCCTTCTATCCCCTCTGATACGGAAGAGGAAAAGCTGCAGGATCTGGCGGACAGCCTCGCGGTAGCGCCGGCGAGACGGAAAAGCCGCAGCCCGAGGATCACCGGCTGTCAATGCTCTGCGATATGAAAGTCAGATCTTACGATTTTGTTATCGTATACGAGAATGAACCAGAGCTGGATGAGGCCTATGTAAAAACAATGACCGAAAGCAGGGGTTATCCGGAACAGCTGGTACGGGAATACGTCGCCCAGGCAAAGATCGTTGAGGAACGGATGAGGCTCGGAGGAAAAAGGTTTGAGGACAACATGTATCTGGTAATAGGAAGCAGAAAAGCGCCTCAGCTATAACTCTCTAACCACCGCGCGCATAAGAATGTTTTATATAATGAATAAATGATTTTGTGTGATGATCTGCCCCATAGATTTCAGATATGGAAGAGAGGAGATGAAGGACATATTCTCCAGAGAGAGAAAATTCCGGCTGATGCTGGACGTGGAGGTCGCTCTCGCCTACGCACACTTCTCCCTCGGCGAGATAAGCGAGGCCGAATACAGGGACATAGAGCGCTCGGAGAGCAGTGTCAGCATCACTAGGGCGGACGAGATAGAGGCGGAGATAAGGCACGACGTCATGGCCATGGTCAGGGCTTTCTCGGAGGTGTGCCCCGTGGGCGGGGGCGCGATACACCTCGGCGCGACCTCCAACGACATAACCGACACCGCCACGGCCCTGCAGATGAAGAAGGCTATCATGATCATAGACGAGGATCTCAAGGGNNATCGGGGCGCTGGCCGTGAGGGCAAGGGAGCATCGCGAGACCATCTGTGCCGCAAGGACGCACGGGCAGATAGCGCTGCCGACGACCTTCGGGTACAGGCTCACCACCTTCGGCTACGAGTTCATGAGGCACGCGGAGCGCCTCGGGGAGGCAAGGGACAGGATATGCGTCGGCAAGATGATGGGCGCCGTAGGCACAGGTGCCTCCTTCGGGCGGAACGCCATGCAGATAGAGGAAAGGACCATGGAGAGGCTCGGGCTGAAGAGCGAGGAGGCACCGACTCAGATAGTCCTGAGGGACAGATACATAGAGCTCATATCGATCCTTGCGAACATCGCCACGGGCGCAGAGCGCCTTGCCACCGAGATAAGGAACCTGCAGCGCA
>DAEG01000075.1 GCA_002495235.1 Euryarchaeota archaeon UBA287 | reverse complement strand
GGCGGTAGTCTCGCTGTGCTCCCCGCTTCTCCCCCGGGCCTTCGGCATGTAGCGCTTCAGTTTTCTGCCCTTGTAGGCCGAGGCATGCTTCACCACAAGCTTGTCCGCATCCAGACCCTTGAACTCCGCGTTGGCAACAGCCTCTCTCAGAAGCTCGAGCAACTTATCGGAGGCCTTGACGGGGTATCTCCCGGGTCCTATCCCTCTCCTGTGGCCAAACTCGTTGTTGAACCTCGTGTACGGCACGGCCCTCTCCATGGCTATGACCGCCTCGAGGTATTTCTCCGCCGAGGGAGTGGTCATGCCAACGATCTCCTTGCAGACCTCTCTCGAGTGCTTGGGGCTCACATGCTGGTCCCTGCCGTAGGCAGAGGCACATTTTTCCTTATCAAACTCTGTGCTGTACTTCATGCTATCACTTCAGTGGCAGGAACTTCGAGCTCCTGGTGGCTCCGACTCCGGGTCCTCCGTGTTTGATGAACCTTCTCGTTATGGCGAACTCGCCGAGGTAGTGGCCGACCATCTCTGGGGCTATGTTCAGCTGGACGAACTCCTTCCCGTTGTGCACGGCCACTCTCTTACCCACAAAGTCGGGCAGGATTATCATGTCCCTGCAGTGTGTTCTCACGATCTTGTTAGCATCGCTCTTTTTTACCTTCTGCCAGAGCTTCATCTGCCCTTCTGTCAGCCCTCTCCTGAGGGTCCTTCTGACTCTGGCCGGCATGATGTCGAGGAACTCCTCCGGGTCAATGCCCATGAGCTCCTCCACCTGCTTCCCCCTTATCTTGAACTCTTTCTTTTTCCTCATCTCAGGTCTTGACATGCTTCACCTCCTGCCCGTGCGCCTCGCGGCTATGCTGCCGACTTTCCTTCCCGGCGGTGCGTTGCGACCGGGCGTCTTTGGCTTACCCGTGTGCTGGTGACCGCCTCCCCCGAACGGGTGATCCACGGGGTTCTTAGCCACACCTCTGACCGTCGGAAAGACCTTGGGCTTGTTCTTTATGATCTTGCGCCTCTTGCCTGCTTTGAGGACGGGCTTCTCTCTCCTGCCGCCTCCGGCCGCTATTCCCACGGTAGCCCTGCAGTCCAGACTCACCCTCTTGAACTTTCCGGAGGCGAGCCTTATGGTGGCTGTCTTTTCATCCTTGCTCACCAGAAGTGCGTACGTACCCGCGCTCCTTATGAGCTTCCCGCCATCCAGGGGATTTATCTCTATGTTGAAGACCGCAGAACCCTCAGGCACATCTCTCAGCTTCAGCACGGAATAGAGAGACTCCTCTCCCATAGAGAACTGGTCTCCGACTCCTACGCCCTCGGGGGCCAGAAGCGGGAAGATGCCTTCCGGGAACTCCACCAGCGCCAGAGGGACCGTCCTCGCAGGATCGTTCCTGAGATATTTGACCACGCCTCTGCCCTCTATGGCAGGATACCTGACATCAGCGGCATACCTGTGGCTGGGAGCCCTGTAAATGCTACCCTTGCCTCTCCTCTGCGATATTAGTCTCTTGCCCATCACATCACCCCTATTCTGGTAGCTATGTCGCTCGCAGAGTACTCAGAAGCGAGCTTGACCGTGGCTATCTTTCCCTTCTTCCCTATCTTCACCGTCACTTTATCTATCCTCGCATCCAGGAGCTTCTCAAGCTCCTCTACGATCTCCTCTTTGCGTGCATCCCGCTCCACAATGAACTGCAGGCTGTTCTCACTGTCTATCAGCGCAAAGGTCTTCTCTGTGGCATACGGGCTTATGACCTTCATGCTTCCCGCCTCCTGAGCTCTTCGATCGCAGCCTCGGTGTACACCGTGAGCCTGCCCCCGACACCGCCCGGAGCTATGTCGGATATCTTAAGAGTGGCTGGAGTCCTTATATCCACACCGGTGACGTTCTTCGCGCCCTGTGGTCTGCCCTCATCGGTCGAGACTATCAGTATCGATCTCGGCGTCCTGTATCCACTCTTTGTCCTCTTTCTTCTCTCAAACGATCTCAACACGTCGTCGTATATGCCAAGGGCTAGCAGCGCTTTTATCATGTCCTTTGTCTTGTCGATGCTCTCAAAACCATTCTCAACTACGAGGGGGAAGACTATGCGCTCATCAAACCTGTGGCCTCTCAGAGACACGGACTCCGGCTTGGCAGTAGCGGCAAACGCGGAGTATAGCGCCTTCCTGTACTCCTTCCTGTTGATCTTCAGCCCCCAGTTCTTTTCTGTCCTCGGCGGATGGGCTCTCCTGCCTCCTACGGCCTGCGGCGCGAAGGCTGCCCTGGAGCCGCCCGTGAGCCTTGGTAGCCTGGCGACACCCCTGCCAACGCCCCATGATGCCACGGCGTGCCTCTTGCCAGCCATCTTGCTCGCACCATACGGGTGCCTTGCCTGGCTGCGCTCTACAAGGAATGCCCTGTTGATCAGATCCTTTCTCACCGGCGTGAGAAAGAACGAGGGGAGCTCTATCTCATTCACCTTTTCTCCGTTCACAGACAGCACCGGTGTCTTCATCTGCCCACCCCCTGCTTTGAAGCCAGAGAGACATAGGCCAGAACGGGCTTCTCAACCTCAACCTTGGCCAGGTACCTGACGCTGTCCCTCATCCTTATGAGCCTCTTGGCCGGCCCGGGAACACTGCCGTGTATTATCACGTAGCTGCTCCTCACAAGACCGTAGCCGACGAAACCACCGGCGGGATTTATCTCCTCCGGCTTGTCCCCGATGAACAGGAGCCTCTTGTTGTATTCCGTCCTCTGGTGATACCCCATCTGACCCGCCTGAGGCACGGTGCTCCTTATGAAGCTGGGGTTCTTTGGTCCCTGCGTCCCTATCATCCTCCTGTGCTTGGAGTTCTTGTGCGACAGGAGCTTCACGTGCCAGCGCTTGATCTGGCCCTGATACCCCTTGCCCTTTGTCACTCCTATCATGTCTAGCATCTGGCCGTCACGCGCGCAGTCCTTTATCGTTACCTCCTTGCCGACCAGAGACTCTGCATATGTTATCCTGTCCTCGATCTCTCCGCCGCCAACGCGTATCTCCATGGTCTCGGGCCTCTTGGTGGGAATCCCCGTTATCAGGGAGGGCTGCGTCTGCGCGACAACCCGTACGTCGCAGACATCGCTCTTGTCCGCATCATTACTCACAGCCCTCAGGCCGTAGGGAGTCGAAACGTAATACCTCACGCCCACTACTCTCATGGGTGGAGTCTCTATGACGGTCACAGGGACCATGACCTCCTGCCCTGATGTTGTGCTCGTTGGCCTGTAATCCACTAGCAGAACGTGGGTCATACCGACCTTGTAACCCGCAAATCCCTGTAGCTTCGGGTTGCTGCCGTCCTCTGCCCATGCCTTCACGTGCGGGATCCCGCTCCTGGCTCTCTTCCTGGGAGAATAGCCCATGGACCCTCTTCTTGGATGATGTGGTGCCGCCATCTTTATCTCTCCTTGTTGCGTCTCATTCAGCGCCCGGCCGTAATGCGCAAATGGGATGCTTTCGCAGAGCCCGTGCATTTGGCAGAGCAAAGGAAAATGGCGTTTATGCTATTTAAATGTTGATATCAATCCAAGCTGCACAGCGCACTATTGAGAACCACGAAAGGACTGCCTCTCAGAAACAGGATGAACAAGCAGCCTGCCGTGATGATGCGGTCTCCTGTCAGCCAATTGTGATATCCTATCGGTAATGAACTATCTCCGTCGTATGAACGCTTCATCTGTAAAAGCGAGATTTCAGTTCTTCTTCAGGGATATACCTCGAAGCCTGCCTGATTATTGCCTTTAAGGTTCCTTTGTCCAGCTCGTCGTGCAGTGGGATTGTCAAGGTCTGCTTCTCTCCGTCTGCCAGGATCCTTCTCATCTTTACGTGGCTTCCTCTCTGGGAGGCAACCTCAAATCCGAACCCGGGGACATCCTAGGAACTCTTTACCGCTAAGAGCTCTGAGCTGTGGCATATTCGAGCTCCAGATTGACCAGAACCGAGAGATCTGGTGATATCCCAAGCTCTTTCAGGTCCTCTCCCTCCAGATGGAGACTCATCGCCTCTCTGATGTTCTCAAGGGATTCTTCCAGCGTTTTTCCCTCTGAGACGCATCCGGGTAGTGCAGGACAGTCCACAACATAACCTCCATCTTCCACGACAACTATGAATCTGACTCCCATGCTATCAATGAAAGACAAAAGAAGAGGACAGGGCACGGTCAGCGCTCAGAGAGCGATCAGGTTGCAGGCGGATCTCGCGGCCCTCAGCGTGTGCGGTATAACCGAGACGCAGGGCAGGCACTCGCACCAGAAGTCCCACGGACAACAACCGAAGCATGTGACACAAAGCCTGACCCAGGACTCGAGGCAGTTCCAGAGGGCATTGCCGTACAGGCAGCTCACAAGCACGCTCCCTAACATAAACACCGAATCAAGAAGTAAAGCCACGCAGGTATCGAGCACGTCCAGCACTCCTGACAGGCATGTATCTGCCAGATCCATGACCACGGAAATCGCTGGACCGGAACCTACTCCCACCAGCATCCCGGCCACGTCCTCCGGTATAACCGGCTGCTCCGCCGGCGCGGCGGGCTGCCCCTGAGCTCTGACCAGTGGCAGACCTAGCACTAGCATTATCGCTATGACCGCATACAACTTCATGATTATGCATGGATCCTGCGATATATAAACTTTGCCTGCAGTCTCTGGTAAGCCCACCAGCCTTTTCCGGCCCTGTGCTACAATGTAGTGCACCTTCCTGAGTCTCAAACCCTTCAGCACGTTCCTCGTGTTGTTCTTTATGACGCTGCAGGTCGCATGAAAGCTGGCAGGATCTAACTATGGAGAGATAGACAGAAGCGGGAACCTCACACGACCGAAGCTTTTTGGACACTGCAAACCCTGTAAGAGAGGTCTCACCCGATCATACAAAGAGCTGCCGCGCTCTCCTTTCTTCATTCCCCATAGGTCACAAGCTGGTTCTCTATGGAGTTCCCGGCTCCCCCGAGGGCCGAGCCCATGCCTGAGCATATGCGGTTCACGGAGTCCATAGCCCTTCCGCACAGGTTGCAGGGCAGCAGGAACAGCGATGGCGCTGTGCCGTAGAACCACATGAACACCTCCTTGAAGAGATTGTACACGAGCGTCACGAATGCTCCAAGGATAGCGCACGGGCTGAGAACAACGATTATAGCCAGCTTTGACAGCCCAGCGCTCACGACCTCGGGCTGCATCGCCGCAGGAGCGGCCGCCATCCCGGGCACTATGGCGCTCAGTATCGGCATCATCGCCATGCTCTTCAGTATCGCGTTCGCGTACTCATTTATCATGTCCGGGGCTCTGAGGCACATGACGCCGCAGAGGTCTATGACCCACGCGAATATCACGAATATGAGCGCGAGCACAAGGATGGCTATCTTCGGCGCATTCGTCAGTATGTCCAGCGACAGGAGCTCGTCCAGCATGCCTGTCGTTATGGCAAAGCAGGAGAGTACGACCGCAACAAACAAGTCTATGGCGAACGAGATTATGGCAAGGCACTCTGCGCAGAAAGAGAATATTATCCTGTCTGTCAGCCTTCCGAGATACGCGGGAACGGATGGCAGAGCCCCGACAGCGGATGAGGCTGTCGAGAAGAACGTCTGCACGAGCGATATGGGCATGAACACTATCACAGGGCAGGCTGCCAGCAGGTTGACGCAGAGCGGTATGCTCTGGGTTATGATCTCTATGACGTTCGGGGGTATGAAGAATGCATAGAACCCTGTGAGCGTGTTCATGTATCCGAGGAGCGTTGATACTACTGGAACAGGCTCACATAAGGCCATGAGAGGAACCATGACAACTGACTGGAAGACACCAGAGCATGCCATCAGCAGGCTTCCCACGAATATCTGGCCCAAGTAAAAGCCAAAGTAGATGAGAGCAAGGGTGAGGAAAGCAACAACTATGCCCATCAGCGGGAAGAGCGCTATCACAACAAGAATCAGGAAGAATATTGGCAGTAGCCACTCCGTGAGCAGCGAGAGGCCGCTGATGGCGGCTCCAATCATATCCAGAATTGCAGTTATAGGCTCGAGAATGGCGTTGATGATGCCGAGGATTCCTGTGCAGGTGTCTACGATTACCTGAGAGATTGGGTACTGAATTATGGCATCTATGATCCCGCCAAAAATGGTGAAGAACTGAATAAGCGCTTCCACTATGGAAACAATTGTTGTGCAGGGCATAATGCAGAATTTCATCGCATCGGTGATGAGGGTTAATATTTGCATCACCAACATGGACGGTATGTAGCAGCACACACCCACCTCAAGGCATCCCG
Source organism: Euryarchaeota archaeon UBA287 (assembly GCA_002495235.1). Taxonomy (GTDB): domain Archaea; phylum Thermoplasmatota; class UBA186; order UBA287; family UBA287; genus UBA287. The sequence goes on along the minus strand of DAEG01000075.1, from coordinate 7,109 downwards.
CTATCAGCAGAGAACCCAGAGCAGAGCACAATCCAATGCACCCGGCGGGTATTGCGCCGATACACAGACCAATGACTGAGAAGAGCCTCGGGCCGAACCACGGAGTGACGCACTTGTCAAAGTCGAAGATGGATGCAGGCAGCAGGAGGATCAGGTACCAGAGGAACTGTATTATTAGCTCCGAAACGCGCATGGACAGCCTCCACACGCCACGGGCGAACTGAAGCACAAGAGCATTAAGCCCCATTGTAGACAGCACAATGCTGGGGAAGAGCTCGGGCAACCCCTTTCCGGTCTCCTCAACAGCATCAACTGCTGCGGGTATGAACCCACGGACGAGAGCGGGGAGATTTATCGTTATGACTGACAGGATCTCGAGCATCTGCGGAATGAGCAGGGCGAACTCTGGCATTCTCACTATGATAGCTATTATGTCCGTTATCCATGCAACAAGGGTTTCAGAAAGATATTCAAAGATGTATATTGTCAGAGAAAGTCCGGAATCTATCAGCGTCTTTATTATGTCTGGGCAGCTCTCTATGATCGAGGGCACTGCGCCTCCCACGGCCTGCATCGCCTCAGGCAGGACGTAGGGCAGATTCTGCGTCGCTATGAGCCAGTCCACATCTAACAGAGCGTCAAGAAGACCTTTTATGTCCGTGGTCGCACTCTTGCCTACCATCTCGGCGATCCTCTTTATGACCCTGTCGACCTCGCCCACGTTCTCGGGCAGGTTGTCTATGGACTTCTTGATCTCGTCCGTGTCTATGGCGCTGACGTCCTCGCCGTTAGACCTGTCTATGAGGCCCTGTGCAAAGAGCGCGAGGACTATGAACACAGGCGCTATGAGAATGAATGGCGAGAATACGGTAAACAGACCCATTCCGGCGATCCAGAGGATCGCAAGAACGACAAAAGTGCCCATGAGCGGCAGGGCCCTCATGGCAAAGAGGAACGGGGTAAGGCAGAAGTCTATCAGATGGATGAGCACCGCTCTCATCGATCCGGGCAGTCCTCTGAAGAACGAGAGGCATGCAGACGCCGGGAGCCCCACGCAGCAGCCAAGCGGAATGGATATAGAGTTCTCTGCGAACGACAGGCAGAGGCTGAAAACCGCGGGATAGGACTTGACCGCCTGCGGGCCGACTGGGAGCATGAGAGGCAGGGTGAGCAGGACAAAGGCCCCTCCGAGGATCGGTATGAGGAACAGCACGATCGGCAGGGCTATGCACACCATGACTATGGACAGCGGGATGAGCACCAGCAACAGCAGGGCTGCGACCACCAGCCCGATAAACGCACCAAGCACNNCACGCGCCCAGTGCAAAGCCCACCGCCATGAGGCAGAGGACTATAGCTATGAAAGCGATTCCTCCAAGCAATAGTCCGATGATAAAACCAAGACCGCCGCCGATGACCAGACCGAGGATCCCTCCGATCAGGATGCCGAGACCGCCTCCGATCACGATGCCGATAAGCGCTGCTACAATTATGATTACATCGATGGGCCCTGTTAGTATACCTGCGGCTACAAGAATAAGGGCAATGATTGTTGCAACCACTATCCCGATAATAGCACCAATGATAGCGCCAAGCAATATTCCCGCTACAGCGCAGATAATCATGATCAAGCCCAATATCGCGAGGAGTACTATACCGCCCATGACGATCCCAGCAGCGAGCCCGAGAGAGACGCCGAAGACCAGACCTAATAACCCGAGTATAATGCCACCGAAAATTATCAACAGCGGAGCAGAGAGGAGCAGGAGTATGGGCAAGAGACCGATCGTCACGGCAAGCCCCAGGGCGAGAATGAAGCCGTAGCCTATGAGCGCAACGATCGGAAGGACCATGAGAGCGTACATCAGCAGCGGGAAGACCTGAAGAAGGACGGGGGCCTGCCTGAGCCATGCAGGCAGGGCGTTCACCGTCGGGAAGAGGTTGTGCAGGATCTTGTTCGGCAGGGCCCTGATATTCCTTGGGTAATTAAGCACAATAGAGCCGAAGCGCTCTATGAGGTGGGCGTAATCCCCCGTATCAAGGTTTCCCACCAGACGGGCTACCTCCGGCAGGTTCACCACTATGGACCAGAGGTTCTTTAAGTAGGCGAATGCTATCTCCGTGAGAGTCCCCTTGGAGCCTATGTCGTTGAGCATCCTCTGGACAGACCCGGGGATCTCGTAGCTTGAGACATCCGCGAATGAAGCGAGGAGAACCGGAAGAACCATTATGAGAAAGATGAAGATTACGTTGACAATCAGGAAAAGAGGAGAGACACAAAGAAAGATCAGAAGAAGGAGAGGCGAGAGGCACACCACCGGCACGGCAATCAGACCGAGAATAATGAAGGCCACGACCATCAGCAGAGCCTCGGTTATGGCGTACTGTGCCCTTGGCTGCGTTACGGAGCCCGATAGCGGCGGCCCGGGGACGGACTGGATCGGGCCGGAGTCAGAGACGATGTCTTTCGGCTCTGCGGGGCTGGAGACCTCTGTGGCGGGCTGAGCGATCTTTGTCTCCTTGGCCTCCGCTATCGCATTTGACTGAGAATAAGAGTTCTGGAAGACCATGAGGAGAAAGAGAGCCGCAACGGTCACCGATATGATCTTTATTGTTCTCAAATGATCAACCTCAACATCTCTATCCAGTTAGTGCAAAGACACCTGGGCAGAAAGAGAATCAGTCTCGCCACAAGATCCTGCAGCACTGAGAGCAGGCCTCTCAGCGACCCCATTATGTCCTGCGCTCTCGGCTGCGCCACGGAGGCTTCATCAGCCGCAACACCATCATAAACTACAAAGAGCATAAGCAGAGCCGCAACGGCCAGCGCTTTCAAAGGAATCCTCAACCTAACCTCCCATGTAGAGCCGCAGGAGAATGCTGGCGCAGTCCCGCGCTATGTCAAACCAGGCCTCAATGGCATAGTAGGTGACCCTCTCATAGAGCCAATCGATAAGCTGCCACTGGAGCAGAATCGGCATCATCAGCATATAGATTGAACTAGATTGTATTTAATACTTTTGTTAAGAAAGCGCCCGGGATAGAGACGGGATCACGTCTGGGAGGTGCTATACGCCGAGGAAAGGTAGGATCTTGTCCTAGACACTGCCTCGTAAAGCGGGCCGAGGCAGGCAGCGCACGGCACGGTCCCGGTCGCTGTGCACGAAAGACCGTAGAGCGGCATGAGCAAAAGCAGGATTGGAGCAAGAAGAATCAGAATCGGAGCCAGACAGATAGCGGCGCAGAGATTCAGGATCATAGAGGCACACTGGATCGGCGCAACGAACAGGCCGCAGACATAGTTCAGGCAGTCCGTTACGCCCGTGCTGAAGCAGAGCGGCAGGCAGAGGTTGCACGGGTTGCACCCCGTGAGGAGGTTCAGGCAGCCCCCGCTGGCTATGAACGGCGGGTACAGGCCGCTGGCACACTTGACGCAGCTCATCAGGTTTATGCAGGATCCTGACGCTATGTCTATCAGATTGCCGAAGGAGCAGAGACCGGACATGACCTCTAAAACATTAAAGCATGTTACGCGCCCGGACCAGAGGTTCACAAGGTTGAAACAGCTGAAGATCGTGCATGGCAAGCAGTACCCACAAAAATTCCAGCCGCACTCGACGGAGTAGTTGAACATCGAAAAACAGTTGGCTATGACACCAAGGAAGTTGAACATCGAAAAACAGTTGGCTATGACACCAAGGAAATTGCAGATGTTGCCAAAGTTGAAGCAGCTCAGTATCGAGATCCCGCTGAAGCAGGAGATGATATCAACGCAGCTGCAGAGATCCAGAAAACCAACGCCAAAACCCCACGGGGGGCAGACGTTGCAGAAGGAGGCCTCCGCCTCGGGCGCGAAGAAAACTGCCGGGGCCACGAGCGCTGCCGTGAGTACAAGCGCGACGAGCAGGGGAGTTACTCTCATAGACGAGGATATGCGTGTCATCGTTTATAGACTTGTTCTTCCACGATCCACAAAGAGAACAGCAAGGTTATCATGTATAGGAAAGGGATATATAGCATATCCTCCTATAAGATAGTCCATGCAGAGATTTGCGATATGCCTGGCGATCCTCTTTCTCCTCGCCCCGGTGGCGGAGGCCCAGCAGTCTGGAGGCCCGCAGGACGCTGTGAGGCGGTGGATCGACAGGATCCTCGGCAAGGAGACCATAACAGAGGTCAGCGACATACTGAAGAACCCGGAGAATTTCGATGGAGAGGAGGTCACCGTGGAGGGCATCTTTACTGACAGGGCCTCCTTCAGCTGGGTGCGCGGCGATCTCTGGGGGATAGAGGACAACGGAAAAAAGATAACGGTGAACGTAAAGCAGAACGAGACCCTTAAAGGAAGGGATTTTTACCAATATATCGACGGCCTCTACGACAAGAGTGTCAGGGTCAGGGGCAGGATAGAGGTTCTCGAGGATGGAAAGAGTCTGAAACCGCTGCTGGTCGCGGAGGTATCGGATATCGAGGTGATGCAGTGAAGCTCTCTGCCCTTGTGCTCGCTCTCTCGTTCCTGATCTCTCTCGCGCACGCTCCGGCGGCGGGAGCCAAGGACACGGAATGGCTCATAATGGTCTACATGGATGGTGACAAGTACGCGCCTGACACCTGCTACTTCAGCCTGGAGGAGCCGGGGATAACGGACCTGAACGAGATGGAGATGGGGATAAACGACAACGTTACGGTCATAGTCCAGTTCGACAGAGGATCGTGCGACAGCTCCAATGACGCGTGGGACACGACAAGAAGGTACCGTGTAACACCGGACAGGACAGAGGAACACAACGATTGCAAGAGGATAGATTCCGAGCTGATAGAGGACGTGGGAGAGAAGAACATGGGGGATCCGGAGACGCTGATAGACTTTGCGACATGGGCCTGCGAACGATTCCCCGCAGAGAGGAGGGCGCTGATACTGTGGAACCACGGGAGTGGGTGGATGGATTCCTATCCGCAGGAGAACGAGACGCCCGTGAAGGGCATATGCATAGACAACTATGATGAACTAACCATTGACGAGCTCGATCACGCCATGAGCACCATAACCTCATCATACGACATAGATCTTCTGGGTTTTGACGCCTGCCTCATGCAGATGATGGAGGTGGCCTACGCACTGAGAGAGTACGTGCCGGTGATCGTCGGCTCTGAAGAAGTGGAGCCCGGCGGGGGATGGTCCTATGATATGATACTGAGAGAGGCCGCCAGCGCGTCTACGCCAGAGGATCTAGCGAGAGCGATCGTTGGCACCTACATCACGACGTCCACTCTCACGCTCTCCGCGATAGACACCTCGGGCATGGACCGGGTAGTAGAGGCACTGAACAGCCTGTGCGACAGGATCATTGATGAGGATATCGACATCAACGGCCCGATAAACAATGCGTACTACCTTGAGCACTTCGATGCAAACGAGAACAGGGACTATGCCGNNCTGCAGCTGCCTGAGGCGGTGGAGCTCATGGAGGCCATAGAGCGGTGCGTGATCTGCGAGACTCACGGGAGCAGGGCCGAGACCCACGGCATAAGCGTATGGATGCCGAGAGTGTTCTCTGGTGCTCTGGAGAGTTACAGGAGCCTCAGATTCTCAGAGACCAGGTGGGATGAACTCATAGATCACTACCTGCAGCCACAGGTATAAATAACGCAACAACTTACGTCCATGGAATACCCTGATGAGGTAGTAACGGAGAGCAGGAAAGGGAAAAGGGAGGTCAGGAGACTCGTGGACCGCGGCGTCTTTGTGCGCTATGAGTACATAGATCCCGCAACAGGAGAGAGGATCGAGAACAAAGTGAAGCTCGTGCTCAAGAAGGACCGGGGCTCGGCTGAGGAGTACTTCATCCTGCCAGTGAAGGGAGACAGGTTCCTCTTGCTCAAGGCAGAAGAGAGAGGAGAGAGGAAGCTCTGGGACGGGGAAAAGGCGGTTGATCTGTTCGAGAGTAACAAATAAGTATACCCTGTTCATATCTTTATTATGGAATACGTCGCCGGTATATTCATGGATGACAGAACCAGATGCTGGATCTGCGATCTGAATGGCAGAGTTCTCTCCAGAGGCGAGAGCGGCGGGGTGAGATACAAGAGGGAGGGCACTGCCGCCCTGGGTGACGCACTGGGCGACGCTTTCTTTGCGGCGGCAAAGGCGCTCGGAGTGAAGAAGGTGAGAGTCCTGTCCGTATGCATACCGGATGTTGACACGGCAAGCGATGAATTGAGGGTCAGAGGCCTGCTGAATGCGCTGGATATAGCGGACGACGTGCTGATCTACAACGATTCTGTCGCTGCATTCATAGGCGCCATAGCGCCAGAGGGGGACAGCGCCGAAGGCGTCATGGTCATAGGGGACATGGGCGCGGTGGCCTTCGGCATGACCGGAGAAGGGGATGCCGCAAGGGCGGGGGGCTGGGAGTTCTTCCTGAGCGATGAGGGCTCGGTCTACTGGATCGCAAAGAGAGCCTTGAGAAGCGTCATGAAATCCTATGACGGGAGGGGTGACAAAACATCCCTTGAGATGACCCTGATTGACAGCTTCAAACTCAATGACGTGAGAGAGTTCGTTGATCTGTTCTATGCAGGCAAATTAGGGCAGAAGGAACTCATCAGTATATTCAGGGATACCGTAGGTGAGGCGAAAAAGGGGGATGAGGTCTCGATAGCAATGGTCGAAAGGGCGGAAAAAGAGCTTCTTCTGCACGCAAAGGCCGTGATAGAACGTCTCGGGCTTCAGGACGGAGAGTTTGAGATCGCCACGCGGGGCATGGTGTTTGACGCGCTGAGAGAGCTTGGGCTCTACGAGACATTCCAGAGAGAGGTAAGGGAGGTCACAGGAGGCGCGAGATTCATAGAGCCCAGATACGAACCGGTGTATGGAGCTCTCGCCCTTGCACTCGAGAAGGAAACGGGAAAGTTCATCATACCGGAAGCAAGGAGATGATCCTGCCTCCGATGGCACCTATATGAAAAAGTATTAAACAGACGTCTACTCTTCCGGTCCATGGACACGAGGATCAGAAGGATAGACCTCAGAAGTGACACGGTAACGCTGCCGACAGAAGAGATGATGAAGGCTATAGAGAGCGCGGAGCTGGGCGATGACGTTTATG
>DAEG01000079.1 GCA_002495235.1 Euryarchaeota archaeon UBA287 | reverse complement strand
GCGACAGGTCTCTCAGTTACGGCGAACTCGCAGAGCTGGTATCTGTGCAGGAAGAAGGTGAGTATGAGATGAAGGATCTGCAGGAAAAGGAACTGCGGAGGAAGGACATAGAGAGTAAAGTCAATGGACGAGCTGTGTTCGGCATAGACGTATCTGTGCCCGGGATGGTCTATGCCACTGTCATAAGAGCTCCGGCATACGGTGCGGATCTCGTTTCCTATGCGGGCACAGAGGGGAAGGCCGTAAGGATAAGTGATGGCATAGGGGTCTATGCGGACAGCATGGAGGAAGCGTGGAGGGCCAGAGCAGGGATTGAGGCCGAATGGCGCGGCACGGCAGTTCTGGACGATGGCAGGGTAAATGAGGTTCTGGAGAATGCCCTGAAAAATGCCGTTGTGTATAACGAGAGGGGCAAGGCTGAAGGAGAAACGCTGCTGGAAGTGAGATACAGGACCCAGTACATATCCCATGCACCGATGGAACCGATGAACTGTGTCGTATGGGTGAAGGAGGATGAATGCGAGGTGTGGGCCCCGACGCAGGTTCAGACCGAGGCTGTCGAGGCCGTCCGGGAGGTGACCGGGGTGGCGGATATAAAGCTTTATACGACCTTCCTTGGAGGAGGATTTGGCAGGAGGCTTAAGAGCGACTTTATCAAGGAGGCTGCAGAGATCTCCATGAAGATAAAGAGGCCTGTGAAACTTCTGTGGACCAGAGAAGAGGATCTGGCGTATGATTTCTACAGGCCGGGAGCCGTTGTGGACATGAGAGCGCGAATGCACAAAGGCGCTATCGGTATGGAGTGCAGGGTTGCGGTTCAGGCGGTGCACGAGGAAGGAACGGAGAAAGAGGTAGACCCCGCGGCTGTTGCGGGGATATGGAACACGCTGTACAGCATAAAGGATATGAAGGTGGAATACGGCAGAGTCGCGCTTCCGCTGCGTGCAGGGCCGTGGAGATCCGTAGGCAACTCTAACAACGCCTTCTTCATGGAGAGCTTCATGGATGAGGTGGCTGCTGCCCTCAAGAGAGATCCTCTAGAGTTCAGGCTCTCTATGCTCGAGGATGAGAGAGCTAAGAACGTTCTCAGGAAGGTCTCAGAGATGTCACACTGGGGCAGGAGCATGGCTGCAGGCTGCGCTCAGGGGCTCGCTTTTCACTATTCCTTTGGGAGCTACTGTGCGGAGGTCGCAGAGGTCTCGACGGAGGATCACATAAAGGTAGACAGGGTGTTCGTTGCGATCGACTGTGGGAAGACGATCAATAATGGCATAATCAGACAGCAGGTCGAAGGAGCGATCATCATGGGTCTGAGCGTGGCTCTGAGAGAGCGAATGAGCTTCGGGGATTCCTTTGCCACAACACAGAACTTTGACTCGTACAGACTTCTGCGCATGGAGGATGCACCGCGCACTGAGATCCTGATAGTCGACAGTGATGCCAACGCGGGAGGAGTTGGTGAACCTGCTTTACCGCCGGTCGCTCCGGCTGTTGCGAACGCCGTTTTCAGGGCGACAGGGGTGAGGCTGAGAAGTCTGCCGCTCGAATACGCTCCCTAGAGATTAGAAAATGATATATACAGCAAAGTTCAATATACATTCATGAAGTGCAGGGAAGATGAGGCGGTATCTCCTGTTATCGGTGTCATACTGATGGTAGCTGTGACTGTGGTTCTGGCCGTGGCTGTTTTTATGATAGCTCAGCAGTATGGTCAGACACAGATGGGATCCCAGACCGTGATCATGGTGTCCCCGCGAGACGCTCCGGGACAGATGTCTGACAGGACGGAGGATCCTATAGCGATCCTGAGGCTCACAAACCTGAACGGGAATCCGTACGATCTGGGCAGTGTTGCTTTCTCCGTGTCCTCTGACGGGTCCAGCTGGTCGCCCGTTGCGCACAGCCCTGGCAGCGGGTCGTGGGTGGCCGGCATGACGGTAACTCTGATAGAGACGTCTGCTGATGAGATCAGCCCCGGGCCATGCTATGTGAGCATGACGGCATTCACGGAGAGCGGTAGCAGCGAAGTGTACCGCAGCAATGTGTTCTACATAAACTGATGCTCAGAGCTCACCTCTTCATAGAGGGCAGGGTTCAGGGCGTCTTCTTCAGGCGTGAGGTCGCCGAGCGCGCCCGGGAGCTCGGGGTCGTCGGCTGGGTGAGGAATCTTCCGGACGGAAGGGTCGAGGCGCTGTTCGAGGGTGCGGATGAGAAGGTAGAGGCTCTGATAGAGTGGTGTCACAGAGGTCCTTCCGGGGCTGTGGTCAGAAAGGTCTTCGTCCGCAGAGAGAGCGCAGATCAGCCCGACCATCAGGGTTTTTTGGTCAGATACTGAATACATGGTAGAAGAGGTCTATGAAGAGATATATTCCCTTGTGAGACAGATACCCGAGGGCATGGTCTCAACGTACAAACGGGTTGCTGAGGCCCTCGGCGATCCTATCGCGGCAAGGGGGGTTGCCGAGGCGCTGAGCATAAATCCCCGGCCCATAGATGTCCCCTGCCACAGGGTCGTCCATGAGGATCTCAGGATCGGAGGCTTCAGGTTTGGGGTGGAGGAGAAAAAGAGTCTTCTTGGAAAGGAGGGCGTATCCGCAGAGAACGGCGCTGTCAGGGCAGAGATCTTCGATGATTTCAAATCCGGTATGGTACTGAAGAGGATGCAGGCACAACAGATGGAGATGAGCGGGAACGTCGATCTCTCTGATGGTGATTTTGATCTCATAGGAGGTTTTGACGTGTCATACCGCGACAGGTTCGCCAAGGGTGCACTATGCGTCATGAACAGGAGGCTGGAGGTCATAGAGCTGAGAACGGGGTACGCTCTCTCGAGCATGCCATATATACCAACATATCTCGGTTTCAGAGAGCTGCCTCTCTTTGAGAAGCTCTCCGAAGGGCTTGAAGGCGTCCTGTACTTCATAGACGGGAATGGCATAATGCACCCCCGCCTGTGCGGTAGCGCCTGCATGATGGGCCTGAGCGCCGATTCGCCGGCGATAGGGATCGCAAAGAGCAGGCTTCTGGGCACGGTTGAGGGCGAAGCGGTGTTCTACGAAGACAGACAGATCGGATGGAAGAGAGGCAATACGTTCATATCCCCGGGGAACAGAGTGACGCTGCAGACCTCACTCGATCTCGCCGAAGGCCTGTTGGGGCATGGAGCCGGACCTCTCCGCATGGCGCACAGGCTGGCAAGAATCAATAGGCAGCCGTGACCCTGTGGCCGCCATCCCTCAGCTCGCTGATGCACTTCTCGATCATCGAGCTCTGTGGTGCCGTGACGGTGAGCCTCACCTCGCAGTAGTTGAGCGGGACGCTGTGTGCGTGCCTGTCAAGATGCATGCTCTCCACACTTATTTCGTTCTTACCCAAGAGCTCAAAGATCTTTTTCATCTCCTGAGGATCATCTCTCGCCATTATCCACAGCTTTGTCCTTCTGCCCTCATTCGCAACATTCCTGCTTATCAGATACGCCAGATCCGAGAGCTCAACGTTGCCCCCGGTTATCAGGACACCCACCTTTGAGTCTTCCTCTACACCGATCTTGTTATACATGAGCGCAGCCATGGGAGCGGCTCCGCTCGGTTCAGCGAGGATCTTGCACCTCTCAAGAAGAAACAGGAGCGCTGATGCGATCTCGACATCGCTGACCAGCGCAACATCTTTTTCACTGATCCTGCTCCTTATGATGCTGAATGGTTTTATGCCCGGATGTCTTGCAGACAATCCGTCCGCTATGGTGTTTACAGAGGGCACACTGGAGGGTCTGCCGTTCTTCAGTGAAAGTGACAGAGAAGCAGCGCCCTCAGGTTCTACGCCTATGACTCGCGTTCCCCGGTCCTCGAGGGCCAGTAGTGTACCGGCCAGGAGCCCGCCTCCCCCGACAGGAACTATGAGTGTGTCCAGATCTGGAAGCTCCAGGGCTATGGTCCCGTTGCCTGCTATCTCCTCCTCATCTTCATAGGAATTTATCATCACGTAGTCCTCCTCCACAGACAATTCGCCGGCCCTCTGGAAAGCGTCATCGTATGTGGCGCCAGACAGCTCCACTCTCGCTCCGTGGCTCTTTATGGCGTCAAGCTTTGACTTCTTTATGCCTCTAGGTAACACGACACAGCAGTCGATGTCAAGGGCCTTCGCCATGTACGCGACCGCTTCCCCGTGGTTTCCCATCGATGCCGTTATGACCCCTCTCTCCGACTCTTCGTCCTTTAATGTCAGAAGCCTGTTGGCCGCGCCCCTTATCTTGAATGAGCCCGTGCGCTGCAGGTTCTCCAGTTTCAGGAATACCCTGCATCCGCATATCTCGTTCAGTGTTCTGCTCTCCATTATCTCCGTGTTTCTGACGTAATCCCTGATCCTTTCAGCCGCAGCGCCTATCTCGCCTTTATCCATGATTCTCCCACCAGATCCCTCTCCTCCAGCATTCCTCTCCTTGCCGTCTTTATGCCAAATCTCATGTTATCCATCTGTTCCTCTGCGTGCGCATCGGTCCCTATGGAGAAGATGGCTTTTTCGTTTATCTGCTTTATCTTCCGGATATTGCTGCCATTGAGATCCATCCTGTCGGGTGAGCAGTTTATCTCGAAGGCAACATCGCACCCGGCGATCCTCTCAAAGTCTATCCTGTACCCCTCGCGCTGTCCGTGCATTACCCCCGTTGGGTGCGCGAATATGTCCACCATCCCGCTGTTCAGTGCTCTGATGACTCTGTTGGTCATCTCCCTCTCGCTCATGTTCAGCTTCGTGTGCACCGCGGCCAGGACCACGTCCAGGTCCTCCAGGGCCCTTGCACTGAGATCGAGGTCGCCGTTGTCAAGGATCTCCACCTCAGCCCCCTTGAGAATCTTTACTCTGCTCTCTGTCGAGTCTATCTCCCGGTTCCTGTCCGTGAATCTCTTCTCATCGAGTCCGTTTGCTACCTTCAAACTCTTTGAGTGGTCGCAGACAGCGACCCACTCATAACCGAGGGCTTCCGCTCTCTGCGCGATGCTGCTTATCGTCATCTTTCCGTCGCTCCAGAGGGAATGCACATGAAGATCCCCCCTCACATGGTCTGCAAGCTCGGGTATCCCGTTTTTCTGGGCGAGCTCTATCTCACCCAGGTCTTCTCTTATCTCCGGGGGGATGTACTGCAGTCCCAGTGCGCCGTAGATCTCTCTCTCCTCTCTGCCGCCGATCCTATTCTCACCCCTGAACACGCCGTACTCGTTTATCTTGAGCCCCTTCCTCTGCGCTATCTCCCTCAGCCTTATGTTGTGCTCCTTTGAGCCTGTGAAGTACAGCAGTGCAGAGCCGAAGCTCTCTTCCTTTACTACTCTCAGATCTACCTGCATATCATTCATTATTATGCTCGCCCTGGTCGTGCCCTGCATGAGGACGTTCTCTGCGAGTAAAACAAACTTCTTTATGATTTCATCCGGAGCATCGGAGATCGCAAGTATGTCTATGTCACCTATGGTCTCTCTGCCTCTTCTCAGGCTACCAGCAATAGTGAGCCCCTCACCACCCAACTTTGCGATCACGCCCTCTCCGATGGCAGTGGCGTAAGCGAGCGTCTTTCTCTCTCTCGAGCTCTTCCAGAGCTCTATGCCTCTCAAGATATTCTTCTCGGTCTTCTCGCCCATGCCCGGTATCCTCCTCACCCTTCTCTCTCTGGCTGCTCTCTCCAGCTCTTCGATGCTTTTCACGCCGAGATGCGCATTCAATTCTCTGGCAGTCCTAGGTCCAATCCCGGGTACGGCCATTAGCTCTGCGTAGGACAGCTCCTCTCTGAGCTCTTCCAGCTCTCTGATCTTTCCTGTCTTGAGAGCTTCCTCTATCTTTTCGGCTATGCCCCTGCCGACACCATTTATCTCCAAGAGCCCATCAATGCCGGATTTTTCATACATGTCTTTTACGTCATAATTCTCGATAGCCGCTGCGGCCTTTCTGTAGGCGTTGATCCTGAACCTGTTCTCTCCCTTGAGCTCCAGGAGGTCGGCCAGCTCGAGCAGCATGTCCGAAATCATCATAGCCCCGGGCAGATTCGAACTGCCGTCAGAGGATCCAGAGTCCCCTATGCTTGGCCGCTACACCACGGGGCTGTACATGTGTAGTTGTCTTCGAGTTAAAATATCTTTTCAAAACGCGCTCTGAAGGGCTTTAGAGCTCTCCGCTAGCACAGAGGTAAAGCAGGGCGCAGAGAATAATGATCAGGACGGCAGACAGGATCTTTATGATGAAAAGCATAACCCGCCGGGCTCGGGTTGCGGCGCTCATGATCTTTTGATTTCTCTCCCTTATGAGCGCTTCTGCACCTTCAGCTCCAAGCTTCTTCCTCAAACGTGCATCATGTATGAGCCCGCCATCGAAGGGCCGAAAAGGCAGGAGCTGGGAGAGTTCAACGATGCAGATGAGGCTTCTGGCATACCAGGAGAGAGCATCATAGTCAGGGTAGCAAAAAAGATCCACGAAAAAGAAGATAATTCCCACAGAAAAGCCGGCGGCGGGGCCTGCAAGCACGATTTTTATCATAGAGTCCGGAGCTATGGTGTCTGACTGAAAGTGCACGTAGCTCTTTCTCATGGACAGGCTTATATATTCTGGCTTTACGCCGTTTTTGAGAGCCGCGTGAGCGTGGCTTATCTCATGAAGCGCTGTGGATAGCACACCAGCAGAGCCCCACATGATGATCCAGGCGAGATCAATATTCCCTTTAACCATGCTTAGAATGGTCCATACGGCCAGCCAGAATGCGACGAACAGGGGGTCGAGCGTGAGGGGTATACCCCATAGCTCTCCAACCGCTATTTTTGTCTCTCGCACAGAACGGTATGGAGCTGGGCGTTTAAGATTGTGTTGTTCGCTGACAAGCAATTACGCGTCGATCTAATCGAGACGCTCCAGTGCCTTCCCTATGCGCTCCAGTCCCTCCTCCAGCATAGTTCTGGGACACGCGATGTTCAGCCTCTCAAAGCCGCTTCCTGCCTTACCGAACAGGTAACCATCGTTCAGGGCAACGCCGCTGTCCACTAATGCGCTTCTCAGCTCGCGGTCGCTCCTGCCAAATGCCCGGAAATCGAGCCACACCAAGTACGTGCCCTCAGGTTCTATGACCCTGACATCAGTTCCCGAAAAGAACCTCTTGACAAGCTCGAGGTTTCCTTTCAGATAGGACAGAAGCTCGTCTAGCCACGGATCGCATTTTTCAAACGCAGCTTCAAGAGCGACCAGACCGAGGACGTTGGGTTCTTGGACGAGGTTCTTTTTCGTATACATAAATCTCTTTCTTATCTCTTCGTTCGGTATTATCGCAAACGATGTTGAGAGACCAGCGAGATTGAAGGTCTTGCTGCCTGACATGCAGACCATCGAGTTCTGCTCGAACTCAGGTAGGGACGAAAAAGGGATGTGTCTGCCCTTGAGAATTATATCGCAGTGGATCTCGTCAGAGACGACAAAGGCGCCATTGCCAGTTACAACGTTGCCCGCTTCCTCCAGTTCCTCTCTTCTCCAGACCCTGCCACCCGGGTTGTGGGGACTGCAGAGGAGCATGGCCCTGATCCTTCGTTCTATGGGCGTTATGCCCGTTCTTGGCTCAAAGCACCTGCCGAGAGCATCGGTGTCCATCCTGTAACTGCCGTTGTCTAGCACGAGCTCGTTCTCAACGACATGGCATCCACTGTTCTCTATCACAGAGAAGAACGGGTGATACACGGGGCTCTGCAGTATCACCTCGTCGCCGGGGTGCGTCAGCGCTCTTATGGCCACGCTCATAGCAGGAACAACGCCGGGGGTGAAGACTATCCACTCCTTCTCTATGCTCCATCCGTGCTTTCTCTTCATCCTCTCCTTTATGAGCTCTACGATCTTTTCCCCGGGATAAGAATAGCCGAGGATCCCGTGCTCTACGCGCCTTTTCAGCGCTTCCTTCACCTCTGCTGGGCACTCGAAATCCATGTCCGCGACCCAGAATGGCAGGAGATCCTCCCTGCCGAACAGCTCGTGCAGGAGATCCCACTTCTCGCAGTCCGTGCCCCTGCGTTCTATCACTCTGTCAAAATTCATATGCCCAATATCACACACAGGATAAATCCTTTTACTCCATGACATTACGGCGACCACAACAGAGCTTCCTGGTTCAGGATCTCACAGTTCATCCATAGGGTACTCTCTTTTGATCTTTCTGATATGCTCAACATCCAATTCCGCCTGGGTGGATCCTTCCCCTGTGGTGTGTTGCAAAACTTCTGCCCGCTCCGGCATTTTCATCCCTTTCCTTATCACAAAAACAGGCTCGATAACCGCAGCATGCCTACAAAGTCCATCCCAAAATAATGCCCAATGAAAGACGACATCACAACGTAACACTGATCTTCTAGCGCCCTTATTCTCGCCAGCTCAAACATCATATCCTCTATCGCCATTGTTGAGAAGAACACTATCTCCGCTTCTTTTAATCTCTGAGTGTACTCTGGATAAAGGATATCCAAACCGCTGACCAGGCCTATTTTTATGCCATCAACCTCAAAGACCCTGACATCACTTCCACGTTTAAAACAGGGTCTTTCTTTCCAGTAAAAATGTTGCTTGTCCTGAATTGCTACTACTTCTCCGTCTCGATCGAAAATATGCATTGAAGAATAGCCTTTTTACTGCAAGTTTGGAAAACGTATTAAGTTTGCATTTATCGGCGCAACGATATTGCAGTTGAACGATGCTGCCAGCTCAGCGAGCAGAGGATAAGGATCTGTGTTCTTGGATTCATTCAATGAGAACTCCCCGCCGATCAGGGCAAAATCAGGGCTATCGGCCTGCTCAAGGTAGCCTCTCGCTTTTCTGCATTCTTTTTGAAGTCGCCCGCTATCTCAAACTGCAGCACACAGACTTTAACCTTCATACTCATAGTGATTCCTCTCCTGTTTGATACTGTTTTCCCTTCCCCAAGTGGAGAGGAAAAGCATTCCGCATTCCATCCAGCTCGAACAAAAGCCGATAGCAGCACAAAAGTCGAGATTTATCCTTGTTCCCTGCATACTCCTATCTCACGGGTTCTCTCAAAATTGTTTTTAGTTTATTCGGTTCTGTTTTTCGAAAGTCCGACAGATATATCTCGTGGTGAAGTCCGTTTTTGGTCAGTTTGTTAGTTTCCATAAATGCCCCGATCTGCTGCAACGATTCAGACTCGGTCGAAAAAGGTCCAACGTGCAACATCTGAATCGACCTGCCCTCTGTCATTGTAAAGAATTCGAGTTGTCTGACCAGCTGAATCCCCTTTTTTGCCATTACCGTTTCTCTTGCTTTTTCGAGGTCTTGTTTAGTCACAAAGTCTGGAAGTCTGATAAGCAACCGATATTCCCACTCACTTCTTGGGACGTCAACTGAAGCGCTTACGATTGTCTTGTTAGCAAATTTCTTTTCGTCAAACCACCAGAGTCCTTCTAACTTTGAAACAACAAAGTCTTCGTTTTTCGCTTTGTGAGCGGATTTCAAAGTGTAAGCCGTTGAATAAAGCGCTTCAATCCTGTCGGCAAACTGCTTTTCAGACGGGTCGCCTTTACCGCAGATTGAAATAAATTGAGCGGTTTCAATCAGCACTAATTCGGGTTTGGTTTTTGCAGTAAAGTACGTTCTGTATTTTTTTGTTAAGTCAAGTTTGTCCACCATGCTCATAACCCCTCTCCTGTTTTATAATGTTTCCTTTCTCCAGGTGAGGGAGCGGGATTTCCTTCACATCCGTTGATCATGGGGCGAAAAGCCTGCCAAGGCTCTCTATCCTGTCTCTGATTCCTGCGCTCTTCAGCGCGAGCCAGAGGGATGCCTGGTTGCTTGTGACTACCGGAATGCCAAGGTCATCCTCAAGAGCGCCTATGATCTCAAAGGTCCTGAGATTTGTGCAGCTTATGAACAGGCAGTCCCCTACGGCGTGCTCCGAAGCGAATCTGTACACCTCCTCTGGTGTGATGCGCCCTATGCTGGTGTTCCTCTCTATGCCCATGCCCTCTATGGACAGGACAGAGAAGCCACACTCCTCAAGAAACCTCCTCTCTTTTTCGTTGACCTCGTCTATGTACGGGGTGATCACGGAGATGTCCTTCGCTTTCATGGAGTTCAGGGCATCCGTGATGGCGGTGGAGGTGGTTATGAACGGAACGCCAAACCTCGCCTCCATCTCCCCGCTCATGGCTTCGTTATAACCCGCTCCCTTTATCAGGCTTCCGGAGGTGCAGCCGAACAGCAGGCAGTCCACTTCTGCGTCCATGAGATCCTCGGCGGCCTTAGCAGAATGCTCTTCCATCGAGTGCAGGGCGTCTGTGTTCACTTCCACCAGGGGCATCCTTGCCGTGTGCAGTGAGACACCTACCGGAAGAACGCTCCACAGCTCACACTCCATCGTGGTGTTTGATGATGGCACTATCAGCCCTATTCTCGCTCTCCAGCCGTGCATGATCGGGATTCATCTGTGCTATTTAATACTTGTCTGTATCTCTGCATCGAGTATCTCTCACGCTCTCATCCGATCCTTATGTCAAAGCAGAAGAGACTATCAGTCACGGAGTATCCATGCAGCTTCCTGACATCTATGCCCTCGACAACCCTGTTCTCCTCGTGTGCTCTGTTCCTGATCTCCTCACAGACCGCGGGCGGGTCACGGCAGATCCTGTACAGATGGATCATCCCCCCGGCGCACCTCTCCAGTGCGCAGTCAAAGAAATCCAGTGAGCAGTGGGGCAGGTTCATGATGATCCTGTCGAATTTTTTGTCCCCGAACGCATCTCTGGCGTCACCGCAGAACGGATCTATGTTCTTCACTCTGTTGAGCTTCATGTTCTCTTTTAGGTATCGTATGGCGTTCTCATTTATGTCCGAAGCGCAGACCTCTCTCGCGGTCTTTGCGACCGGTATGGAGAATGGGCCAACGCCGCAGAACATGTCCCACACACTCTCACTTCTGCCGGTGAGTGACGCCATGAGAGCTCTCTCGCCTGATAGTCTCGGGGAGAAATACACCTGCGCCACATCGAGTCTGTATATGCACCCGTTCTCCCTCTGCTCGGTATCCGTCCTTCTCTCCCCCGCTATGATCTCAAGGTTCCTGACTCTCTGGTCTCCCGTCACGCCTCGGTCTATGCACACCACCCGCATGTGCTTGTAGGTCTTCAGGATGGCGCTGCCTACGCTCTTACGTATGGGTAAGAACTCCTCCGGGAGCTTTATTATGCAGATATCACCAACCACGTCAAAAGCTCGGGGCAGCCTCTCCCTGAGGCCTTCAGGAAAAAGATCCCTGTAGCCGCTCATCGCGGGTAGTAGCGGAAGACTCTCTTGCGCACCTCTCTGGTGGCAAGCTCTCCCTTTCTGGAGAGTTCATCAAGACACCTGTGCACTATCCCTCTTGAGTTTCCTGTGCCTCTGACTATATCTATGAATCTGCAGCCGGGGTGCTTTCGTAGATAGATGAGCACCTCCTTTTCTACCTGCAAGAGGAGCATGGATGAAAGATTAGCTTGTTACTATAAAAGAGTTTCTAAAAAACGCGGGGCATGGGCCAGTGCGCGTCAGAAAAGTCTTTAAATCAGGAGATGCTAGACACATACAATATGCATGGTCTTTGGGCGGTAATTGTTGTTCTGGTCCTAGCCCAGAATTCTCTGGAGATGCAGGGCTATTCGATAATACGGACTCCCGGCATCGAGCTGGGTCCCGATGAAGTGCTGAAGATCAGCATAACGCAGAGCGGCTGGATCATGGTTGAGATAGCTCACGGCGGCAAGACAGTGCTGAACAACACCGCCGTCGGC
>DAEG01000044.1 GCA_002495235.1 Euryarchaeota archaeon UBA287 | reverse complement strand
ATGGGCTAATTTTGTCCCAATGCCCGCCGAAAAGAAAAGGATAAATACCGACATACGCTTCATTTTTATGGCCGAAGTGAGGGTAAAAGAACTGGTGAAGAGGTTTGGTAATGTCACGGCAGTCAACAAGGTTTCGATAGATTGCAGAGATGGTGAATTTCTCGTCCTCCTCGGGCCCAGTGGTTGTGGTAAAACCACGATCCTGCGAACCATCGCAGGTCTTGAGGAGCCTACTGAGGGTGAGGTATACATAGGGAAAAAGCTCGTGAACGATCTCCCACCGAAGGACAGAGAGATAGCCATGGTCTTCCAGAACTATGCGCTGTACCCCCACATGACGGTCAGGGATAACATGGCCTTCCCTCTCAAGATGAAGAAGATGAAGAAGGAGGAGATCGATGAGAGAGTTCACAGGGTTGCGAAGATGCTGGAGATAGAGCAGTTCCTTGATAGAAAGCCAAAAGAGCTCAGCGGTGGGCAGAGGCAGAGGGTGGCTCTCGGGAGAGCAATTGTAAGAAACCCCAAGGTCTTTCTAATGGATGAGCCACTGAGCAACCTGGATGCAAAGCTCAGGACATACATGAGAGCTGAGCTTAAAAAGCTTCATGAGAAGATAAAGGTCACTACCATATACGTGACCCATGATCAGGTGGAGGCGATGACAATGGCCACGCGAATAGCACTGCTCAAGGATGGCAGGCTGCAGCAGATCGGGACGCCCTCCGAGATATACAACAACCCGGCCAATACGTTCGTTGGCGGTTTTGTCGGCACTCCGCCCATGAACTTCATTGAGGGGAGCGCTAGAGATAAGACCTTCGTGGCGGAGGGTATGGAGTGCGACCTTCCTTCAAGCGTGGAGCTTGACAAGGTTATACTAGGCATAAGGCCGGAGGACATAGCGATCTCGGAGGACGGGTGCATAGAGGGCGAAGTCTATGTTGTCGAGCCTCTCGGCTATGAGCAGATAGTGACCGTAAAGGTCGGTGGTGAGCTGATAGTTGTCAAGACAACGCCGGACATAAGTATAGATGTGGGCGAGAGGGCAAAGCTTCTGTTCAACAGGGAAAAGATACATCTCTTTGACGGCGAAACGCTGGCCGCTATCTGAATCATGCAGCCCAGAACGGATCCTTCTTCCTCTTTATCTTTATGATCCTGTTGAGGCATTCCAGCTCTTCGTTCTTCAGCTCTGAAAGCAGTAGCCTGGCGCTCTTTTCATCCACGTCCGAGTACAGCACCTGTCCCTCTCTTATGTTCCTGCCTATGACGCCCTTGTCTATGGATACTGCCACTTCTTCACCCTTCTCCGCGGCATCCACGGCTTTGCCTGAGGACTGAACGCCGAGAAGTTTTCCTACGACCTCCCCATCTTCGTCAATTAGCGTGATGCCCTGCCTGGCGGAGCCTGCAGTAACTCTGACGCCGACTATGGCCGGTTTTGAGACCCTGAAGATATAGCCGGGCAGGATCTCTATGCTCGCGGGATAGGAGAGTTTGGCCCTCTTTTCCTCCTCGCGCTCTCTCTCCTTTGTCTCGCAGAACTCTTCATACTTCTCAACCAGATCATAGATGAGGCCGCTGCTGATTATCCTCACTCCCAGCTTCTCTGCCTCCTCATCTGCTTCTTCAAGCACCCTCACGTTGAAAGCCAGCACGACCTTCTCCCTATCATCGGAGCTGCTCGCGGCATCAGCCACGTCTCTCTTGCTGACATCACCCACCTCTACTTTTCGCACCTTCCTGTTCAGCTGTCTGAGCTCGAATATTATGCCCTCTATCGATCCGGCGGTGTCCGCTTTGACAACTACCCCCTCCTGGTCCAGCTCCGTGGTGACTCCTATCCGGAGATCATCGGTGTCCTCCCCGCTGCTGTAGACACGGAATGGCACTCCGGGAATGACAGCAAGATCCTCCTGAAGCACCACCTTCACACCACAGGCGGCGGTCACGCTATCCACGTCCCTGTACCTCGTTTTTTTGTCACGCATCTCGCTCATCGGTTGCGGCAGGAAGAGCGCCTTGATCGTTGCTCTCAGAGGGCCGCCTATGCCTGCTATTGCTATATCATCCCCCCTGCGTATCGTTCCGTCGTAAAGGATGGCGTTCAGAGTCATTCCCAATCCGCGTTCCTCTCTTATCTCGAGTATGCTCCCCTCACCGCGCTCTCCGAGCTCGAGCTGCGTCTTGAGAAATCTCTGCGCAAGGCCGACAACGGTGGCCAGAAGGTCAGCTACGCCCTCCCCGCTTCTCGCGCTCATCGGCACGATAGCGAAGCTCTGCGTAAAGTCCTTTATCCTGTCGTATCTGTCACATGGCACGTTTATGTCGTACAGCTGCTCCATGAGCCTGTAGAATTTTGCATCGAAGCTCTCCTTTGCCCTCTCGCTCTGCTTCTCATAGTTCATGATGAACGGCGCTTTTGCTGTGGTCCATCCGTCTATCAGATCAATCTTGTTTGCAGCTATTATGAATGGGGTTTTGTGCCTCTTCAGGATCTCGATGCTGTGAGCCGTCTGCTCCATCACGCCCTCGTTTATGTCAACAACTAGGATGGCGAGATCCGCAAGGCTTCCACCCCTCTCGCGCAGCGATTGAAAGGCCCTGTGACCGGGGGTGTCTATGAACAGAAGGCCGGGGATCTCTATCCTGCCCTTGGGCACGAGCGGTCCGCACATCTCATATATCTTCTCTATCGGTACCTCTGTTGCTCCTATGTGCTGTGTTATCCTTCCAAGCTCCCTGTCAGCAACTGTGGAACCTCTGATGTAATCGAGCAGCGTTGTCTTGCCATGGTCTATGTGTCCTAGGACACTGAGTATCGGTTGTCTTATCATCAGTATGTGTAAAGCTCTTCGGGCTTAAAAAATAATCCAATCTCCCTCTCTGCCGATTCGGGGCTGTCTGAGGCGTGAACGACGTTCTCCGTTATCCCGGTGCCGAAGCGTCCTCTTATGCTCCCTGCGTCAGCCTTTAGTGGATCCGTGGCTCCCGCGAGCTGTCTGAGAGCTGCTATCGCACTGTCGCCTTCGATCACAAGTAGCACAACAGGCTTTGAGGTTATGTGCCCTATCAGTCTGTCAAAGAAAGGTTTTCCTCTGTGTTCTGCGTAGTGCTTCTCTGCCAGTTCCCTGTCCATCCACAGCATCTTCGCCCCGGCAATCCTGAGGCCCTTCTCTTCTACGCACTCTATTATCCTGCCGACTATCCTGTGATCTACTGCTGTTGGTTTGAGTATGACCAGGGTCCTCTCTTTCATTTGCTCCACTTGTACTTGACCGGGTTCCTTTTCATGGTCAGGAGGTTGTTCCTGCACTTCCTTGAACAGAAGAACGCTACATTCCCATTGTCAAGCGCTACCATGAAACCGGTACCGGGGAGTATGGGCTTTTTGCAGAACGAACAGTTGTGTTCAACCGCCATACCTTTCACCTCACACTCAATTTTCTGGCTTCTCTGCCAGTTTCCTTCAACATGAGGACATCACCAACTCTGATCGGGCCTGTGACATTTCTGGTTATGATCCTGCCTTTGTCTGGGCCGTCAAGGACTCTAACCTTGACCTGCATCGCCTCTCCGGCCATGCCGGTCTTGCCCACGAGCTCTACGACCTCGCCCGGATAGACCTCATCAGCCATTCTTCACACCCCTGGCCTCTTCCAGCTTGGACCTCACATCCTCCAGCAGATCTTTGCCCTCTCCCTCCTCTATCACCGCCACAGCCGCAGTTCCGACAACCAGGCCGGCGGCGTTTCCAAGCTCCTGCTTGCTGGAAACGTAGGCGTAGGGTATCTTTTTCTCCTCACAGAGCAGAGGGAGGTGCATGACCACCTCTGGTGGCTGTACATCCGTTGCGATCACCACGAGCTTTGCCTGTGAGCGTTCGATTGCCTTAGTCACTTCGTTGGTGCCCTTTGAGAGTCTTCCACCAGCTCTGGACTTTTCTATCACTTCGAAAACCTTTTCCACCACGTCGCTCGGAGTCTCGAATCTCACATAATTCGCCTTCGCCATATGATTCACCTCTAACGAATTGCTTTTTTTATTATTAATTGTTTGCTTTTGGTTTTATTGCGAAATGTATATCTGGGAGATTGTTTTTATACCCCCATGAAGTTCCGATGGCTTGGGCATTCTGCGGTGGAGCTGGAGGATCGCGGGAAAACGGTAGTGGTAGACCCATTTACCGATGAGCCTACCAAGCCTGATGTGATATGCCTCACGCATGGGCATTCTGATCATGTTGGATCCACCATGGATCTTGCGCGTAAGCACGGCTCAAAGGTTGTTGCCATATTCGAGCTTGCAAACTATCTTCGGTCCAAGGGCGTGGATGCCACAGGCATAAATATGGGGGGCACTTTTAAGACAGGCGATATTGAGATATCCATGGTCGAGGCGAAGCACAGCTCTAGCATCACCGAGGGCGACGACACGATCTATGCTGGCGAGCCCTGTGGTTATGTCGTAAGGGGGAGCAGGACGGTGTACCATGCTGGAGATACCTCTCTGTTCTCGGACATGAGGCTGATAAAGGAGCTGTATGCCCCGGATCTGTCCTTCCTTCCCGTCGGGGGTTTCTATACGATGGACGAGCGGCAGGCCCTGATGGCGGCCGAGCTGCTGGGATCACGGGTGATAGTTCCGATACATTATGACACGTTCGACGTCATAAGAACGGATCTCGAGCTGCTGAAAGAAAATCTGAGAGAACGCTTGTTAGTGCCGGAGAGGGGGAAGATCTATGAAGTATGACATTCTGATAGCTGAGGAGAGCCTGACAGGGAGGATGACGCTGAGGGAGATAGTTAGAGCCACGGGGGGATCACTTCGGGAGGTGAGTGATATGGCGGAGCTCGAGGAGCAGTGCAGGGTTGGCAGGCCCAAGCTGTGCATCATCTCGATGGGCTTTCCGGAGTGGAGAAGGGATGTTGTGCATAAGCTAAAGCAGATCTCGCCGGAGACGAGAGTGATACTCTCCACAGACCAGCAGACCTCCGTTCTAAGGATAATGGACGGAATAGACGCGGGGGCTGAGAGGAACTACCTCACAAAGCCGTATAGGAGAGATGAGGTGAAGGAGATAATAGCTAAGACTCTCTCTTAAGATTCCATGGCTTTCGTGGTTTCTTTTGCTATGTCCAGCGCTCTCATGCCTGCGCCATAGGAATAGTGTGATAGTATCATGGTGGCTTCATTCACCCTTCTCTCGCTTATCAGTTCCGAGCACGCGTCTTCCAGGGGTTTCTGTGTCGAGAGGAGGCTTCGCTCCAGAGATGCCCAGCCGCTCTTTACGCCGCCAGAGCAGTTCTTGTAATCCCCATCCGCCAGATCTGTCAGGGTCCTGAAGGTCCGGGAGGCCTCTCCGCTCACGTATGGTCCCGGAAAATCAGAACCGCCCTTCATCATCGCAACAGGGTACCATGGTACGTACATATTCAGGCACGGGTTGCAGGAAGCTCTCCACCAGACGACAGAGAGCTCTTCAGGCACATTTTTTCTCAGTTCGACCACAGAAGATTCCTGTGTTGTTGAGACACAGATGGGACGATAAGCGAAGCTCCTGTGGAAGCGCCCCCGAGCTTCCAGAGCCTCTTTAGACTGAGCTCCGTGCTTTGTGTCCTCAAAATGGGAGCGCATAGTGCTCATGAGCCTCTCGACAGTCACTTTTTCCCGGGGTATGGCGGAGAATGGTATCTCTCTCGGATCAAAATCCTTTCCTGTTAGGAGATACATCCCAAGCCACCTTCTGTAGATGTTTGAGTCGCTGACCTGCGCCTCCGGTCTTCCATACGCTCTGGAAAAGTCAAAGGTCTCTTCGCCGCTCCACCACCCCCGGTCCATGGCGTAACTCATTATGTCTTCCGATCCGAGGAAGTTCCTCGTGTCCCTCAGGTTTATCTCATTTATCACGTAACAGTTAGATATGACCGTTATCGAGTCGTCAGGCACCCTCTGCGCTACCCACCGTTTCCCATACACCACGTGCAGCACCCACGTCTCTTCAGGATCGGCCATCACATAGGTTCTTCCTGAGTCCCCGTATCCGTAGCTCTCTATTAACTCTCCCATGAGCCTCACGGCCTCGGCTGCGCTTCCGGCCTGTTCGGCAACCCATTTGCGGAGGTGATGTCTTATGCCCCCATACTCCAGCTCGGGTTCGTCCTCTCTGGAGGGGCAGGCATCACTGAATATGGTTACGCCCCTCTCATTTATGTACGAATCGCTGAAGTCCTGATCCTTCATGTGCGACCATGCGTAAGCGTAGCTCTTCTCCGGTACTGACAGGGTCAGCATTGTGCGGTTCTCTCTGTAAACCCTGCCACCCCCCGTGACATTCAGGCTCTCAGGAAAGGAATTCCTGCCAGCGATCCTCAGGCTTATCTCTGTGCTGCCGCTGTCATCTTCGTTGTGCGCTATGATCGTGGAGCCTGTGGAGGACGCTTTCTTTCCGACTATGATCGTGGTGCAGTCTTCATCGGGTGTTTCGCCGATCGATGCTTTGTTGAACGGGAAACCTGCCAACATAATAACAGCAGCCAATGTCATGATGATAACTCTCTGCATGGACATAATTCCTATCATCTTATTTAGAGATTTGCTAGTGTTCGCATCCAAGCACCGTCTCATCTCATTTGACGCTCGGGTGTTCATCCCGCAAAAATCTAAATATCGATGAGCCCCTTCACCTTTAGGGCCCATAGCTTAGCTTGGTTGGAGCACCCGGCTGATAACCGGGAGGTCGAGAGTTCAAATCTCTCTGGGCCCATTGAGTTCTTCCCAGAGCTCTATCGCTCTGCGCAGGTGCGGTATCGTTATAGAACCGCCGACCACCAGAGCTATCGACAGTGTCTCTATGATCTCATCCTCGCTTACGCCAGCTTTCTTGCACTCTATGATGTGATATGCTATGCAGTCATCGCATCGCAGCACAGTTGATGCCACAAGGCCCATCAGCTCCTTGACCCTCTCGCTCAGCGCTCCCTCCCGGTATACCTGCGAATCCAGGTTATAGAATCTCTTGATATCTCTGTTTGCATGCTTCAGCACCAACTCATTAAGCCTCTCCCTCTCCCTGGAAAACTCATCTGCCATGTTCATGATCGTTTTTTGTCTTTAACTTTTTAGCCATGGATCGAGTCTCATACCTCAGTGCGCTTCCATCTCCCGATCACGAACCACCACGCGTTTAACAACCCAGTGGAAAAGTTGGTGAGGGACAGGTCTATCCATATACCTATCTCTTCATACGCGCCCATCAGGGGGTATATCAGGCATAGCCTGAGAACTATCAGAGAGAACGTTGTGAAGAGCATCGGATGCAGACTGTCGCCACTTCCGCTCACAGTCTGCGCAAGACAGTTGCTCATCGCGAGGTATACTAGGCTGGAGGCACGAACACGCATCAGAGGTATCCCTGCGTTTATGGTATGAGCATCTGCCGTGAACATGCCTATCATCTCTGCCGGAAAAACGTAATAAACCAGCACTACGGGCAGGGCGATGGCCACCCCCAATCCGGTGATGATCCATCCAGCCTTCTCAGCCCTCTCGGGCTTTTTTGCTCCGAGGTTCTGACCTACGATGGCGCCCCCGGCGTAACCAAGACCCTGTGCGGGTATTGTTACTAAGGAATTCATTCTTATACCAATGCCGTATGCCGCCTCAACCGCCGTCTCGTATGTCGCCACGAAACCCATCATCATCACTACGGAGGTCTGTGTTATTATGCCAGAGAGAGCAGCCAGCGCGCCTACGCGGGTTATTCTCCATATGGTCTCGCCATCCGGTCTCATGTCCCTCCTTCTGAGCTTCAGCACAGTCCTGTGACCCATCAGGGCATAGAGCATTATGATTATGGCTATGATCCTTGTCAGGACTGTCGCAACGGCTGAGCCGGCAACGCCCATCCTCGGGCAGCCAAAGAGCCCGAAGATCATTATCGGGTCAAGGAAAACGTTAGCTATCGCGCCCACAGCAAGAGCCACCATAGGCGTGATCGCATCTCCGGCGCCCCTGAGAGCCGCGCTCATAAAGCTGGTCAGCAGCACCGAGGTACAGCCGAGGAATATGACCGTTAGGTACTGTGTTCCATAGTCTGCAACTGCAGCGGTGACATCAAAACCAGCCATCATCCGTCTTGCAAGCAAAGCGCACGGTATCCCTATGGCGATGGACAGGACTATACCAAAAACAATGGACTGCGTTGCCACGAAGTCCGCTCTCTCAGGCTTCCCTTCGCCCACAAACCGGGACACGAGCGCAAGAGTCCCCACAGCCAGACCCCCCGCACCGTTTATCAGAAAGTTTGTTATTATGCCGCCTATTGAAACGGCGGATATGGCCTCCGGTCCTAGGAAGCCAACAAAGTACATATCAGTGAAATTGAAGATGTCCTCTATCAAAAAACCAACAACAGAAGGCAGAGCGAGGATCCTTATCGCACGCCATATGCTGCCATCAGTTATGACGTTGCCTATAGTCTCTCCATCATCCATGAAGCACAAATAATCCCTTGCAGGTATTTAACTTGTGCTAAACGCAATCCTGCTAGGCCGAAAAGTTTTAAACCCCGGGCTTCATTAAACCATATGCTCAGTTTTATCCCAAAGAAGTTCTTCATAACATCGGGTGGGGCACAGGACAAAGAGTCTGTGCTCAATGCATTTGATAAAGCATTAAAGAGAGGAAAGATAACGCAGTGCAATCTGGTTTCCGTCTCTTCGATCCTGCCTGATGAGGCTACAGAGGTGGATCCCATAGACATCTCACCCGGCACGATAACCTTCTGCGTCCTTGCAAGGATGGACGGCCAGAGCGGAGACAGGATAGGTGCAGGCATAGGGTGCGGGATGCTGGAGGGAAAGAGTGGAAGGTACGGCATAGTGGCGGAGCACCACGGATATTCCTCGGCCAAGTACATGCGAGAGAAGCTCGTGTTAAAGCTGCAGCGCATGGCCAAGATAAGGAACATGAAGCTCGTCTCCTACAGAACGAAAGTAGAGTCCCTGGAGGTGGACGAGGACTATTTCGGCAGCGTCATAGTTGCCCTGGTCTATCTGTTCGAATGAAACAAAAAAACAGGTTCTCAAGACTTGAGATAGTGCCGCTCGCACGGAGGTACATCGTGATGAACAGCTTCGATGGTGTTCTCACGGCTCTGGCCATAATGATCTCGCAGATAGCGACAAAGGAGAGTAGCATTGTTTTTCATGCCGGAATTGCTTCAGGCCTCGGTCTGGCGATATCCGGAATAACTAGCGCCTACATGGCCGAGAAGGCCGAGAGAGACATCGAGATAGAGAACCTTGAGCGAGCGATGCTGTCAGAACTCAAAGGTAGAAGAGAAGACTCACGGTTAGCTACCCTCCTCCTAGCGATAGTCAACGGTATCGCGCCAATGCTGGCAGTCCTTCTCGTGATATCTCCCTTTGCTTTTCTGGCATTTGGGCCTGCGTTTATAATCTCTGTGCTGTTCTGTTGCATGCTACTGTTCAGCCTTGGGGTATATCTGGCAAGGATAAGTGATAAGAGCATGGTGCTCTATGGGCTTCAGATGCTCATCGCGGGCATAGTCACAGCAGCTCTGGTCATAGGGATAACCTATGCAGCATAGGAGGATGGATGAAGTGTGATAGGTGCGATAATGTGGCAATAGAGCACATGAGATACAGCGGTGCTCACCTATGCCCCGAGCATTTCATTGAGTTCTTTGAGCAGAGAGCCAGGAGAGAGATGAAGGGCGTGAGGAGGGACAGGATCGCCATAGCCCTCAGTGGGGGTAAGGACAGTACAGCCCTGCTGCGCTTTGTCTCAGATGAGCACGAGGGCGAGTTAATAGCGATAACTCTCGATGAAGGGATAGACGGATACAGGGACGAGAGCGTAGTGATAGCATCAGAGAACTGCAGAGACCTCGGCGCAGAGCACGTGGTCATAGACCTAAAGAGAGAGATAGGCTTCTCCATCGATGAGATCTTCTCCCTCTACGAGGAGAGGGGGTTGAAGCACGTTGAATGCTCTTTCTGCGGAGTGATGCGGAGATATTACATCAACAGGGCTGCAAGGGCACTGAATGTGGATTATCTGCTCTTCGCCCACAATCTGGACGATATGGCCCAGACCGCTCTTATGAATCTCGTTCACAACGACCTTTCGAGAGGTATGCCACCCTACAACAACTCTGGCCCTGAGTTCGTCAGAAGACTGGCGCCGTTCAAGTGGATACCTGAGAGAGAGGTGGCGGTGTATGGTCTTGTCAGGGGGATCAGGTGCCACATCGCGGAGTGCCCCTACGCTCACGTGGCGGAGCGTAACAGATACAGAAGCGCAGTGAACCTCCTTGAGAGAGGATCGCCCGGTGTAAGACACGGTCTGGTGAAGAGCTATGACAGAGCATCGTCGATGTTCCCACGGGAGGGGGAGATGAAGCGCTGCAGCGAGTGTGGCGAGCCTACGAGCAATGACGTATGCAAGAGGTGCGAGATGACAAAAACCCTTGAGGATTTAAAATATAAATAGGAGCTAGCTCTTTATCCTCTGTGGTAAGCGCCAACATAAGGGCTACGCGGATGGAGCTCCTGAATTACAGGAGAAGGCTCAGGCTTGCTGACAGGGGCTATAAACTCCTCAAGGACAAGAGGGACAGGCTGATGGCAGATCTTTTTCCTCTGCTGGAGAAGGAGGGAGAGAAGAGGGAGGCGGTCGAGAGAAAGCTCTCTGAGGCCTACAGGCTTCTTACTGTAGCAAAGGCCCGGATGGGGGAGAAGGAGCTGAAGGGCACCTTTCCTTATGCGAGAGTAGAGCCAAAGGTCAGCAGGGAGAATCTCTTTGGTATCATCGTTCCGAGGATCGAGTTCGAGATTGAGCAGGAGAGGCACTACAGCGTTTCTACGCTGCCCGTTTACGCTCAGGAGGCCATAGAGGCCTTCGAGGATCTCCTGAAGGATCTCTTTGAGCTCGCAGAGCTTGAGGCGAGATGCGAGCTTTTGGCTATGGAGATAGAGAAGACAAAGAGAAGGGTCAACGCTCTGGAGCATGTCCTCATACCAGAGCTGAAGGCTAACATAAGGTACATTGATATGAAGATCGAGGAGATGGACAGGAGCGAGACCGTGAACAGGATAAAGATGAAGGAGATGCTTGGGGTATAGAATGAAAGAAGGAGACAGGAGAGAGCTTCTGGAAAAAGCCAGAGAGGCTCTGGAGTTCAGCTACGCTCCTTACTCCGGATTGAGGGTAGGTGCGGCTCTTCTTGCGAATGGTCTGACATTTCTGGGGGCAAATTACGAGTGCGCTAGCTACGGGCTCAGCATATGTGCCGAAAGGAGCGCCATACTCAATGCAAACGTGTCCGGGGCCACAGATGTAGAGGCTGTGGCTGTGGTCAGTGATAAAGGTCCGATAACACCGTGCGGAGCCTGTAGACAGCTCATTTATGAAGCCTCCATGCGATGCGGCAGGGACATAGAGGTCATATTCGAGAGCGATGAGGGGATCAGGGTACGGAAGATAAGCGAGCTCCTGCCTGAGGCTTTCAGCGAAGTGTAGGTGCGCTCCGCCGCTGTCTGCTTGTTCGTTATCTTTGTTTCCCCTTCACAGTATCAACCACGCCTGACCTTGCGACAATATCCAGAAGTTCTCTTATGCCTTTTTCATCTATCTCTCTGAACTCTTCACGCAGTGCCTTGAAGCTCTCTTTTTTGGATAGCCTCTCTCCCAGCATAAGGATCTCGTACAGCTGCGGCAGAAGATCTTCCAGATCGCTGAATCTTGCATGGTCTTTTTCCTCTATGATATCCTCTGAGATCACGCCTTTCTTTGCCCATTTTATCCAGCCCGCCTTGCCGGTTCTGCGACGATGTGTATCATCAATGAATCCCATATCTCTCTCCGCCCCCTCGTTCACAAGTTTCTCTGCGATCTCCGTTTTTGCTTGCATTCCCAGCTCCCCCAGGTATACCTTGGCGCAGGATCTGGCAAAACTCTCGAGATCCTCCCTGCTGTCATCTGCAAGAGCAAGCGCTGAGGCAAGCACGCTTTTGCCTATGACCTCTATTGTTCTACTGCTCAGATTTTCTATAGTATCGCCGCTGGAGTGATAGTGCCTGTCAGGCCATGTTATCACCATGACGGATGGGATGCCAAAGATGTTGAACACATCATGATCACTGCCGGTGGAGAAAGGATAGGCTCTGAACTGCAGATCCTGTAGCTGAGAGCCTGAGAAGCTCTCAGAGCGCACATTGATCTTATTCAAGAAATGCTCGATGAGTCCAGAGACAACAGAGAACCTAGACAGGGGAGTCCTCACAAGCATTATGTGCGAGCCTGACCTGTCGCTGCTCCCACCCACCATATCGAGGTTTATGCATGCATAGTACCTGCTCATGTCAGCATGTCTATCTATAAAAGCCTGGGTCCCGTAGTGCTCAGGTATCCATAGAAATGCGAAACCAAAGCGGGAGGAAGGATCATAGATTTCTTTCAGAATCCTTGCCAGCTCTATCAACATTGCGCTCCCACTGGCATTATCGTTGGCTCCCGGCTTAGGGTGGCACATGTGGGCGGAGAATAGTATGAACGGGGGCTTTCCTATCTCTGCATACACTATGGGCATGATCTCCCTGTCCTTTATCTTCGTTTTCACGGAGATCTTTACCCCTTTTCCTTCGACGTCTTTCACGAGATTCTCAGGTACAGCAATCGCCGGGATCTTTGCATATTCCAGATCCTTTTTTCTGAGGAATAAGCCTATGTAGGGGAAGTCATCTCCAGTGCCGGATCTGTAGGCTATGAATCCCCCTGCGCCGTTTTTGCACGCTTTTCTGTATGCATTTTGCCAGTCCTTTCCTGCTATGGCTATCTTTCCTCTTATCGAGGGACTATCGACGCTAATGACCTCACCGTCGGCTTCGCCCGATGGAGAATGAGCCATGACCAGCAGAGGGTCATGGGCCGTTGTCATCTTTTTTCCCTCAAACTCAAGAGAGCCCTCCACGAGATCCCACGCGACGGGCGTCTGCAGTGTCAGATACCACTGCTCTCCATCATAGACCTCTTCTATGAGCTCTGCACCGATTCCGAGATCCTTGAGTTTCTCTTGTATGTGCCTGGCAGCGTCAACAAGCCCTTTTGACCCTTGGATCCTGTGAAACCTTGTTATCTGCGATATTTCCTGAATGACATTCTCTGCGCTGAAGCTCTGAACCCTATCCAAAAATTCCTTCATGCCAGAGATTCTACTAGGAGATACAAATAGATGTTGATTATACAGCGTTGTATGCCAAAAAGCCTCACCAGCGCGGAATTGCTTATATGAGCCCCGTGACCCTCATGAGCTCTTTCAGAGTTATTCTGTTCCTGTCCAGATAATAAGCGCTCATTCCCGCTTTAAGTGGGGCGATGTAATCATTGAGGTAATCATCTCCTATGTGCGCGATGTCGGATGGCTTCTCTACTAGCCCCCTGCGCTTGAGATCCTCAAAGACGCTCCTATAGAAGGCAGGATCCTTCTTAAGCATGCCGAAGTCGGAGACAGCAGAGTAGAGCAGGATATCTATGTCAGGGATCCTCCCCTTTATGATCTCTGCCTCGGCCTCTGCGAGCTCCCTCGGCGCGTTTGTTGATATCACTGCGCTATGCAGATAGCCCAGAGCTTCAATTGCGTCGTCGTAGAGCTCTATCCTGTGCGCTCTCTCTGCTATGAACTCCCTGCAGTCCTTCCTTATCCCGAACCTCTCGAACCAGTAGGGCATCAGGAACCATCTGATGTCTCCCCTGCCCACTTCGTCGTACGCCCTGAAAAACATCTGTTTTGCCTCTTCAACGTCCATGCCCTCCTGCTCCGCGTACAGCTCGGGCATCGCCTCGTTCCAGATGTAGTCGATCCACTCTGATTTAACAATCGCGCCATCAAGGTCCAGAGAAACGAGAGCCTTCATTCTCTCCTGTTTCCCATCATTGCCCCAACAAGACCCAGGAAGAGGGGAACGGGTCTGTTCGGTCTCGACCTGAACTCCGGGTGGAACTGGCTCGCTATGAAATACCTCTTGTCAGGCAGCTCCACGATCTCCGCTCTGTCTCTGCAGTACGCAGAGATCAGCGCTCCAGTGCACTCTATGCTCCCTCTGTATGAGGGGTTAAATTCGTACCTGTGCCTGTGTCTCTCCCTTGCCTTTGTTGATCCGTAGAGCCTGTGCGCCAGGGTGCCTTCAGTAATGTCAAGGTCATAGCCGCCAAGCCTCATGGTTCCTCCGAGCTCTCTCACATCCTTCTGCTCCGGCAGAATTGTTATCACCGGGTGCTCGGTGTCAGGGTCTATCTCGGTGGAGTTGGCGCCCTTCAGGCCTGCGAGATCCCTGGCGATCTCAACCATCGTGAGCTGGAAGCCGAAGCATATGCCAAGGAAAGGAATGTCATTCTCTCTTGCGTACCTTATGGCGTTTATCTTGCCCTCCGCGCCCCTTGAGCCGAATCCACCCGGCACCAGCAGTCCATCAAGTCCCTTCAGCTGAGCCTCATAGCTCTCGCACTCGAGATCCTCAGCCTCTATCCACCTCACGTCAACCCTGCAGCCGTATGCGGTGCCAGCATGAACCAGAGCCTCAAGGATGCTCCTGTAGCTGTCGGCCAGTGCGGTGTACTTGCCGACTATGCCCAGCGTCCTTCTCTCGCTTCTGCTGTCTATCCTGCCGCAGAGCTCTCTCCACTCCGTGAGGTCTTTCTTCACCTCTTTTATGGCAAAGTGGTCCATAATGGCATTTAGCAGGCCCTGTTTTTCAAACAGCACCGGCATCTCATATATGTTCTTTACGTCTGGAGCGCTTATGACGTTGCTAACGGGTACGTCGCAGAAGAGCGATATCTTCTTTTTTGTCTCCAGTTTGAGCTCTTCAGACGACCTTGCCACTATGATGTCTGGCGCTATACCGAGGGACCGCAGCTCTTTGACGGAGTGCTGCGTAGGCTTGGTCTTCTGCTCTCCCACCGCGCCGAGTATAGGCACATAAGTGACGTGCACGAAGAGGCAGTTGTTCTCTCCCACCTCGTTCCTGAGCTCTCTCGCAGCCTCAAGAAAAGGCATAGACTCTATGTCTCCGACGGTTCCTCCCATCTCTATCAGCAGTATGTCCTCCCCGCCTCCCACGCGCTTTATGTGCTCCTTTATGTAATTCGTTATGTGCGGGATTATCTGGACTGTGTGCCCGAGGTACTCTCCCTTTCTCTCTCTGGATATCACCTCCCTGTACACCGTGCCTGTGGTGAGGTTGTGGTCTCTTGTCAGTTCTATGTCGAGAAAGCGCTCGTAGTTGCCGAGGTCCAGGTCTATTTCGCCGCCGTCGTCCAGCACAAACACCTCACCGTGTTCTATGGGGTTCATGGTGCCAGCATCGCAGTTTAGATAGGGATCTATCTTGAGAGCGGTCACGCTATAACCTGCGCCCAGTATCAATCTGCCCAGCGATGCAGTTGTGATGCCTTTACCAAGGCCGGATATGACTCCACCAGTAACAAATATGTATCTTGGCATAGGAGTAATTGCATAAGATTTTGATTAAACTTTCTCCATGCGATCTCAAACAGCACTTTAGTGGAGACGGAGTAAAAATATCGCGAGAGCAATAGCAGCGAGAGGCTCATGCAGGTATCCACGCACTTTTGCGAAGCGTGATCTCAATTAGTATCACTGGGGTTATTGTTTTTTTCTACCGGCGAGAGAGCAGTACACCAGCACTGCGGCCGGCATTATGAGCATGGCGGCGCCGGCGATGATCGCGATGATGGAAGCAATTCTAAGGGTAGTGAAAGCTGCGCCGAAAGGCCAGCCGTATGAAGGATAGAACTGTGGCTGAAACGCTGATAAAACCACAAACATCAGTCCGCCCACAAGTAACAGCGTTAGGCCGTTTGTCAACACGTCCCTTCTCATCATGCCACGTGTTTATGACATGCTCTCTCATATCTCTTCCTTTCGTGATCAGTCCCCAGACCAAAGGTTAAATAAGAGGCGAAGCATATCGTCTTTTTATGGTTCTTGAGAATCTTGGAAATGCCCTCAGGAATTCAATAAAGAGGGTCATGAACGCACCTTACATAGACAGCGCTCTGATAAAAGAGGTGTCAAAGGACATACAGAGAGCGCTGTTGCAGGCGGACGTCAACGTGAAGCAGGTTCTCGATCTGACGAAGAGGATAGAGACCCGGGCCCTCACCGAGAAGCCCGTCGCCGGCATGGGTTCTGGCGAGCACGTAGTGCACATAATGTACGAGGAGCTGTCCAGCCTCCTTGGCAAGGGCAGGAGCATAGAGCTCAAGAAGCAGAGGATCCTGATGCTCGGAATATACGGGCAGGGAAAGACAACGACGTGCGCTAAGCTGGCAAAGTACATGCAGAAGAAAGGGCTCAGCACGGGTCTGATAGCCGCGGATGTGCACAGGCCCGCGGCGTATGAGCAGCTGAAACAGCTATCCGAGAGGATAAACTCAAAGTTCTACGGGGATCCTGTCGCAAAGAGCGCCAGAGACGTGGTCGAGAGAGGCATGAAAGCGCTGGCGGACAGCGATGTCATAATAATCGACACGGCCGGCAGGCACAGGCTCGATGAAGAGCTCATGAAGGAGCTGAGGGAGATAAACGAGATCGTCAGGCCGGAGGAGAGGATCCTGGTGATAGACGCGACCATAGGGCAGCAGGCCCGCGAGCAGGCAAAGGCGTTCGACGAGAGCGTTGGTATAACGGGGGTAGTGCTCACAAAGATGGACGGGAGCGCAAAAGGGGGAGGAGCGCTGAGCGCTGTTGCGGAGGTCGGGGCGCCCATAATGTTCATAGGCACTGGTGAGAAGATAGAGGACTTCGAGCTCTTTGACAGCGAGCGTTTCATCTCAAGGCTCCTCGGCATGGGCGATCTCCAGACTCTGCTCGAGAAGGCAAAAGAGACCATAGACGAGAAGGAGGCGGAGGAGCTGACAAAGAAGGTCATGAGCGGCAGATTCACGCTCAAGGAGTTCTACGCCGAGCTGGAGAACGTGACGAAGATAGGGACCATGGACAAGATCATGGAGATGATACCACTCCCAGGAGCAAAGGTCGACAAGAACAAGGTGGAGGCGAGCCAGAAGCTCTTTGTCAGGTTCAGGATCGTTATGGATTCTATGACAGATGAGGAGATGGAATCCCCGCAGATCGTAAAGGGAACAAGGATAGCGAGGATTGCGAGGGGCGCAGGGGTTGACACAAAGGACGTCAAGGAGCTTTTACGCTACTACAACATGTCAAAGAACATGATGAAG
>DAEG01000109.1 GCA_002495235.1 Euryarchaeota archaeon UBA287 | reverse complement strand
CCTCCTTCTGCACGCCTGATATCTGGTCAAGCGTGACCACGCCGAGATAATTGCCGTTCCCGTCCACGACAGGGTACATTATGTGTTTCGTCCTGAGAAGCTCCTCTATCGCGTCGCTCATCTTCGTGCTCTCGCTCAGGCAGTCCACCTCACTTCTCATGGCATCCCTCACCTTCAGGTTCCTCACGGCGAAGTATACGCTGGTCTGCCTCTCCTCCTCGGTCCCCCCTATGTACACGAACATCGCACCGAGCATGAGCAGGAGCCCGTAGGCCCCCAGGAATACGCCAGTTATGAACATGATCACAGCCAGCGCGTGGCCCACGGAGACGGCGCGTTTTGTGGCTATGTCGTACCTGTACTTTTTTGTCAGTCTGGTCCTGAGGATCCTGCCTCCGTCCATGGGGAAGGCCGGCAGCAGGTTGAACAGGCCGAGGGAGACGTTTATCCATCCCATTGTGACAAAGAAGTTTATCACCTCGGTATTCTTGAAAGGCAGGGCGCACAGGAATGAGACGGCCCCGAGCAGTATGCTGGTCAGTGGTCCAACGATGGTCATCCGCATCTCCACGTTGGGATCCTCGGGGACCTCCTTCATCTGGGACACACCCCCAAGGGGTAGAAGCACTATTGATTCGATTGGTATGCCGTTCTTCTTTGCGACGTACGAATGCGCCAGCTCGTGCAGCGTGACCCCGGCAAAGAGGGCGACGGTCAGCAGCAGACCCCAGACCCACTTCATGTCCGATTCCGGGTAGTAGGCCTCACCGAACAGTAGCGCGAATATGGGCAGCACCAGCAGGAAGGTTATGTGAAGCCTGACCGGTATGCCGAAGACGCTCCCTATCTTGAAGGACGAATAGGTCATGACCTATACCTTTTTCATGGATAAAAAGCTTATGCTCCCGTCGGGATCTTCATGGGGCTGCAGGTTTTGAAGAGCCCCCGATTTTGGCAGAGCCAAAATCACGATTTGCCATAGGCAGATCTGTTGCTCGGGGAGCAACCCTTCATTTTGAACCCGAGTCTCCGGCTCGAAAGGCCGGGATGATTGACCGGACTACACCACGGGAGCGCGCAGATCAAACCGAGGATCGTGAGCCGTTTTCGTTTCCGGCAGATCGCGATCGCATTCCGTCAGATCTGTTTGGGTAGGAATGTGTTCTCGTTTATTTAATTGTTTTGGCGAGAGAGGTCTCCTTGTGAAAAAGAGGGGCAGTACATCTGTTTTGTGGAAAGGTTCATATACATCAGAGTTTATCTCGTATTATGAGGGTTCTGTCTGTTGTCATAGCTCTGGCCCTGTTCTCATCGATGTTCGGCATTGCCGGTGCTTTCGAGACTGAAGAGAAGCCGCATCTGCTGGGCGAGGCTGTTGGCATGCCATCTGGTCTTTGCTGCTTCGTATCGCCGCCGTGTGCGATCAGGGCGTGTGCACTCGTATCTTGTTTTCAGGTGGTCATAGGTGATGTCTGTGCGCTGCTGGTGCGCACTGTGACAAGATACGTGTCTCTCTATATGATCCCATCCGTCTACGACCTGGTTGACACCGTTCTGCCCATGTCGCCCGAGAGATCATTTGCGTACATAATCTTCGTTTTGAGCTGCCTGAAAGGCTTCTTTGATGGTGCATGGAGGCTGGGCAGGCTCTCCATGTGGCGCTTCTGCATGAGCCCGGCTGGCAAGGTGATAAACAGCCTTCTCGCAGATATGAGCATGGAGGAGTATTACAAACGTGCAGAGCTCATCGAGAAGGGGATCCCTGTCAGAGACGTAGAGTGAGTGCGCCGTAGTCTCTGTTCTGTACGTCCTCATTCTCATAAAAAGACATGCAAAAAAAAGATGCACAAAATTTTAAATATCTGTAAAATAGATTAAGGGATGATGAAAGGAAAGATCGCTTTTTTGGTGATCGCTCTCGTGCTGCTGGTCGTGCAGCCCGGGTTAGCGCAGGATGACACGTCCGTCAAGGAAGGCACACCGGTGACGGGCGCAGCCACGGGTGTTGCCAACCCACCCATGATAGACGTGGCCACGGAGGTTGCCAACCTTCTCAGGAGTGAGGAGGTCACGGGCTTTACCGAGGGCGTGAGGACAGGCCTTGCCACCGGTGTTGCAAACGTATCCGTAGCACTGCAGTCGAGGGCCTATGATCAGGCTATAGCGTATTCCAACGAGCTCATAGACACGGTGGACGCGCTCATGAAGGATCCGGCTCTGGCCCCGCTGAGGAGTACCGGTTTCGGGGACGCCTTCTTCAAGTTTGCGAGGAGTCTGCCAGACATGATATTCACCTCTCTCAAGGATCCTCTGGAGTTCGGTGTGGTCGAGTCTCTCATATCTGTGGCTGTTCTCTTCAACAGTCTGATCGCGTCGATGATCTCGATGAATTTCCTGGCTGCGATTTTCTCCCTGATGGAGAGTTCTCCGGATCTTGTAGCAAGGCTGCCGCTGCTGCTAACGCCGGTGTACAAACTCCCGTTCGAGCTGGTGCCCGTGCTGATAGAATCCGTTCTCCCGATAGTTCTGACGTCCGGCTTTGTGGTCTTTTTTGATCTGACGAACATCGTCGGGCAGCTTCTCTCACTGGACGAGGGGACGTGGTTCAGCGTCATAACCACGCCGTTCAATGCGTGCATGGACATCCTCTATGTATGGCAGGACACGATGTTCTACATAATGAGAGGAACGCTCTCCGCTCTCGCGAGCGGGATAAGCCTCTGCGTCTCTTCACCAAGAGTGCTCATAGGCAATCCCATCGCTCTGTGCATGGCCTCTATCCCGATATCGATAGACCTCTGCATGAACTGCTTCCAGTACGGGCTTGTCGGCATACCTCTCAGCATAGGGATCTCGTTCCTGATAGGCTGCGCGAATTTCGTTGCTCTGTGCGTGGCGGGAACGGGTCTCAACCCCGTCTCTCTGGGATTCTCCTTCGCTGAGGGAGGAGTCAACATATTCTTTGACTGGGTCATAACCATCCTTGACCTCTTCGACCTGAAGAGCCTGAGGAACTGCGCAGGGGTGACTTCAGAGGGGATAGCCAATCTGCTGTAGGGTGAAAAAAATGAAAACGAGAAATTTGTTGACAATTGCGCTTGCGATTGTGATGCTTGCAGCGCCTTTGGGGATCATACAGAGTGCGAGGGCGCAGGGGAGGGACGTTTACGCGTCTGAGGTCACATTTGACCCAGTTCTGGCGGATAGCAAGCCTGTCGAGTACAAGCTGCCGTCGCTCATAAGCATGGAGAAGGGCGGTAACTTTACCTACAAGAACGAGACTTACACCATAAAGCCGAATGACGGAGCCGTATATGGCAAAGGCGACAAGGCTGTTGGCAGAGTGACGGAGACAAAGTACTATACTGAGCCTGCCGAGACCGAGGAGCTGGTCGTTGACCTGTACATCTACGATTCTGTCGCCGGTAAATCCTACAACGGCAAAGAGATAGTGTACGCTTTTAGGGTGCAGTTCAATGCCAAGGCCCCGTATGTCGGAGAGCAGAAATATATCGATGAGCCCTTCAAGGTCGATCCGGAAGGTCTGCCCTTAGCAGATACGACCTTCACAGTGGAAGGTGAAGAGTATAGTGTAAAGAAGGGGAACACCACGGTTTATGGCGCCAATGATACTGTGGTAGGCAAACTGAAGGTAGGCTATAGAGCGAGGTCTGGGGACCTTGTTGATCCTGCTGTCACTCTCAAGAGCACTGGTGAGTCTGTCGATGGCGCTCAGGTAAGATGGGTTGGGGATCCTCAGACAACGAACTCTTTTGGCGAGTGTGAATTCGAGGCGCCATTTGTTGAGTCATACAAGTATTACGGACCAGTAGAAGCTTCGAAGGAGTACGGAAGCAACGAAACGGTGAAGAGATCCGTTTACGGTTCGTCCAAGTTCGGAATTTATGTCGTGCCCTATGACCTCAGCAATCCAGAAGAGTTCCTTGCGTGGTGGAGTCACTTCGCCCTGACCGAGGAGGCTCAGGCGATGTACACTGCGGCAGAGGTCCTCGGTGAGTGGGGGGCGAACCTGTCCGATGACGTCACCGTCTGGAACAACATCTTTGGGGCAAAGGGAG
This sequence comes from Euryarchaeota archaeon UBA287, assembly GCA_002495235.1. Lineage (GTDB taxonomy): Archaea > Thermoplasmatota > UBA186 > UBA287 > UBA287 > UBA287. The sequence continues at coordinate 569 of DAEG01000109.1, read as the reverse complement.
GCAGCCTTGCCAAGTTCATAAAGGGATTCCCGCAGTTCATGGTCGACAGAGGCGCAGCCATAGAGGCGACAAAGAACATGCTCGACACTATATGGGCGCTGTTCACGCTGCTGCCCGCCTTTGTGCTGGCAACGCCGCAGCTTCTTCAGACGATGCCTATGCGCATGCTGCAGTTCTGGCCCGTGCTGTTCATAAATCTGGACAAGGTGCTGAACGGTGTGAGCGACATGGTCATAGACCTTGGGGTTTTCATGACCTCTCTGGCGCCGTCCGTGCTTCTTCTGCTGCCGGAGATCTTCAATAGGCTGCCTGAGATAGGGCCGAACGCCATGAACATAGTCCTGACGTCGTTCGAGCTATTCGTGCAGATGATACCGGCTCTCTCGCAGTACCTGCCCGCGGCCATAGCAGCCATACCCGCTTTCTACATACAGATGCTGATGGCACTGTTCTTCAACGCGCCTGCGATAATCTCGACAGCGATGAGCGAGAGCTTTGACACGATAACGAAGCTGTTCCGCTCGTGGCCTCTGTTCCCGGCGGGTATAGCCGCGGGCATACTGGCTGTA
>DAEG01000046.1 GCA_002495235.1 Euryarchaeota archaeon UBA287 | reverse complement strand
TCTGGCACGATGTTTTCTCTGGTTGCTGGAAGCATTGTTGAGCTGCTTTCAGGGATATAACATCTTTTCTCCCTATGGATCCTGTGATGTTCCCGAGAGCAGAGTCAGATGCAAAGGCGCAACAGACCTGAAAGAGACAGCAACCTTTTTATCTGACCCACTCATTCTTTTTGTGAAGTATAGGACAGTTGGGGTGGATGAGGCCTGTCAGATGATAGAGAACGGAAACACCGTCGGTTTCAGCGGCTTTACACCAGTAGGCTATCCAAAGGTCGTGCCATTAAAGCTTGCTGAGAGGAAGGATATAAAAATAAACGTTTATACAGGTGCATCCGTGGGAGAGGAGATAGACACAGGACTGGTAGATCTCATGCAGCTGCGTATGCCATACATGACCAACGGGGTGCTCAGAGACGCGATAAATGCGGGCAGGGTAAGGTTCATAGACGCAAGGATAGGTAAGTTCACGGAAGAGCTGCGCAGTGGTTTCTATCCCCGAGTGGATGTGGCTGTTGTTGAAGCGTGCGCCCTCAAGGAAGAGGGTTTTGTCCCTACCACCTCCGTGGGAGCCGTGCCGGCATTCGTCTCGCAGGCTCAGACGGTGATAATAGAACTGAACTCAGAACAGCCCATGAGTCTGGAGGGCATCCACGACATATTCCTTTTACCCCAAGCGCCCAGGGATCCTATACTGCTGAAGGATCCCAGGGACAGGATAGGAAAGACCTTCGTATCCACGCAAAACAAGGAGGTCCTTGTCGTTGAAACAAAAGCAAAGGACAGCTCAAGGATTCTTGCACCTACGAACGAGGAGCACAGGAGGATAGCAGAGCATCTGATATCTTTTTTCCACAGAGAGGTCAGCTCAGGCAGGCTGCCAAAAAACCTTTTGCCACTTCAGTCCGGTGTAGGTAACATAGCAAACGCGGTGACAGAGGGACTGAAGAGCTCGGGCTTTGAGCATCTCGTTTTCTACACAGAGGTTCTGCAGGACTGCGTCATGGAGCTGCTCAGAGAGGGCACGGTAGACTTTGTCAGCGCGACCTCGATAAGCCTGAGCCCGCAGAGGCTCGAGAGGTTTTACGGTGAGATCGATGAGCTGAGAGACAGCCTTGTGCTCAGACCTCAGGACATAAGCAACTGCCCGGAGATAATCTCAAGGCTTGGTATCATAGCCATGAACGGGGCCGTAGAGGCAGACATATGCGGAGATATAAATTCAACGCACATAGACGGCAGAGAGATTGTGAACGGTATAGGCGGCTCTGAGGATTTTTCCTCAAACGCTTATATATCCATATTCTTTTCTCCATCAACCAAAAAGAATGGCGACATCTCATTCATAGTGCCGATGGTCTCTCATGTCGATCACACGGAGCACGATGTTGATGTGATAGTGACGGAGCAGGGGCTCGCTGACCTCAGAGGCAAGGATCCTGAAGAGAGAGCCAGAGAGATGATAGAAAATTGTGCCCATCCCGCGTACAAGGAAAAGCTCTACGAATATGTTGAGAGCTGCGAGAAGGGGCACATAAGAGCGAACAGGAGTAAGGCAGAGGAGTGGTACAGAAATCTCAGAGAGCACGGGAGCATGCTTGCTTAGGAGGTAGGTATGAACGAGTTGCTGATTTTGTTTTTGGTGATGCTCGTCGGTGTTGGCATAGGAAGACTGAAGTTCCACTCTTTCTCTCTCGGTGTTTCGGGCGCCCTCTACGTTGGCCTGATCTTCGGGCACTTTGGTTTCGGGGTGTCGCACAAGTTCTTTGAGCTTAGTCTTCTCATATTTGTGACCTCGGTCGGACTGCTAGCCTCGAGGGACATAGGGCACATCATGATGAAGCACGGGATTAAGCTCGTCATACTGGCCGTGGTCATAACAGGCACCGGGGCTCTTTTGACCTTTCTGTTCAAGAGCGCGTACCCTGAGAAGGCGTTGATAGAGGGCGTGTTCACAGGCGCTCTGACAAGCTCGCCGGGTCTCGGGGCGTCTCTGGAGGTGACAAATAGTCCGGAGCTGGTGACCATAGGTCACTCCGTGTCTTACCTGATAGGCGTGATAGCAGTGATCCTGTTCGTTCAGCTTGTTCCCATACTGGGCAGGATCGATATAGAGAAGGAGAAGAAGGGATTCTCTTCAGGCATGGAGAGAGGGGAGGGAAGGCCCGTCTACAGCATTGTTATCTTCTCTCTGGCCGTGGTTGCTGGAGGTCTCATAGGAATGATACCAATACCTCTAGGTCCCCTCGGCTCTGTCAGCCTTGGCAACGCTGGTGGTGGCCTGATAGGTGGCCTGCTGGTGGGCTATCTGATGAAGAGGCATACAGGAAAGGAACCATCTGCGGCGGTGCTATCACCATTGAGGGAGACAATGCTCGCGATGTACCTCGCTGTCGTTGGCCTTGAGGCAGGAGAAGGGTTTGTTGAGATCGTTGTTGCTCATGGTGCGCCCCTTCTCGGAATGGCGGCGGTTGTTGCCTTTGTTCCGATGATCGCAGGTCTCATACTTGGCCGTTTTCTGTGGCGTATGGATCTTGTGACGCTTACTGGGGGTATAACGGGTGGCATGACCTCGACGCCGGGGCTCGGGGTGGCCATTGACTTTTATAAAACTGAGGATATAGGCGCTGGTTATGGCGCAGCGTACCCATTTGCGATAGTATGCATGGTCGTGTTTGCAAAGCTCCTTGCTTTATAAAAGGCCATGGGCAAAGCCTTGCGCGAAAACTAAAAAGTTTAATATATCCTTAAAACGCTAATAATCATTGTGCGGACAGCATTTTTCATAGGGCTGATCCTCCTTCTTTTTCCTGTATCATACGCTATGCAGGCCCCGGGCGTGGCCGGGAGCGTCTCTGATCCAAGATCGCAGACGCTTGCTCCTCTGCAGGAGTTTGTCCGGACTGTGATGGATACCACCCGCTCTATGGCGGGTTTCATCTCCGCCCTGCCGCGGATGATATCCATAACCATAAACATCCTGAGCAGGCTGGCGGCTGGCGAGCTGGAATACGCCGATGCCGCGTGGTGCTTTGATATAATACGCCTGTTTGCGGACGAACTGGGTCTCTCCCGGACGTACGGTGCATTCACGAAAGCCGTGCTGGCTCTGGCCACTGGAGGCCTGACGGTTGATGACGTCTACGAGATCCTCCG
>DAEG01000100.1 GCA_002495235.1 Euryarchaeota archaeon UBA287 | reverse complement strand
GCAGACGATCGGTGTCAACAGCGAGGCTGCGTCCGGCACAAGCAACGTGCTCAGGGTGACCAGAAGCGCTCCGGAAGAAAACGTGTTTTTTGGGGATATACACGGGCACTCCATGTTCTCTGACGGGATGATATGGATAGAGGATCATTATGAGTACATGAAGGATGTGTCCCTCCTCGATTTTGGGGCTGTCACTGACCATGGAGAAGCCCTCTACGGTCTAACTGAGGATATGGTTGTTCCATATGCTGACCGGTTTTACGAACCTGGCAGCTTTGTGGCTCTCTATGCCTCAGAGTGGACCAGAGGTTCCGGTTACGGGCATAAGAACAACTATTTCCTTGATGGATTCGGCGTGTACGCCGCTGACAGGTATAAGACCCCGGGCAGTTTGTGGGGCGCTCTGGAAGGCAAAAGGGTGATAACACCCCCGCATCACGCGGCCTCCCGGCTTGATGTGGGCCCCGCGGGTTATAACGGTCTGGACGATGATCCGGAATTTCAGCCGTGCGTCGAGATCTATTCCGTGCACGGTAGCTCTGAATGCATCGATAATAATCCTATGCCCATGGCCCAGGGTGCAGAGCGGAACCGCACTGTGCAATACCTTCTCGGCGAGCGAGGCTACAGGATGGGCATATACGCCTCATCAGACGCTCATGTATATATGATGGGAAGCCTCATGCCGGATCCTGAGAACTACCAGAAAAACTTCAACCACAGGTATGGCACGGCGCTGATAGCAGTTTACGCTCCAGAGCTTACTAGAGAGGCAATATTCGAGGCCATAAAGGACAGGCGCACATACGGCACTACGGGCGAGAGGATCCTGCTTGAATTCAGCATAGACGGCAATCCGATGGGCTCTGAGTATGTCGAGTCCGGACAGCCCGAGATCGCGGTCACGGTCGGAGGGACGGACGTACTGGAGAGGGTCGAGGTCATGAAATACAGCAATAGCTCGGACTGGGAGCGCGTTTACTCAGACAGCCCCGGACAGAACACATGCAGTTTCAATTACACAGACACGAGCTTCGCTGAGAACAGCCTGTACTACGTGAGGGTCACCCAGAGAGATGGGGAGATGGCATGGTCAAGCCCAGTGTGGGTGGACCGCCAGAAATGATGCCTTACCGCAGCTCTGTGAGCGCCCATGCCGTTTCGATCAGCGTCTGGAAAGGTATATGAACACGAAAAGCCGATGGGAGCCATGATCTGTCCTTTAAATTCCGCGTTCATGGGCATTGTCACATGGCTCTTCAACAGGATCGGGCTTTGCCGTGGGGTCTATGATCTCTGCTGGGTTGGCATCGTCAGAAGCATAGCACAAAGGCTATCCGGGGCACAATACATCGGCAATCTGGTGGCTGCGCTCTGGGCAATAATCGCGTGAGCTCTACAGGGCTGCTTCGACCCATATGGGGCCCATCCACCCGGCTCTCCCGTCTGACTGCACAACACGGATGTAGTAGTAGTCCTTGCCTCCCGTGCTTCCCGAGAATTGGCTGTAATCGCCCGCGCTCCAGGAGGTGCCTCTGACCGGTTCCCTGTCAGTGAAAGAGAACTCCGTCTTGTAAGTGGATAGGTCTTCGGTGTCACCATCGATCTCTACCTCAAACACGGTCTCATTGTTCTTCACCAGAGCCACTCTGGACAGAGGGGCGGTTCCGGCGACCGTGCATACCACATCTCTTGGTGTGCTGGCATTATCGAGCTTTACGACAGAACCGTCACCAACGGTGCGGTCGTTAACGGTGAAGTCTATGATCATTCTTGTGCCGGCGCCGCTCACGGCTATGCACCTCCTGTCCTTGAGAGCGTCAAATATGCCGTCCCTTGTCAGGTTCTCGGCCATGATCCCTGTCAGGCACACGTGAGATGGAGCAGTCTCCCCTATCGCGTGGTCATCCGTTGAGGCAACGAACCCCATTTTGTAGCCCATAGCGAGGGCATCCTGCACTGTGTGCCCCGGCTCTTTCATCGCGCCTGCGAACTTCACCGGATTGCCCAGATCGTTTCTCATCTCGCTAGAGCCTCTGGTCTGGCATATCTCGACCAGCGGGACCAGTTCCTCATCGTAATACTGATAGCTCCACCCGAGGGTGGGGTGCTGCAGATGGTGGGGTATCATGAACACATCCCTTCCTGTTTCGTTCTTCCATCCCTTCAGCACATCGAACATCTCGTAGATCCTGTCTGTGGGCGTGTCAAGACAGGAGTAGAACTCCGGTTCATCAACGCAGTTATAGTATATGTTGTAGTGACCGTCCCCATGGGTGTTGTAAGCCTCATAGTCCTGGGTCCACTCCTGAGCCAGCAGGGTGACGAATTTGCCTTCATCATAGTTCTTTTTGACCGCCTCCTTCTCCTTGTCCCAGCCGTAACTCTTCATGAAATCGTCAGTGAACCAGTTACCTACGACCCCGAAGGGCGTCTGCAGGACCCCCTCCCAGCAGCAGTCGTGGTCTGTGACGGCGGCAAAATCGAGACCGGCCACATACCTGTAGTACTGGTACGCCTCATCCGGATTCGTCGCTACGGACGTGTACCATCCGTCAGAGAGCCAGGTCTGTGCATGGAGTTCGCCCCAGTATAGCCTGTATTTCGGCTCTTTATCCGTCACTCTCACAGGATTGCTAACGGACCATATCCCGTGCTCTATGTCCTCAGAGATGACGTAATGTATTCCCGGTGTGTTGAAGACCATGGCGTGCTCCAGCGTCATGACATTCTCGCGCATCTCGTTTGGCATCGCGGAGAGGTCTGCATCGTCGTCGGTTGATGAGAACGAGATCCTTCCTGGCAGTCTACCGGTCACCCTCCCGTCCCCGTCCACGGACCGGAGCATCGCGCGGACAGGCTGGCCGGCAACAGCATCTGACGGAAGTATGAGATCTATCCTCACCACAGGTCCGTTTGATGACGCTCTTCTCACTATGCTTCCTGCCCCTGCCACGGTGGCGGGACTGAGAAGTGCGGGTGAGAGCAGAGAAAGCACCAACATCACAGAGATCATAATTCGTTCCATAACCTCACAAGGCTGACAGCCGTATGCCCCTATATAAATGTTTATGACCGCCAGATCACAGAAGTCCGTACAGGTCAGTTTCAGTCGTGCGATCTCTGTTTTATCAGATCACTTATCATGATTATGTGCCTCTTCTCCTCCCCGACTATCTGCGCGACCACACCCCTGCTGGCCTCATTGGCGAATCCTTTGATCTCGTTGAAGAACAGCAGGGTCTCTTTCTCGAACTGGAGGGCGAATTCCAGCAGTTTCGCAGGATCCTTTGCCTGCGTGGCCCTCACTAGCGATTTTTCATTGCCTATGAAGAAAGCGGATTCAACGATCGTGTTGAGGTACGGTTCTATCTCGACCCAGTCGCTTGGCAGCACGAAGTCTCTTGCGTATTTCCGTAGGGATTCGAACTTCAGCATGTGCATACCCTCCTGTTCTGCCAGGAAATTGAACAGCCTTTTTAGCTCACCCTCGGCCTTTCGGGCGGATTCGGTGTAGAATTGCTCTCCATTCGTTTCAACCCGGACAGCGATCTCTATGATCTCCTCAGAGGAGTACATGAGAACAATTCGTCTCTTTGATTTTATACTTTTCTATCTTGATTTTTGTGCAGCCGATGATTGTGCAGTTTCAGGTTTACCATCACTGTGAGCGTCCCTGATGCGGCGACAAACGGCTAGCTCGCATATCAATTGCTAGCAGAAAAAATATTTAAGTGAGTTGTATCCTAATGAAAAGCATGAAAGACCACTCTCGCAAGCTCGTTGTCACCGGGCCTTATAATGCAGGAAAGTCCACGTTCGTGAGGGCTCTGTGTGGGGACTCTGTCAGCATAGACGCGCAGGGTACAACTGTTGTCATGGATTACGGACAGAGGAAATACCAAGAGCTGGATGTTGCGCTATTCGGAACTCCGGGTCAGAGCAGGTTCAACTTCATGATAGAGATAGTGAGCAAGGATGCTGACGGCTTCATACTCATCGTGGACTCGTCTTTGCCAGAGTCGTGGCCCTATGCGGTCTCCATACTGGACGAGGTCGTGAAGATAGGAGACAAGCCATGTGTTGTTGCCGCAAACAAGCAGGATCTCGACAACGCGTACCCGCCCGAAGAGGTCAGGAATAGGATGGGCGTAAAGTACCCGGTCGTGGGAACAATAGCCATCAAAGGTTGGAACGTAGAGAAGGTTTTGGACGCTCTCATGGAAGGCCTGGAGGGGTGATGAGATCTCTGGACAGGATAAAGAAGCTGCCCGGTGTGAAAGAGGTCATGCTGGTCGAGAAGACCGGGATCCCTGCCTACGGTAAAGAAGTGGCCCTGTCGGCTATGACGGCCTCTCTCTGGGCTCTTGGTGGCTATTTCGCCGGCAGGTTCATGGACGAGCCAAGATGCGTTGAGATAAATGGGGCTAACGTGAGCATTTTCGCTTTTCCGTATGATGACGACATACTCCTAGTTGTTGCGACGGATGAGAGCGTAAAGAATGAGATAAGGAGCGCGATGGAGAACCATGGGGCTTTTCAGTGAGAGCGTATGCGAAATAGGGATATACCAGAAAAAGCCTGACATTTCATGAGGATCAGAGTTCTGTCGGTCATAGTGATCCTGCTAATGCTATCATCACCTGTCGGGCCTCACGAGGTGGATGCGGGTAAGATGAAACTTGATGCATGGTTTATGTCTCCCTCAAATGCTTCAGGTCACGAGGTCTCAAGCACGGGATTTGACACCAGTGACTGGCATCCTGTTGAGGTGCCTACAACGGTTCTCGGCGGGCTTGTCCAGAATGGGGTTTACGGGGACCTCTACTCGGGAGAGAACCTGGCGGGCGTGAAAGGTTTCCAGAATATCCTCTGGAGAACCGAAGAGATGCCAGAGGGAAGTCCCTTCAGGAATCCCTGGTGGTTCAGGACATCATTCAGATCCCAGAACGGTAAGAGGGCGGTCCTGCACCTTGACGGCATAAATTACAGGGCAGACGTCTGGCTCAACGGCGCATCCGTGGCTGTGGGTTTGGTCGGGCCTTACCAGAGGTTCGATATGGACGTCGTGCTAAGTAAAGACAACAGCCTTGCGGTCAAAATATATCCGCCGGAGGGCATGGACCCGACCTTCGCGTGGGTTGACTGGAACCCCACACCGCCGGACAGGGGCATGGGCCTCTGGAGTGATGTTTACCTGACATTTCCGGACGGTGTCAGGATAAAGAATGTGCAGGTTATGACCGATGTAGACCTTCAGGGAGCCGATAGCGCGTCCGTCTCGATAAACGCAGATCTGTTCAACTCAGATGTGGCGGAGAGGAAGTGCACGCTCAGCGGGGAAATAAGAGGCGTTCCCAACAGTGCGTGTGGCTCTGAAGGCGATCCTCGAACGATATCTTTTTCAAAGGAGATCATCATGAAACCCGGAGAAGAGACCGTTGCGCTGAACAGCGACGATTTCCCGCAGCTCCATCTGCACGATCCATGGCTGTGGTGGCCTAACAGCTATGGAAAGCAGATCTTTATTCTCTGGATCTGAAGATCTCTACGCCAGAAGGGATCTCTGATGCATGCGATACACGGTTTGGCGTAAGGGAGGTGGCCTCTTACTTCAATGAGGCTGGCTGGAGAGGTTTCACGGTTAATGGGAGAGACGTCCTCATACGCGGAGGCGGTTATGCTGACGACATGCTTCTCAGACCATCGGCATACAGGGATGAGATGCAGGTGCTCTATGCAAAGGACATGGGTCTCAACGCTCTGCGCATGGAGGGTGTGTGGGGGTCCGACAATCTGTATGATCTCTGCGATGAGCACGGGATCCTGCTCTTTGTAGGGCTCTGCTGCTGCTCTTCATGGGAGCGCTGGGAGAGCTGGACCAGGGAAACCCGTGAAAATGCGGTTGCCAACTTTAACAGCTCCGTGGTAAGGCTGAGGAACCATCCCTCGGTGCTATGCTGGATGTACGGGAGCGACAGATGTCCGCCGCCAGAGATAGAGCGGGAGTATCTCGCGATAGTTGAGGGACAGGATGGAACACGACCTTATCTCTCCTCTGCTACAGAGCACGAGAGCCCCCTGACTGGAAAGACGGGTGTGAAGATGAGAGGACCCTATGATTACGTGCCCCCCGTGTACTACTATGAGGACAGGGGTTTCGGCGGCGCGTTCGGATTCGGAACGGAGGAGGGCTTCGGTCCCAGCGTGCCCCCCATCGAGAGTATGGAGCGGATGATGACTCAGGAGTATCTGTGGCCTCCGGGTGATGTGTGGGACTTTCACTGCGGGAGAGGCATGTTCGGCAACCTGTCCGTCTACAACAAGGCCCTGGATACGAGGTACGGTAGGGCGGAGAGTGCAGAGGAGTACTGCAGGAAGGCGCAGGTCATGAACTACGAGAGTGTCAGGGCCCAACTGGAGGCGTGGGGTAGGAACAGGTACGATGCCACGGGCGTCATACTCTGGCGCTTCAATCAGGCGTGGCCCTCTCTGATATGGCAGCTTTTCGATTACTATCTGGTTCAGGGTGGTGCCTATTACGGTGCAAAGAAGGCGTGTGAGCCGCTGCACATACAGTATTCCTATGATGATGACTCCGTATGCATTGTCAACCAGTATCCGAGTATATTTGCTCTGAGAGCAAAAGCCTCCATATACAGTACAGAAGGGAGGAAGCTGTGGGAAAGGGAGGAAGACGTTATGATAGGGCCGGATAGTGTCATGAGCCTCTTTTCGGTACCAGAGCAGAACAATGACGTCTATTTCCTGAACCTATCTCTGAATGGAGACGGATTCTCAGATTCAAATTTCTATTGGCTCTCAAAGAAAAAGGACATCATGGACTATGAGAACACCACCTGGTATTACACACCCGTGAGGGGATATTCAGACTTCAGCGCCATAGACGATCTAAAAAGTGTAGAGCTTGAGGCGTCAGCGGAAGAGAAAAGTGGGCGCCTCTTTGTCAGGATAAAAAATCCTTCAGACACGATAGCCTTCTTCGTGACCCTGAGGGCTTCGGATGGGAATACGACCGTGCCATCATTCTGGAGCGACAATTGTGTCTCTCTACTCCCGGGTGAGGAGCGCGTCATCGAGGGTTCGGTGATGGAGGGCTCTGAGATAGTCATTGAGAGCTATAACTGCAATAAATCTCGCGTTCTTAGGCTGTGAGAGGGAATTGAGCAGGAAACATCTGATGATGAAGGTTTGTCCTTGCCATGGCAGTGATGCTCCTGCAGGGCCTGCCACAGAAGACGAGGCAAGCAGGAGAGATCATGTCATAGAAGGCGCCCGGGTCCGGGAGCGGCCGCAGCACCGCGGCCCTGCCACGCCGCATCATAGACACAAAGAAGACCATGGAAGGGCATAAAGGAACGTAGGTCTAGGCGCTCCAGCTGAAGATAGCCTACCGACAAGAGTGACGGTCAGGGATGGCATTGACGGCCGCGCCGTAAAGTTTTTGAATCGCATCTCACGACAGAGCAGTCCATGCCGCGTAAGCCCTCTGTGAAGGAGGGCGCAAGGCAGCATCTTATGAGCTCATGCATCTCTCTTTTTCATGGCAAGGTTGACCATGATGAGCCCAGCGAGGATGAAAATGCGGCGTAATACGGCCCCGGGTGGCTGTATTGACAGGTTATCCAGCAGGTACACAAACAGGGCTATCACTATAAAGCCTGAAGAGAGAAGCAGCCCTCTTCTCCTGTCACTCTTGACCTTAAAAGAGTAGAGCAGAAATATCATCCCGGGGAGGAACGCGAACACGGCCAGGATCTCCATCATCAGCCTGAGCTGCAGTGATGACGTCCATTCGTAGAACCCGTTGAACTGCCGCAGTATGTCCCCGTATCTGAAGTATGCGTAAGCGTACAGCAGCGTTATGATGATAGGGATGATGGCCAGGTATTTCGTGCGTTTGGGATTGTAAACATCGAAGGCAAACAGTGACAGGAACAAGACCTCAAAGGGTGCAAGAAGGGTGAAGGTTGCGCCTGAGAGTGTTTGATGGGCATAGGATCCGCGCTCTATGAGGTTTATGGCGGGATCGTACAGTATCGGTATCAGGAACTGGAACAGATAGGTGACAGTGAACAGCAGTTGAAATACCAGCAGAAAGAACGCGGATCTGTTCAGAGTCTCTCTGTACCTTTTAAACAGGTCACGCGTCATGAGTCCGGATACTAACACTATCAGCAATTTCACAATGGTGCTAGCTAACTGGAAAGTGTTCACAGAGCGCTATTGTCTGGTTGATTTATTAAGTTAAGCCTAGGGGTATATCTCTGTCCCGCTCTTTCCGTCCAGGGCTTCCATGGCCTTGTCCAGGGCGGCGATCATGGCCCTTTTTCCGCCCTTTCTGAGGAACCTTATGCAGGCCTTCACCTTCGGCTCCATGGAGCCCTTCAGGAACTGGCCTTCTGCCAGGTATCTTTCCGCCTCTTCAACATTCATGTGCTCTATCTCTCTCTCGTTCTCCTTCCCATAATCAAGTTTGACCCTCTCCACATCGGTCAGTATAAGCAAGGTATCCATCTCCGTTATCTCCGCCAGCCTTTCGGCTGCAAGATCCTTGTCTATGACCGCCTCAACTCCTTTGTAACCCCCTCTGGTTCTTATAACCGGTATGCCACCCCCGCCCGAAGCGATGACTATAGCCCCGAGATCTACCAGCATCTTTATGATATCCCCTTCGACCTGCTGTATGGGCTCGGGGGAGGGAACTACCCTCCTCCATCCCCGCTCGTTCGGCTTGACTCTTTTTATTAGATACTCAGGGTGCGCTTCCTTGAGGCGCTTTGCGTCATCCTCGCTCATATAATTTCCTACAGGCTTTGACGCCCTATCCTCAAAGAACTCCGGGTCGTTCCTGTTTACTATGGTCTGTGTAACTATAGTGCAGACTTTTGCGTCCATCTTTAGTTCCGTGAAAGCGTTCAATAAGCTCTGCTCTATCATATATCCTATCTGTCCCTGGGTCATTGCACCGACGACATCCATCGTCTGTGGTGGGATGACGTCCTTTGCGGCATCCTGCTGAACCATGATGTTTCCGACCTGCGGGCCGTTGCCATGTGTTATCAGAACCCTGTCGTTCTTTGGCATGTGCTTAACTATCTGCGCTATGACTCTGGCGGTTCTCTCGCAGTTGGCGAACTGTTCTTCCGTGCTGCCTTTTTCATCCGCCTGCTTTATCGCATTGCCCCCCAATGCAATCAGTAATCTCATGAGCTGAATCGTATTCGTCATTATAAAGGTTTGGTGCGGGCATGACGCAGCGTGCAGCGCAGGTGCATTTGCGATATATATAGAGCAAAGCCCATTACCCTGCGATAAATATGAACGCGTTGAAGATGATTGCTCTTGTCTGCGCTGCGGTGCTGATCGGTGTGCTGGTCCCAACCTCAGGACAGGTGGAGGTACGGGACCTGCTCGAGATAGAGGTTCTGAAGGCAGAGTCGGATCACGGCGTGGCAAGGGTTGGGAACTTTATTATAGATGGGAACCCCGATCACGTGGAGATCCGGACAGAGGGCCGCGGGCTGGTGGCAGCGTACGACTTTGATTACACTCCCGGAGAACCCACTTAGGTTAAAATATATGACAGCCGATCCAGAAAAGAGCTTATCACTGTAGCTCCGAACTCTCGGCGCAGAGCGGGGGGGGAAGTAACTAGGGATGAAAAGAAAATAATATTCGATTTTGATGGTATACCTTAATGTCGATAAAAAAAGCTTTGGCGTGAAGTACACCCATGTGGACTATGAGAGTGTGGGAATAGGGCCGTGGGAGAAAGATGTTGAAACAGGGGACAGAGCGCATCATATCCACTTCTCCCAGAAGGAAACTGAAGAGCTATTTGTCATTCCTGTAACAGTTCTCGGAGTTGTCCTAGGGTATGTTACTGCAGATGCGGCGGATCTGGTTGCCCTGCTTGTTACTGGAGGTTTGCTCACAGCAGGCGCGGTGTCTTCTATAGAAATAAGAGACCTGATCGTAGATGAAACGAACAGCTTCTGGACGGTTACGGGAAAAGAAAAACTCAGATCAAAAGAGCTCCCCGGCGCTGCTGCGCAATATGCAGCCATTATAATTCCCGTGATAAACCTGCTCGCAACCGTTCCTGACTACTACAGAGTAGGATCCCTGATGCTTTGGGATCTTGCCGGACTGGGAGATCCCGATGAGTACGCATAAGAGATACTATCTGGGGACGCGTCTGGCATGGGTCATCGTAGGGATCGGTCTGATCCTCCTCTCTACCTTTTTGACCTTCAGCATGAATTGGGTGCTTGAAACAATATTCGGAGCGGAGACCCTTTATTACGCGGTACTAACCTGCTATCCCGGGAAGTGGCTCTGGAAGTGGGCCATCACCTTCATAACCTGTCTCCTTGTTCTTCTAGTGATGTCAAGGCCGGTCTGGAATGATGGGGAGAGAAAGAAGGCTCTGATTCTGTTCGCGGTGTTTTTGCTCTTCTATCTCGTCTGGGGCTTTGTTCTCGGAGCGCTCCCCGCATGGGAGAGACCGCTGCGCATAGCTGGTGAGGCAGGGATCTTCTTCATGCTCGTTGTCAACGTAAGGCAGGCAGCGCGAATAAGGCTGAGGGTGATCAGAGAGGAGGACGATCAGTAGATCTTCTGCTTTCATCAGAGGATCCTGATTCTGCCTCATTTTCGTTCTTTCAGTGCAGGAGTATTCTGAATCACAGTCCTACTCAACGAAGAGGGAGATCCTCCTCTGCTTTGAGACGTCTATAAGGCCCACGTCAGTGAGTCTGATCTCCGGTATGACCGGGATGGTGAGGAAAGACAGTGTCATGAAAGGCTCCTCAAGCCCGCATCCGAGTGAAGCTGCGCCGTCATTTATCGTCTGCAGCGCGTCTGCCACTTCCTCCACGTTCCTGTCGCTCATGAGCCCCCCGATGGGTAGTCTCAGCGAGCTCAGCACTTTTCCCCCATCTACGGCCACAAGCCCGCCACCGTACGAAACGATGGCCTCCACGGCTCTGTGTATGTCCCTGTCATCCACGCCTACCACTATTATGTTGTGCGAATCATGGGCAACAGAGGAGGCTATAGCGCCAGACTCCAGAGAGAAGCCTCTGGCAAACCCTTTGCCTATCCGCCCGGTGGCTCTGTGTCTCTCTACCACGCACAGCTTAAGGATGTCCCTCTCCGTATCGCTCACAACCGATCCTTCCGCTACTCTGGCTCTCTCGGTGATCCACTCTGTCTCTATCTCGTTCTCGATCAGCGATATCACGTTGATCCTCGCTTCATTCACCTTGGCTCTGACGTCAAAGCTCCTATGAGTCATTCTCCCTACGTTCATGGTAGCTCTCACGTCTGCCGCTCTTTTCCTGATCGGGACAAGCAGCCTGCCCTCCTGAGCAACCACGTGTCCGTCCTTTATCACCAGCTCGGGCTCAAAGCCCTTCAGGTCCCCGAGAACAACGATGTCGGCCCTGTACCCCGGCGCTATCGCTCCCAGCCCCTCTATACGGAAGTACTCGCACGCATTTAGCGTCGCCATCCTCACGGCCACCTCGGGTTCTATGCCGAGAGAGACGGCCTTTGAAAGAACACGATCCATGTGCCCTCTCTGGAGATCCAGTGCGCTTATGTCATCCGTAACAAAGATAAAGCGGTCTGATGGGCTCTCCATAACCAGAGGCGCCAGAGCCCTCATGTTCCTTGCCGCGCTGCCCTCCCTTATCATTATCCGCATCCCCTTTCTCAGCTTCTCTTCGGCCTCATCAGCGGTGACGCATTCATGATCGCTCTCCACACCCAGAGCGCAGTAGGCGTCCAGCTCCCTTCCGGAGAGTTTGGGTGCATGTCCGTCTATCCTTTTATCACGGAAGGTCTCAAGCTCTCTCATAAGCCTGTCAGAGCCCATGAGCAGCGAGTGGTAGTTCATGACCTCTCCGAGGCCGAGGACATTCTCCCTCTCTATGAAAAGCTTCAGATCCTCCGCATACAGTCGAGAGCCCGAGGTCTCAAGATCCGTGGACGGAACGCAGGATGGCAGCATGAAGAACACATTCAACGGCAGTTCCGCGGACGAATCCAGCATGTATCTCAGCCCCTCGAGTCCAAGGACATTTGCTATCTCATGCGGGTCGGCCACCACTGACGTAGTGCCTCTGACCACCGCGGCTCTTGCGAACTCCGCAGGACCCACCATTGAGCTCTCTATGTGAACGTGTCCGTCAAAGAAGCCCGGCGCAACCGTTCTGCCACGGACATCTATCTCCTTCTTACCCTCAAGATCCCCGAATCCGGCTATGACGCCCTTGTATACTCCTATGTCACCTTCGAAGGTGTTGCAGGAAAAGACATCTATTATGTTGCAGTTTTTGATCACAAGATCGCACTTTCTTTTGCCCAACGACGCTTCCAATAGTTTAGAATCCATTGAAAAGGAGCAATGAGCTCACATAAATAAATTTGCTCTAACTCAAGATCGGATAAGCGGTGTAATAAAAAGAGGAGGCCTTCAGGCCTCGAAAAGCCTGAACTTCTCTTTGGGGGTTCCACAGACAGGGCATTTGTCCGGGGCCTCTCCTACGACAGTGTAGCCGCACACAGGGCATATGTACACCTTCGTGTAGTCCACATCCTTCTTCTGCTCTGTCGCCTTCTTCGCCTCGGTGTACAGCTTCTCGTGTATCTTCTCAGCCTCAAGCGCGTAGTGCGTGCTCCTCTGTGCCTCGCTCTCTTCCTGCAGCTTCGCTGTGTTGTTGTACACTGGATACATCTCGGTATTCTCGTAGTGCTCCCCGTCTATGCACGTCTGTAGGTTCTTTGTGGTCTCCTGAACGTGCCCCAGCGCGTTGTAGTGGTTTCTCGCGTGCACCAGCTCCGCAAATGACACGGCCTTGAACAGATTCGCTATGTTCTTGAGGCCTTCTTTTTCGGCCTTTTCAGCGAATATCTTGTAGCGCATGTGAGCCATGCTCTCCCCCGCGTACGCGTCCTCCAGAAACTTCCTGGTCATCTCCCTTTTCACAGCCATAATGTCACCTCCTGACAAATCACTGTCATGGTTATTTAATATTTCCATACACGGGGGAGTTAAAACCTGCCCTTCATCTGCGCTTCAGACGATCTCAGGAGACTCTGCTAGGTATAGCTATCTGTCTATCTCCCCCAGAACCCCTTCATAAACCTCAATCAATCTCTCTGTACGTGCTTGAACGGAGTACTTCTCAGCAGTTTTCCTTGCGTTCTCTTTCATTCTTGCATCTGCGATCAATCCCTTCATTGCTGCTTCAACGCAGCCATCATTATCGTCAGATGGAAAAACAAAAAGGTCAGCCGTGGTGCGATATCCCGGTAGCTCGCGTCAGGGAAATAGCCCGCGAACATGAAGCTCTCGGACAGACTTCGCTCTCTTACAGGAGCCTCATGGTGCTCTTTTACTGGGCCGGGGGCGTGGAGATGAAGCATCTCCGTGTCGCGCTTTCGGATAAAACTCTTGGTCAGTGAGTGCATCGGGATGATATAAAAAGCCGTCTCAAATCACGGCTGTGCCCTTATCTTGTGTGATCTGTAGTAGACCGTCCCGTTCTCTTTCCTGTCTCTCTCGGGGTAAGGATACGTACTTTACTAATTGGTCTCCCGCTCCCGTCTCACTTGACGGGATAGATCAGAGGAGCAGGTCGCAACGCTCCCTACGCAAGAATCGAGAGGAGAGATCATCTATCATCATGTAGATATCTGCGTACCAGCACCGGCCTTCAGCGCGTAATACGCTCTGTCAGGAAAATCTGTGAAAACGCCATCCACCTCATAGGCACTCACGGACCTCTTCATCTCTTCAGCGCTTTCGTATCTGAACGTCCATGCATGAATCTTCAGACCGTGGCTGTGTGCCATAGAGGCGATATCCGGGCGGAGAACAAGAAGCTCTTTCTGGACTCCTATCACACCAGCGTATTCTGCAATCTCTGTTATCTTGCTCTCATCGATTTCAAATTCATCGATGCTTACAAGTCTCACAAGCCTCAGGTCGCTAATTTTCCTTATTCTCTGCAGGGCATCGTCATCAAAGCACTGCACGTATATTTTATCATCCTTTTTGCTGTAGCCATAATTTCTCAAAACACCAATGACTTTTTCTTCCATCGGCAATCCATTTTTCCTGTGCCATTCCGGGCGTTTCAGCTCAGGATATATGCCCACATCTCTGTGGGCGCTCCTGTTCAGCCCCTGTATCAGCTCTATAGCCTCCTCGAAGGTGGGGACCTCAAAATCAGAGAGGCCGTAGGGAAACCTGCCAGGGAAAACAGGCTTGCCGTTCTCCGTCCTCTCATGAACCCTGAGCTTTTTTACTTCTTCTAGGGTAAAGTCGGCGGCGTACCAGTGGCCATCTGCCCTCCTTCTCTCCGGAAATACCTCCTCGACGTTTGTTGTGGGCTCTAAGTAGATGTCGTGCAGGCATATAGGCACATCATCCTTTGTCATCACGAGATCCTGCTCTACATAATCCGAGCCCATAAAATAAGCCACAGCATAAGCTTCTAGCGTGTGCTCCGGCAGATAGCCGCTTGCGCCGCGGTGTGCTATGATCTCCACAGGACCGACGGGCAGAAGAAGTAAAGACACCAACAACGCCAGCTTCACGCCCTCAGATGCATTCACTTGCTTAATAAATTTTGTATGGGGATAGCGCCCGAGCCGGGATCCTCATGGGATTGCAGGTTTTTGGCAAATCTGTTATTCAAGGTGCAACCCTTCATTTTGAACCCGGATATGGGGCTCCGCAGGCCCCCAGGATGTCCAAGTTACCTCACTCGGGCGTTAGAGCTCAAGGAGAGCCATGCTCTCGAGAGCCTCATCCACCTTATCTCTTTTTTGGCTTATAAACCCACTCTTTTTCAGTCCCAGAGCTTTCAGCACCCTTTCCTCGTCCGCCGAGTTGAGAAGCACCAGAACAAAGCCTCTCGTGCCCTTCTTTATACCCGCTTTCTCTAGCGCGCTTTTTATCTGCCTCTCGCATGCGATGTAGCGCATGATCTCTGTTTTTAAGTCCCGCGCGACGTTCTTTCCCTTTGAGAAGTTCCTCTCCGCGTGCATGACCGCGGCTCTTATCTGGTCCTCGCCGAAAACCGCGTCTTCGTCAAGGGCCAGAACGCTCATGCCCTCGCCACTCTCCAGAAGTTCGATGCTTTTCAGGAATTCATTCACGTCTTCAATCCCTTCGCTCTCCACTCTCAACGCTCTCATGCTTTTTTGCCTCCTCTATCATGGATCTTGCCAGCTTCGGGCCTATGCCCTCCAGCCTTGTTAAATCCTCTATTCGCGCTTTGGCTATGCTCTCCCTTGTAGTGTATCCGTTCCGGTACAGGATCCTGCCCCTCTTCCTGCCGATGTGCCTTATTCGCGTTATCTCTACCAGCTCTCCCTTTATGCCCTCTCTTATCCTTTCTTCAAGGACCTGCAGCCGCCTTGTGTGGGCTCTGTTGAACAGCTTTCCCACCTGCAGACAGCACCTGCAGAGCCACTCAGCCATGCTCACAAGGCCTCTGATGTCCCCCGGATCTATCCCGTACCTCTCGGTCATGTCTCTCTCGCTGACCTCATTTATCCAGTCGTACAGCACGCTCGCCGTTTTTATCTCACAGAGGAACCACTCGTAGTCTTCGCTCTCCACGAAAACATCCGCCTTTTCTGCTATTGGAGCGAGCGCGTCATAATCCTTGCTGGTCAGGTACAGCCGCCTCATGTCCGGCAGGGATGCTATGAGGTGCAGGTAGGCGAAGTCATCCTTCTCGCCACTCTTCTTCAAGGCATCTCTTATCTTTATGGAAGACATGGGATCTATGTACAGCAGTGATGTTGTGTGGCCAAAGTGGGTGCTCTTGTATTTTCCGTTCCTTTCCTCTACCAGTCCCTCTCTCACGAGAAATTCTACGATGCCGGTGAAATTGTCCTCATCGAACCCCTCCATGCTGCCGTAAAGAGTCTTCATAACAAAGTCGCACAGGCTGTTCATGTCGTATACGAACAGGCCATCTATAGACGACAGCACATGAGTTCTTAGGGCTCCTTCCGCACCAAGTTTAGACCCTATCTTCTCGTTTGGTGCCAGTACATACTCGTCTATTATCCTCTGCATATCGCTGTAATTCCTAGAGAAGAGTATCGCCTCCCCCATCTGATCGTAGCCCGGTCTTCCTGCTCTCCCCATCATCTGCTTCACCTCCATCACTGGCAGAGGCGCGTTGTAGCCATCATCGTACCTGTAGAGGTCCTTGACGATGACCCTCTTCGCCGGAAGATTCACCCCTGCCGCCAGCGTAGGAGTGGCGAATATGCACCTTATCTTCCTCTGCTTGAAGTATCTTTCAACAGTCCTCCTCTGCTCTTCAACCAGGCCTGCGTGATGGAAAGCGATGCCTTTCCTTATGCACGGCGCCAGTCTCTGCCCGACCGTCTCTTCTGTGGCTACGGCTTCGGCGGCCTGGACCAGTTCCTCATCCTCCCTCATTCTCTCAGCCATCTTTTTGGCGTAGCTCTCAGCCCTCTTCCTTGTGCTGAGGAACACGAGAGCCTGCCCCCCGTCTGCCAGCGAGTCAGAGACCAGAGCCAGCAGTTCATCTCCTGTCTTGTCTATCGCCCTGCTGTCTCCGTCTGAGAAATATATGGCGCCACTACAGTAGACTCCCTCTCTGAGGAGCACAGGGCGGAAATCGCTTCTTATGTGCTCCGCACCCAGCCATTCCGCTAGGTCCTCCGAGTTCTCTATTGTGGCTGACAGGGCCACTATCTGGAGCTCTGGATTTATGAGGCGAAGTTTTGCCAGCGTGACCTCAAGTATCGGTCCCCTCTCAGGATCGTTTATCAGATGAACTTCGTCCGCAACGACAAGACCTATCTTCGATAACCATTCAGGATTGTGCCTGACGATGGAGTCTGCCTTCTCGCTGGTGCAGACCAGAATGTCATATCTACCGAGATGCTCTGCCGGAGACTCATAGTCGCCGGTGGAGATTCCTACCTTTGCGCCGAGTCTTTCAAAAGTGAGCAGATCCTCGTACTTTTCTGAGGCTAGGGCCCTGAGCGGCACTATGTACAGGGACTTCTCCCTCTGCAGGAATTTCTTGAGGACTGCGCCGTAGCCCACAAGGCTTTTTCCTCCGGCGGTCGGCATCGCCAGCACCAGGCTCTTTCCGCTTATCGCCAGAGGCAGAGCCTCCCTCTGTGGTGGGTAAAGCTTCTCTATGCCAAACAACTCCAGCAGCCTGTCCTGAACGCTTACATGTTCACCCCAGTCGTCTATCTTTCGCACTGGATTGTGAGCGCTTTGCTTTTATATATGCATTACCCAACTAAGAGAAGAAGGAACATCACCGCCATGCCGAGAAGGATCGAGAGGAACTGTGCGATAGACTGCCTTGGATCACATTCGTGGCTCAGCTCTGGAAGCAGGTCCGAGCCTGCGATGTACACGAACCCGCCAGCCGCTATCGGGAGCATTACGCTTGCGTACGATTGTGCTATTGGGCCTATCAACAGAGAGGCGATCCCTCCAACAACAGCCACCAGCGCTGACATGAAATTGTACAGAAGGGCCTTCTTTATGGGAAGCCCCGCATGGATCAGAACACCGAAATCTCCGATCTCCTGGGGTATCTCATGCAGGACTACTGCAATGGTCGTTGATATGCCTAGCGGCATGCCCATAAGGTAGCTGGCTCCGATAACCAGGCCGTCCATGAGGTTGTGCAGGCCATCACCAACGAGGTTCATGACGGCCAGCGGATGCACGTGCTCCTCGCTTGTTGGTATGTGGCAGTGTCTCCAGCTCACGAAGTTCTCGAGGGCAAAGAACATCACCACCCCTACAAGTGTGAGCGCAGATACGTAAATGTCCGGCAGCTCGTTGAAAGCTTCAGGCAGGACGTGTATGAAACAGTCACCAAACAGAGCTCCGGCCGCAAAGCTCACCATGAGCGGTAGAGCACCTCTCAGTCTGTCGTCCGACCACGGTATGGTAAGCACGCCAACAAAGGATATGAGGCTTACCAGAAAAACACTCGACAGCGCGATTAGCCATGTTGTGAGCACAATAGTGAAGGGCAGTTACACTATATATCTATTTTTAACAAAGGTTATTAAGCACAAAATTGCTTAGGCCCGTGGATAAGAAACCATGGTATGTCCTGTTGTTCGCGGTATTCCTTTTGGCCATCAGTATCCGTCTCCTTCCCTTGCGCACCTATGCCCTCTGGGGATCCGACAACGGGGAATATTACTATATATCGGAAGAGCTTTATGAGACAGGGTCGATAGATGCCTCAGCCTATCCGGGCTGGGGAAGGACTTACCCCTACTTCCCCGGGATGTTCGTGTTTGTGACATGGATTGCAAAGGCCTTCGGCGTGTCCGTTCTGGACTCTCTGCGCTATGGTGTGCCGATCATGGCTTCGCTATCCGTTGTTATCCTCTACTTCATATCCATGGAGATATTTGACGACAGAAAGATCTCTCTGCTGTCATCTTTGATCTTAGCTCTTACGGTCGCCCACACCTTTGTGACATCCCACTCCATGCCGGGTAGCCTTGCTGATCCACTCTGGCTGGGCTGCGTTCTGCTTCTGCTCAGAAGCTACAGGGATAAGAGGTGTATCCCTCTTCTCTACATAACGACAGTAGCGCTCATTGTAACGCACCACATGAGCGTATATTTCCTTATCATTTCACTGCTTCTCGGCATAGCCGCAAGAGAGATCATACACCCGAGATGGTCAGAGAAGCTGAGTGTGGATGTGCCCTATGTGATATTTCTGATATCAGCCACCTTCGTTTTCTGGTTCTGCTTCACGAACTTTCCGGAACACGTGCTCAGCAACGTTGTGGCGGGTGTGCCATCCTACTGGTACATATTCCTCACCTACTTCGCCCTCATTCTGCTGGCGATGCTCGTTTATGTTCTCAAGGGAAAACCGTTTCGGAAGCTCAGCTATCCAAGCTCGCACGAGCTTATAAGAAGATATCTCGTGCTGGCAATCGTGCTGTGCGTTGTTCTTGTCGTAGTCTCTCTTACTTCTATTCCTGGCACTAACATGAATGTTGGGGCCGGGGCTCTGCTCTGGTATCTCCCGACTCTGCTGCTCTTCATGTTCCTGATAACAGGCACACGTTTTGTGCACTTCCACGACAACGGCAGCTTCGTCTATGGCTGGGCCATCGCGCTTGCTCTCTCATTTCTCTTTGGCACGGTGACTCAGAGCCATGCGATCATACCCTACAGGCATGCGCAGTACCTCGCTCCCGTCCTGGCGCTTCTTGTGGCGCTGGGCGTTGTAAAGCTCTATGGTCTTCTCGGCAGGAGAAGGAAGACGGCCCTTGCTATGTTCGTTGGAGCGCTTCTGGTGCTAAGCGGAGTGACTGCCTACCCGCCTACCAGCGCTACCGGAGGGTTCAACGAGGGGATAACCCAGAAGGATCTGGAGGCCGCCCTGTGGATTAAGGACAACGTGCCAGCCAGCGCAGTGCTCGCCTCGGATCACAGGTTGAGCAGCACGATCTTCGGATTCGCGAAGCTGATGTGCACCTGGGACAGTGCGTACGACATTCTGCACGCAGATAGCTATGATGAGGCCCTGCCCCAGCTGAGAAGCTGTGATACGCCCGCAGGTAAAAAGCGCATAGACTACGTGGTGGTAGATAAGGCAATGCGCGACGAGGGTGTTGCTCTGCTTCAGTGGGAGAATGCAGAGCCCATGAGTGAAGAGGCTTTCGAGAAGTTCTTAGAAGAGCCTTTTACTCTAGTATACGATAACGGAGAGGTCTGGATCTTCAGAGTGAATTGGTAGAAAATTTTAAGAGCTCAAGAGCAATCATAGATGTGCGCGTAAGCATCCTGCTCTTGGTAGTCGCATTGGTTACCGCGGTGCTCTCGGTGGTTGATGCCCAGAAGGTAGTGCCTCCCGGGCAGGCAGGAAAAATAAACACTCCCCCGGGGCAGATAAGGAGGCAGTTTACCTACGGGCATCTGCAGAGGTGGTTTCCTCTTTTGGCAGGTTTTCTGGGATGCCTTCTGGGCGCATTCTGCTGCTTTCCCATAGGAAATCTCATAGGCGCAGTAGTGGGGTACTTATTAGGTGACGCCTGTATAAGACCTGACCTCTGAAGCCTTTGCATGGCAGTTATAGGCCGAGCATTGTAGCACGCACCAAGTAATAGGCTGCCAGCCCTTTGTAAGGCCCCCATCCGTTCGCAATGCTATCTGCCTCCTGTGCTGAGATCCTTCTTCCGCCGAAGTAATAACGTGCAATGCAACGCCTTATGCCGACATCGTCCGCCGGGAACACATCGTATCTAGGCATGCTTCGTATTACTGTCATTTTTGCAGTCCACAGGCCTACGCCTCTGAGTTCGCAGAGCTCTTCGATTATGTCTTCCGTTCTCTCATAGCTCCTGAAACGCTCAGGATCAATTCTGCCATCTCGCACGGCGATGGCTATGTCCCGGATGTACTCAGCTTTTCTGGTACTAAGCCCGCATGCCTTAAGCTCTTCTGCGGAGATGAGCCTATCGGGCTCTGGAAAGACATAATGTCTTTTTCCACCGAAATCAATGGGCTCGCCAAACCTCTCCGAGATCCTCTGCTCCATCCTGATGGCAAGGGCAAGGGATATCTGCTGTTCCGTTATCGCGCAGACCAGAGCTTCTAAGACGCTCTGCGTGTGTATGACCTTCAGGCCTCGCAGCGCTCTCGTTAGGCGCAAGAGCGTGGCATCATTTATACTCCCGTAAAAATCCCCGAGATCCATGTTCAGGTTGAGCATTCTTGAGACGGTCGCGCAGGCTTGTTCTCTATCCTTGTTAGAAAGTGCGTCACCAGCCGCTATCTCTGCCTGCAGGCTAGGTCTCTCTGTTGTTCCCGTTTCCCTTACCAGTGCTAGAACAGCTCTCTCTTTTATGCGCAGTGGCAGACAGAGCTCTTCTCCATCAAATCCGCTCATTATTCCAGCGCTGAGCCTGAAATCGTAAGGTTGTTTTGTCTCCAGTATCACATGGGCAATGGATCAGAAGGGTAACAAATCTTTCGCCCGCTCGAGCATGGTTTAAATATCAGAATGGTTATAGACAGTCATGGAGCTCTACGAGCTTATAGCCTACCGTGTGTCCACCGCGTGTGTCGCCATAGTCTCCTTCGTGCTCTTTTACGAACTCTACCGCAGATACAAAGACGGTCGTTTTGCAGGGAGTCTCTTGTTGTCTCTTCATGTTCTCTGCATAGGACTAACCTATCTGACGATACTTCTGTTGCGGCCTCAAACCGATGCCGCCACCGCTACCGGACTCATCCTTTCCTATGTCTGTTTTGCGACGGGCGGTTTGATCCCCTATTTTGGGGCGCTTTTTTCCCTGTATGCTCTCGAACCTGAGCACAAAAAGATATGGATGGCCGCAGTCACGTTGCTTGAGGTTGCGTATCTTGCGGCGCTGTTCGTCTTTCCTCCTGTGGTGGTAGAAGTCCGTCAGGGCTACTTCGAATGGAAAGCATCCGCGTTGATCAGGCAGTTCGGCTTTGATTACGCTCTCGCAGTCCTGTGGGCAGTGCCCGTAGTGCTCTTTGTTGCGTTTACATTTAGAGCCAGAGAGAGAAAGGACAGGGTCAAGGGGATCCTGCTAGGGTCATCCATGGCTCTGCTTCTCTTTTTCATCCTGATCTGTGAAGGCACAACCGGGTGGATACCGATAGCCGTGAGAAGAACCCTAACAGCCGCGTCAGTCATCTCTCTTTATCTCGGATTCGTGATGCCTGATTGGTTTTCAGGTCTTGTAGGACTGGATGAAAGCCCGCCAGGTGATTAATGAACTCACGCGTCTGATGATCTTTGGATGATCAGTCTCTGAAGCGCTCCTCTCTCCACGGATCTCCATGGTTGTGGTATCCTCTCTGCTCCCAGTAGCCCTTTCTGTCCGTGGCCGAGAACTCTATGCCGTTGACCCATTTCGCGCTCTTCCAGAAATAGAGCCTGGGAACCACAAGGCGCAGGGGATAGCCCTGCTCTCTGCTCAGCTCTTTTCCGTTCAGTCTGTAAGCGAGGACAGAATCTTCAGCAAAGAAATCCTCTGCGGTGAGGTTGGTGGTGTAGCCCTCGACGCAGTGCGCTATGACAAACCCTGCGCTATCCTTTATCTTTACCACCCCCTTCATCTCTGTTGTACTAAAACCCTCCCACTCCGTATCAAGGACACTCCACCCCTCGACGCAGTGTATGTCAGCTCTGACCTTTTTTCTCGGGAGCGCCAATACATCATTGTAACTGAGGGTCCTTTCCTCTTCCACTTCGCCAGATATCCTGAGCTTCCAGTCCTTCGGATCTGTCGTGGGGGCTCCTCTTATGCTCAGCACCCTGAAGTGGGGTATATCCGCCTGATTTGGTGGTAATCTCTCCTCTGGCACAGGAATCTATGGTGCAGTCAGAAGAAAAGCTTTGTGTTCTATCTCGCAAGGTTCCTGACTAGGGTCTCCAGCGCGCGCTCTACCGAGGGCATTGCCCGGGACATCTCTTCAGATAGGGAGTCCCCGAACCCGACGTCGGCGGGCTGGACGCCAAAGATGAGGATCTCTGGTCTCTCTCCTCCGAGATCCGCAAGGTCCAAGATCCTGCCGAGGTTCATGCTGTGCGTCTCACCACCGTTTCTGGGCAGATCTCCAGGTTTCATCACTCTGGTCTCACCCGGTTTTCCACCGAAATCAACGGCGTCTGCTATCACTGCCGCATCGCAGTTCTCCAGGGCGTGAAGAATGCTGAGATCGCAGGGGCACTCGGCGCATTCTACATCATCTACCTTGAGCGCGTTGACCAGCCTTATGCCTATGCCGTCGTCCCTCCGCATGGCGGATCCTATGCCTATAACCTTTATCCTGCTCACCTGAATCTCACGCTGACGTAGTGAGTCGAGCAGGATATGCACGGATCGTAGGCCCTGACCAGCATCTCCAGAGCGAGCTCGATCTCCTTCTCGCTCTTTCCCACTAAAGTGGGCGCGAAGGCCTCCATGTCCTTCTGTATGTTCGCATGGTTCTGGTTCGTGGGTATTACCATGTTTGCCTTTGTGCAATAACCCTTCTCATCGAAGGAGTAATCGTGCACAAGAAGCCCTCTTGGTACCTCGCAGGCACCGAAGGCCTGAGCCTTTGCTGGCTTTACCTCAACTGGCCTCTCGTTCCTGAGGACCCTCATCCCGTTTATGATGCCCAGAGTGTCCTCCAGGCTGTGGGCCAGTTCAGCCATCTGGGCTATGGTGTTCATGAATGGATTGTAGCACGGAGCTTTCAGGCCGAACAGATCGGCTACGCTCCTGCCTTCCTTAGACAGAAAAGAGCTGTTTATGTTGAACCTCGCGAGGGCTCCCACCATGTAGGATTCTCTGGCATGCTTTGCGTATTTCGCAGTTGACCATGGAACAACATACTCGTTTATGATGCTCCTATAATCCTTGTTCACTCCCGTGTCAGAGGACTTTATATCCCCGTCATAAAGTGCGTATTCCCCCTCCTTGTAGAGAGCCACGTACTCCGTCTCTCTGCTGAAGTCAGGCAGGGCTCCCGCCCTGTCTTTTACTACAGCAGCAACCTCCTTTGTTAGAGCAAGAGCATCCTCCAGGTCCCTTGTCATGTTCGTCAGGGCAAGGTAGTTCGGGATTGCTGCAAAGCCTCCACCCACAAGGCTTGTTGGGTGAGTCGTCCTTCCTGCGAGAAGATCGCTCAGGTTGTTTGCGAGACGATGCAGTCTTATTATCTTCAGCAGTGTTTCTTTGTGCTCTGATCCTGCTAACGGTATGACGCTGCCCACTCCAAAGAGATCTGGGGCTACCAGATAGCCCACGTGCAGGACGTGGCTCTGTATGTTCTCTGCGTGTAAAGCCAGTTTCCTCAGCATTATCGTCTGCTCTGAAGGCTGGACATCGAACGCGTTTTCTATCGCCTTTATGGCTGTGAGCGTGTGACCTATGGAGCATATGCCACATATGCGTGATACTATGAGGGGCACTTCCTTCCATGAGTGCCCCTTGACCATGGCCTCGAAGAACCTTGGTGCCTCAGGAACCTCCCACCTTATCTCCTCCACCCTGTTCTCCTTCATGTTGAAGACTATGTTCCCATGGCCTTCAACCCTGGTGACGTGCTCTACCTTTAGATTTATGTCCTCGCTCATGCCTTTACCCCCCCTTCCAGTTCCTGCATTACTTCATCAAGGAGCTCTATCTCCCGTGAAGAGAATATGCTGGCGGCCTTGCGTACCTCCTCCAGAGGTACGCCCATGTCCATGTACTGTTTCACACCATATCTCAGTACACTCCTGCTTGAGGAGAGAGTGCAGCACCCGCCGCAACGATACCCGCTGTTTGTGCAAAACGCGCTGCAATAATCTCTGGTTATGGGTCCAAGGCACATTTCGCCCCTGGAAAGGAGACATCCGCCCCTCTTGTTCCTGCACTCAGAGCACACTGGAACACCATCGACGTCGTACTCTTCACACAGCTCTGCCAGAGTGCAGTCCCCGCTCGTGGCGCACTTTCTGCAGTCCAGCATGTGGTCGGAGAGTGTCAGCTCCAGGATCATTCTTCTTGCTTCATAGACCGCCTTGCTGTTGGTCAGCACGGCAAGCCCCTCAGACACGGGAAGAGCGCAGCTAGACTGCACTCCAGGTTTTCCTCCGGCAACTATCTCAACAAGGCACATCCTGCATCTGGCGGTTCTCACGGCATCTAAGAACGGGTTATAACAGAGAGTTGGTATGTCTATACCCTCTTTCAGAGCTACGTCAAGCACCCTGAGGTTTGCATCGCAGTCCACGTCCCTGTCGTTTATCTTTATGTGCACCATTTCACTCGCCCCCAGCCAGATCGCATCTGAGGCAGCGCCTGGCCTCACGCACGGCCTTCTCGTCGTCTAAGACTTTTACTACCTCTCGGAAATTGTCATGCCTCTCTGGCACTGATAGCTCAATAGGGGTCTCTCTCTTCATACGTTCCTCATTGTGAGGTTCCTCCATTCTGTACTTTATTTCCTCTCTGAGCGCTCTCAGCCTCTCGTAACGTTCACCACCGCTGAGCAGCACGTCTATGTTCTCGGCAGCCTTCTTGCCCTGGGCTATCGCTTCAATAGCACTCTTTGGCCCGGTGACCGCTTCACCGCCGGCAAAGACCTTGGGGCTGAACAGGCAGCGTTGCTGCTCGTCGACCTGTATGAGATTGTTCTTGCCTATCGTGTTCTTCTCTGAAAATGCCTGAGACACGTCAAGTTCCTGCCCTATCGCCGCAACGACGCTGTTGCACTTCAGTTCCACGGTGCTTTCTGTGGGGGTTATAGCCAGCTTTCCATCAACTCTGTACTCTTCCGTCCGCATCTTCCTGAATATCGCCCCCAGTGTTCCATTGCCTCTATCAACGATCTTTTCAGGAACTAGGAGAAATTCGAAATTTATGCCCTCGTCCTTGGCTGCTCTTATCTCTTCCTTGTATGCGGGCATATCTTCCTCGGTCCTGCGGTATGCAATGGTAACCGAGTGGCCTAGCCTGCGCAGGGATCTTGCGCCATCTATAGCGACGTTGCCACCGCCTAAGACTATGACCTCTTTACCCAGATCCGGTAATGTGCCCGTGTTTATTCTCTCAAGCAGATTAAGACCGGAGTACACATTGGGCAAGCCCTCTCCTTCTATGTCGAGATTCCTGTTCTTCTGGCATCCGATGGATACGTAGACAGCATCGTAGTCATTTATGAGCGCATTTATGGACACATCGCTCCCGACCCTGCAGTCGGTCTTGGCCCTTATGCCCAGGGCCAGCAGGTCATCTATCTCCCGGTCCAGCACGCTGCGGGGAAGCCTGTACTCGGGCACCGCGTATCTCAGCAGTCCCCCAAGCTCGTGCATCCTCTCAAATACTGTGATGTCGTACCCCATCCTTCTAAGGAAGTAGGCGGCAGACAGTCCAGAAGGGCCACCACCTATGATTGCCACCTTTCTGCCCACGTCATCAAGCATCTTGGCGGTGGCGTGCTTTCCTGCGGCTATAGTTTTGTCAGCGCAGTACCTCTTGAGCTCCCTTATAGCTATCGGTTCGTCTAGCTTTCCTCTGTTGCACCTCAACTCGCACGTGTGCTCGCAGATCCTGCCTATAACCGCAGGCATGGGGTTGTCTTCTTTGTTCAATTCGTAGGCCTCGTCAAATCTTTTTTCCACTATCAGCTGGATGTATCCGTAAACGTTTGTGCCGGCCGGGCATGTGTTCTCGCACGGCGCGCTGAAAAGCGATGCACACACTGAAGCCTCGCACCTGTGCTTCTCTATGTGCTCTTCGTATTCGTTGCGGAAGTATTTTATCGTCGTCAGTATCGGATTTGGCGCGGTCTGACCCAGGCCACAGAGAGAATCTCTGTTTATCTGCCTCGCGAGATCTTCCAGAAGTGCTATGTCCTCTTTCCTGCCCATGCCCTTCGAGATTCTTTCCGTGATCTCCTTTGCCCTCGTGATGCCAACGCGGCACGGCACGCACTGACCACACGATTCGTCCGAAGTGAATGAGAGGAAATACTTGGCAACGTCCACCATGCAGTTGTCCTCATCCATAACCACCATGCCGCCAGAGCCCAGAATGGAGCCGATAGCGGTGAGGCCCTCATAGTCGATGGGGGTATCCAGCTTATCCGTCGGTATGCAGCCGCCTGAAGGTCCTCCAGTCTGAACAGCCTTGAACCCCTTGCCGTTCTGCACACCACCGCCTATTCCATATATGACCTCCTTGAGCCTTGTCCCAAAGGGTATCTCCACCAGCCCGGCGCGGTTTATCTTGCCGACTAGAGAGAATACCTTTGTTCCCTTGCTCTTCTCTCTCCCTATGGAAGAGAACCACTTGGGACCCAGCTCTATTATGACAGGAACGTTGAACCAGGTCTCGACATTGTTTATGTTTGAAGGCTTCCCCCACAACCCGCTCTGAGCCGGGAAAGGCGGCCTTGGCCTAGGTTCTCCCCTTCTGCCTTCTATAGAGGCCATCAGGGCCGTCTCTTCTCCGCAGACAAAGGCCCCTGCTCCTTCTACGATCCTTATGTCAAAGGAAAAGTCGGTTCCCATTATGTTCTTTCCGAGAAGCCCATGCTCGCTCGCCTGTGCTATAGCCTTCTTCAGCCTTGCTATTGCCAGGGGATACTCCGCTCTCACGTATATGAAGCCGTGAGTCGCACCCATGGCATATGCTCCTATTATCATGCCTTCTATCAGGGAGTGAGGATCTCCCTCTATCTCTGCCCTGTTCATGTACGCTCCGGGGTCTCCCTCGTCCGCGTTGCATATCACGTACTTTTCATCACTCTTCTCTTTGCGGCACAGCTCCCACTTCAGGCCAGTAGGGAAGCCAGCCCCTCCCCTTCCCCGGAGACCAGCGGCTTTTACTTCATCTATGACTGTTTCAGGACTCATCTCGTGCAGAGCCTTGAACGCTGCCCTGTAACCGCCCCTTGCGATGTACTGCTCCATGTCCTCTGGGTCTATTATGCCGCAGTTGCGCAGCACGATCCTGCGCTGTCCTGCCAGGAACGGGAGATCCTTGTACGATGGTATCCCCTCGTAGGGGTCATCTCCGTCCACCCTCCCGTATGGCAGTGGCGAAGGATCCTCTGTGAGCTGCGCCAGTGCAAATTCCCTGACCGGCTGTCCACCCAGGAGGTGCTCATCAATTATTCTCTTCAGCTTGTCCACATCAACAGAAGAGTATGTCAGTCTGACCCTGCCCGGCAGCTTGACGTCAACGAGAGGCTCTGCGTGGCACATGCCATTACAGCCCACAGACGTCAGTATTACCTCGTTCTCTATGCCCTTGCTCTTTAGATACTCTCTGGCGAAGTCTATGAGATCTCCACAGCCTGAAGCAACGCCGCAGGTTCCTGCACCGAACACAAGCATTGGTTTCTCTGGCTTAATCTTTTTTGCTCCTCTGGAAGCTATATCCTCTAGTTCTTTCATCTCTCTAACGCTCATTCCTTCACCTCCCTGTACGGCTCTAGCAGGCCACTAACTTTGGCCTTCTTAACCCTGCCAAAGGTCTTTCCGTCTATGTCGATGACCGGGGAGAGACCGCAGCAGCCCAGACAGCGGACGGTCTTGATGGAGAAAAGACCGTCTTTTGTGGTCTCTCCCACGTCCACACCTAGAGTCTTCTGCAGTTCTTCGAGGATTTCGTCACCGCCCTTCACGTGGCATGACGTGCCCAGGCACACATTTATTGTGTGCTCTCCAGGAGGGCTGAGGTTGAAGAACGAGTAGAACGTGGCTATGCCGTATATCTCGGTATAGCTCACACCGAGAGCCTCAGCTATGTGTCTCATGCTCTCACCGCTTAGATAGTCGAACTTCAGCTGGGTCTCCTGCAGTATCTTGATCTTTGCGTTTGGGAGCTTTCTGTACTTCTCGACGATCTCATCAAGCTCTTTTTTCTGTGACTCGTTCATTCCAGCACCTCCTTCAAATGCTCGACAAAAGCAGTATCCATCCGAGGATAATTGCCGCCTCCCGTGAGGCATCTTCTAAGGCACGGATATACCTCATAGAGCCCATTCCCCTGAGGGATCGGAGCAGAACCCATTCTGATGGATCTCACACGTCCGGAAAGATCTGCAGGAAGAGCAACACCGGGGTGCGTCTTTGCAGGAGCGTTATCATACCTGCAGTTGTTCTCATTCGCTGCGGTCACTAGATCAAGTCTGATGCCCATCTCTCTCAGTAGCTCCTCCAGTTCCATGGCAGACAGCACAATGTCGATGCCGCTGCTCTTCATGGCCGTGCAAGGCGTTATGAGTGCCCTTTTGTGCTGGGGGAATTCCTTTGCATAGAGGATCCATGGCGCGTTGCTGTCATCCTCTTCCCTGCCTGTGCCATTCATGTAATTGAAAGCGCCCATGCACCAGGATAGCATACCCTCCTCTTTTCTGGCATCATCTTGCAGTGACTCTTCTAGGTAGTGATCATACTGCACGACTTTGTCAAAACCGATCTGTCTCATTGCAACTATGACCCTCTTTTCAGCTTCTTCGAAGCCTACGCTGCTCATCGCAGGATCATGCTCTACGAACGAAGCGAGCGCTATGGTGTCTATGGCAACGACGCACTTGTCATTTCTCAGGGCTTCGCGCACTGTGCCTGCTGTACTTCCTGTGCTGAGGGCGCCAACAGGACAGAAGTAGACGCACTGTCCGCACCTTATGCAGCCATTGTTATCGAATCCGACATTCTCGGGAGTGCCTATCGTCGTCCTAGGCCCCCTCTGCACCGGGCCCAAGGCGTGTATGCCTAGGGCGCTGCCGCAGATGGTGTCGCACCTCCTGCACAGTATGCATTTCTCAGGATCGTATTGCACTACTGATCTTCTGTCCACGGTTCTCTTTCTCTGAGGCATATCAAAGTACGAGGATGCGTTCCTGGAGAAAGTTCCGCTGAGGATTTTTTCTGTGTAGTAGAGCACTCTCTCTTTTCTTACGGGACATCCGTATATGTAGAGATCAACACCAACGACCTCATCAACGGCCTTCGCGCCCGTGGTTTCGAAAAGAGGGCTGTCCCTCATATCAGTGCCGTAGACCTCATTTACTAGATCATCCCTGCTGTATCCAGTGCTCAGCTTGTTCACCCCTCCGTTGCAGGCGCAGTCGCCAAGGGCAACAAGGATCTTCGCGTTGCCCCTTATCTTCTTCAGCCTCTCCTCGTCCATAGGCCTTATTATAGAGCCCTCTATAAACGCGATGTCATAGCTGTCAGAGCTCTCCTTCATGATCTCCCGGAAAGACGCGATGTCACAGGCCGAGACCAGCTTCAGTATGTCCTCCTCCAGGTTGGCTACCTGGAGCTGGCATCCCTCGCAGCTCGCAAAATCAAAGAACGCAGCCCTCATACAGACCCCATCCTCTGTGACCAGCGGTCCTATTACCTGCTTTCTCAGATTGGCAGAATACATGTCCTTTCTTTATGTGCACCATCCTCTCTGTTGTCATATGCTTTTGCCCCTCACGGCAGTATCGGCGTCTTGATATAAATATAACACGTTTTTCGTATCACCGAAATTCTAATTCTGGATGCGATAGGATTGGCTACGGCTATGCAGATATGGAATGTTGAGAACCACGCCCATCTCACTATGCCGCTTGATTGACGCGCTTACAGCGTGGAATTTAAGGCGCAGCAGCGCAGTTGCCTGACTGGAGCGATCGCGTAGCGAAGCGCTTCTTGCTTTATGTAGCATCAGGTTTAATACCACGAATGCAATAATTGCCATGGACATCCTGATAGAGCACGTCGATGTGCTCAAGGAGGGTAGGCTGATCAGGGACACGGATCTGTTGATAGAGGGTAACAGGATACGCGGGATAGGAAACATAAAATGTGAGGCTGAAGAAAAGATAGAGGGAAAGGATCTCGTGGCAATGCCCGGGCTTGTGAACATGCACACTCATTTAGGTCTGACCCTTGCAAAAGGACTGTTCGATGACCTCTCATTTGAGGATTTTTTAAGGCAGACCGAGGATTTCGATCGCAGGAACACAAGGGAGATGATATACAAAAGTGCAGTCACCGGCATGGCGGAGATGGTAGCAATAGGCACAACATGCTTCCTTGATTTCTATTACGACGAGGACATCGTCGAGCGAGCCGCAGAGACTCTGGGTATGCGCTGCGCCCTCGCGTGGGCCGTTCTTGATGAGGACAAGACGACACAGAGAGGAAGTCCGATAAAAAACTGTGAGTTCTTCCTCAGAGGAAAGCGTAGCACCCTTGTGACCAAGGGCGTAGCCCTCCAGGGTGTCTATGCCTGCTCCGACGAAACGATGCTGAAGGCAAAGGATCTGGCCTCAGAGACGTTTCTCACGATGCACCTGAACGAGAGCCAAGGTGAGGTCTACTCTTTCTTTAAGGAGAGAGGAAAAAGACCTGCCGAGCTAGTGTTCTCTCTCGGGATCATGGATGAGAATTTCATAGCGGTCCACTGTATCTTTCTGACAAAAAGAGAGATCGAAGCCCTCAGAAACTCAACGGTAGTTCACTGCCCCTCAAGCAATCTGAAGCTCGCTAATGGAATAGCTCCGATACCAGAGCTTCTTGAGGCTGGTGCTAACGTCGCCTTAGGCACGGACAGCGCGGCAACCAACAACTCCCTGAACATGTTCGCGGACATGCGTCTTGCAGCGCTGCTCCACAAGAGCACGCACTGGGATCCTTCCATCATGGGGCATGAAGCATGTTTGAGAATGGCCACCGAGAACGGCGCCAGAGCGCTGGGCATAGATTCAGGAGCGATTGAGGAGGGAAAACTGGCGGACTTGATCCTGGTGGATAAAAGATCCATCTATCCATTCACGCCCTCAAACCTGGTATACTGCACGACCCAGAGGGTCGATACGACGATTATAAACGGAGAGATGCTGTATAGGGGAGGAAGGTTCAGCGAGAGAATAAGGAAGGAGCTTTGAAGCCTGAACTGCTTCAAGTCTTCTACCGCATGCGGAGCGTCTTCTCAGAGCTCCGAGATTATGGTGCTGTATAGCTCTTCCTCGTTCTCTATGCTGTGCCCCTCTCCTTCGAATATCCTTATGCTCTTGGGCTCCTCCGCGCTTCTGTAGAGCTCGAATGCGCTGTCTATGGTCACT
>DAEG01000086.1 GCA_002495235.1 Euryarchaeota archaeon UBA287 | reverse complement strand
TACAGGGATGCGGGAAGGGGCTCTCTCTCAACAGCGGGCTTCGTCCTGCACGATGTCAGGGTGCCGGACAGCTACATGCTCGGAGAGAGGGGAAAGGGCTTCTACCAGACGATGGAGGGCTTCGACAACGCGAGGCTCCTGATAGCGGCCAGCTCCTGCGGTGTGACGAGAAGGATCCTCGAGGAAGCGGGGAAGTACATAAGCGAGAGGGAACTGTTCGGCCACAAGCTGGCCCAGTACGAGGGCATAAGCTTCGAGTTCGCTGACTTCTACGCTAACCTGGAGATGATCAGGTGCACGTATCAGCACGTGGCACAGATGCAGGACATAAGATACAAGGAGGAGGGCATGCCTGTGAGGACGGGAAAGGCAAGGACGTACAAGCCACAGGAGATCGCGAAGTGGATAGCCATACTGAAATGGAAGGCACCGCACCTAGCCAAGGACGCCGCGGACAGGGGCATGCACTGGCTCGGGGCCGCCGGCTACACCGATGAGTACATACTCGAGACCGCGTGGCGCGGAGTGATGAGCTACTGCGTCGGAGCCGAGGGCGGAGAGAACATACAGAAGATAGTCATAGCGAGAGAGAGTCTTGGCGATGTCGCAAAACCCTACTGATCTGATAGTCTGCGTGAAGCAGGTGCCTGACACGCAGGAGATAAGGATAGACCCTGACACCGGAACGCTGGTGAGGGAGGGCGTTCCCAGCATACTCAACCCGTTCGACGAGTATGCTCTCAACCTGGCGATAAGCGTCAGGGATCGTTTTCTTCAGGGCAGCAATGTCGTTGCTCTGTCCATGGGCCCGGCACAGGCGGGCGAGGCCCTGAGGAAATGCCTGGCCATAGGTGCTGACTCGGCCGTTCTGCTCAGCGACAGGGCCTTCGCGGGGGCCGACACCTACGCGACGTCTTACACGCTCGCAAGGGCCGTGGGGCGTCTTTCTCCCTTCTCGCTGATATTCTGCGGCTACGAGGCCCTTGACGGCAACACGGCACAGGTGGGGCCTGAGCTGGCAGAGATACTGGGCATACCGGCGGTCTGCTACGCAGAGAGGATCGAGAACCTCGCAGAGGGGAAGGTCACTTGCAGGAGAGAGAACGAGGATGGGCAGGAGGTCATAAGGTGCCCGGTGCCCGCGCTGATAACCTGCATGACGCCACCAGACTTCGAACCACGCCTTCCCGGCGTCAGAGAGATCATGGCCGCGAGGAGAAAGAGCCTTGATACCTGGAGCCTGGAGAGCCTCGGAGGCTCAAAGGAGGAGTACGGGCTGAGAGGATCGCTGACCAGGGTGACAAAGACGTACACGCCGGACATAAAGAGGAAGGGGATCAGGCTGGAGGGCGAGGCGGGAGTCAGAGAGCTCGTGAGCGCGCTCAAGGGGGTACTATGAAGGAGATCTGGATCTTCGCGGAACTCGCCGGGGACGGGATAAGACCCGTCTCGCTCCAGCTGCTGGCAAAGGGGAGGGAACTCGCCTCGGAGATAGGCGCAATGACGGCTGCCGCCGTCATAGGGGGGGACGAGAAGACGCACAGCATCCTGTCAGAGCACGGGGCTGAGAGGATATGTGCCATAAAAGGCCGCAGAGATTACAGGCTTGACACCCATGCCAGAGCGCTGGCGGAGTGCATAAAGAGACACAGTCCGCACATAGTCCTCTTCGGAGCCACGCACATAGGCAGGGAGCTCGCACCCTCCGTGGCGTCCGTCCTGCACCTGGGCCTGACCGCGGACTGCACCGGCCTATCGATGCGCGGGGACAGCCTCATACAGACGAGACCGGCCTTCGGCGGCAACATAATGGCGGACATAACGTGCAGGACCTTTCCTCAGATGGCCACGGTCAGACCAAACGTCTTCAGCGCAAGAAGATTCGATGGCAGAGCCGAGATCGTCCACGTGGATCTAGACCCGGAAGAGAGCATCTTCGAGATCGTGGAGGAGATAAAGGCCCAACGCGAGGGCAGGAGCATAGAGGATTCCAGGATAGTCATTTCCGGTGGAAGGGGGCTTAAGAGCAGGGAGGATTTCGAGATGCTGGAAGAACTGGCATCGCTCGTCTGCGGAGCCGTGGGGTGCTCTAGGCCTATCGTGGAGAGGGGGTGGATGCCGAAATCCGCCCAGGTGGGGCAGAGCGGCAAGACCATATCGCCTGACCTCTACATCGCCGTGGGCGTATCCGGCTCGGTCCAGCACCAGGCCGGGATAAAGAGCGCGAAGAAGATAGTCGCGATCAACAATGACCCCTCTGCACCCATACTGGACATAGCTGACTATGCCCTGGTCGGGGACCTCTATGAGCTGGTGCCAGCCCTCATAGAAGAACTGAAGAGGGAGAGATGATAGAGCTCGAACTGACACCACCCACCGCGGTGATACGGATAAGGAGGGAAGAAAGGATGAACGCGCTCAACAGAGAGGCCATGGGCGAGCTGCTGGGCACCGTAGAGAGCATTGAAGACAAGGACATAAGAAGCGCCATCATAACGAGCAGCGGGAGATCGTTCGTAGCGGGAGCGGACATAGGGGAGATGTGCGAGATGAGCGCGGGAGAGGCCGAGAGCTTCTCGGCGCTGGGGCACGAGCTAGTAAAAAAGATGCACGGCAGCGCGATAGCGTACATAGCCGCCGTCAATGGCTATGCCTTCGGCGGCGGGGTGGAGATCGCGCTCGCCTGTGACATCGCCCTTGCATCAAGGAACGCGGTCTTCGCGCAGAGCGAATCGAACCTGGGCATAATACCGGGATGGGGCGGGACACAGAACCTGCCGAAGAGGATAGGAAGGCAGAGAGCGCTCAGGCTCATGCTCACCGGGGAGCAGATCAGCGCGGAAGAGGCACTGCACGCAGGCCTCGTTGAGGCCGTGTACGCTGACGGTGATGAACTGATGAGAGAAGCGGTGAATCTCGGGGAGAGGGTCGCTGAGAAGTCCCCTCTGGTCATAAGGAAGATAAAGGAGTGTGTGTACGAAGGAGAGGACTTCGCCACGGAGAGGAGGAATTTCGCGCTGTGCTTCTCTACAGGTGACCAGAGAGAGGGCATGAGGGCCTTTCTTGAGAAGAGAAAGCCGGAATTCAGCGGCAGGTAACCCAAAGCGCTACGCGCGATACGCTCTCTGAAGGGCTTTCCAGCGATCCATGAACAGGTCGCGCCGCCCTCTGTACTTCGCGCCAAGCTCCGCGTCAGGCTCCACATAGCCTATCACCCGGAGCAGCTTTCCTGTGGCCTCGTCCGGATCCCTGTACAGCCCCAGTTTGAGGGCGACAGGTATCAGGGCTCCCACCGCCACATGCTTTTCCAGGATCTTCACCGGGCGCCCGTATATCGAGGCGCGCAGCCTGTTCCATGACTGGTTTCTGGCGGCTCCGCCCGCGAGCTTCACCTCGTCTATCCTCCTGCCGAAGAGCTCCTCGAACAGGGAGATGTAGTAATACTCAAGGAATGCTATGCCGGTCATAGCCGACCTGAAGATCCTGCCCCTCACCACATCCTTATCCAGGTCCTCTGGCCACAGCCCGAGCAGAGACACGCCCAGGGATGGATCGTCGAACGGGCTCCTGTCACCCTGGGGGAAGTACATGTACTCGCTTCCCGGCTCTGCCCTCTCTGCCAGGGAGAAGGACTCCTCTATCGGTATGCCGAAGACCCTGTCTGAGAGCCATTCGAGCATCCCGCACGTCACTGGGGCGGCGCCTGCCAGGTATCCCTGCACAG
>DAEG01000076.1 GCA_002495235.1 Euryarchaeota archaeon UBA287 | reverse complement strand
TGCCCTGCTGGTCATCATGCCACACGGGGATGTCCATGCTCTCCCTGAGGTGTTCCAGGATATGGAAGCATCTCGGGCTCTCTATGTCCTCAAGGTTTATCCCCCCGAAGGTGGGTGCTATCGCCCTTGCGGTGTCCTCAATCCCTCCGTTAAGGCATAGGGGCACCGCATCAACGCCCCCGAGGCACTTGAACAGGAGCGCTTTTCCCTCCATCACGGGCAGAGCGGCCTCCGGACCTATGTTTCCAAGACCTAGGACCCTCGTGCCATCCGTCACTATGGCAACGGTGTTGCACCTGTTCGTCAGCTCGAAAGCTTCCTCTTTGTTCTTGGCAATGGCCCTGCACGCCTCCGCAACTCCGGGCGTGTACCAGACAGAGAAGTCCTCATAGGATCCTATCCTGAACTTTGGCATGATCTCGATCTTACCTCTGTGCTTTCTGTGGGCCTCTACGCTGTCCATGGTTTTCATGGCGCTGCGGGCATATAAGGCAATCTATTTCTATGAGCCTACGCATTATTCCTGTGCTCAGAGAGATATTTCTGGAGCTTATAGAGAAAACGGCGGTATATCTTCCCGATGACGTCCTTGAGAGGATCAAATCAGCAGCCGAGAGGGAGGAGAACGAGAGAGCGCGGAGGATCTACGGCATAATGCTAGAAAACCTAAGGCTCGCCGCGGAGAGAAGGGTGCCTCTCTGTCAGGACACAGGCGTGCTGGAGTTCTTCGTTAAGGCCGGTGCTGATTTTCCCCATCTCGCCGAGGTCAGAGGCGCGATAGTGGAGGCAACGGCAGAGGCCACGGAAAAGGTCCCGCTGAGGCCGAACGCGGTAGAGGGTGAGAGGAACACCGGCAATAATGTAGCTACAGGCCTGCCTTGGATAGAGTGGGAGGTCGTGGATGGCACAGGCGCGGAGATCGCCCTATATCTGGCAGGCGGTGGCAGCTCTCTGCCAGGGGCATCAAAGGTTGTACCACCCCACAGCGAGAGCCTGGAGGACATGATCGTAAAGAGGATAGCCGAATACGGTGCGAACGCATGCCCTCCCCTGTTCATAGGCGTAGGGGTAGGGGCAACGTCCGAGATGGCGGCCATGCTGTCAAAAAGGGCGCTCATAAGGCCTCTGAGGAAGGAAAATGAAGAAGAAAGAGCAGTGATGGAGAAGATAAATGGGCTCAACATCGGCCCGCAGGGCCTTGGTGGAGGGATCACCGCGCTGGGGGTGAGCATAGAGCGCTCCGCAAGGCATCCTGCCACTTTTGCCGTGGGTCTCTCGACAGGCTGCTGGGCTCACAGACGAGGTATCGTTCGGATAGACAAAGACCTCGGTTACGAGATCGTATCACACAGGAGGCTGGAATGAGAACACCTGTGAGAAGAGAGGACATAGAGCGCCTTGAGATAGGTGATGAATTCTACATCGATGGCACAATAGTGACGTGCAGGGACGCGGCTCACAAGAGATTTCTTGATGACGGCGTGCCTCTCCCGGTTGACCTGAGAGATTCCGTCATATTTCATGCCGGTCCAATCGTTTCCGGGGGCAGGATCCTGTCCATAGGGCCCACTACGAGCATGAGGATGGAGAGGTACGAGTATGAATTTATAAAAAAGACGGGCGTGAGGGTAATAATAGGCAAAGGAACGATGGGTGAGAGAACGGCCGAAGCGTGCAAGGAGTTTGGTGCCGTCCACGCGATCTTCCCGGGGGGCTGCGGTGTCTATGCTGCGCATAGAGTGGAGCGCATAGAGAGCGCGCACTGGCAGGATCTTGGAATGCCCGAGGCCCTCTGGGTCCTTGAGGTGAGAGACTTCGGGCCGCTGATCGTTTCCATAGACTCGGAAGGAAGGAATCTATTCAGAGAGATCAGGGGTTAGGTGACCAACTTCGCTCTTCAGTCTCTAGTTCTGGTCATGGAGGCAGACATGTCCTCCGCCTTTTTCATGTGCTCTGCCGCTCTGTCCTCGTCCCCCATTCTCCTGTATATCTCACCGACGGCCTTTTCCCCTCTTGCGATCTCATAGGTGTTGCCTAGCTTCCTGAACAGGAATACTGCCACACCATAGCTCTGAAGAGCATCATTCAGCCTGTTCTGTCTCTCGTATACCTGGCCTCTGAGGAGGAGTGTTTCAGCCTCATATCTTGGGGATCCGGCGCGCTTTGCGAGAGCGTGTGCGGCCTCTAGGAGATTCAGTGCCTCACTCAGCTCTTTCCTCTCCATCAATATCCTTGTTTTCCCCATGTACGCCCTGGCGACATCGGCAGTTTCGCCATACTTCTGGTCTATGGCTTTTTCATAGAATTTTTCGGCCTGATCAAGGTCCTTCTCCATAAAGAATATGTCACCCAGATTTATGTAGCAATCTCTCATTATGCTCGATACATTGTAGTTCTTGTAGCCGTCGCCATACTCTATCGCGGAGAGTATGATCTCCTTTGCCCTATCGGTCTTTCCCGTTTCCTTGTACAGCTCTCCAAGATCCAGCCTGGATATCAGAACATTTTCCACCATGCCGGAGCTTTTTGCGATGTTCATCGCTTCCATATACAATTTTTCTGCCTCTGTGGCATTGCCGAAACACTGCAGCATCAGCGCTCTGTTGATGATGCAGGAGCTCAGCAGCATGCTGTTGTTGCACCTTTTTGCCAGCTCGAATGCCTGTTCAAACCTCTCCTTAGCCAGTTCATTCCTGCCACTTCTCCACATCAGAGAGCCCTCCGCATTCAGCACTATGGTCTGCATTTCTTCGTTCGCAGGTTTCAACGATTTCAGCGCTTTGCTTGCTTCATCTGTCATTGACAGAGACAGGTAGAGTCTCAAAAGATTTCTGTTGACATAGAAATCCTCTGCATCTATGAATGGTTCAAGGACTTTCAGAGCAGCATTGACGTCACCCACGCTCTGGTAAAGGAGGCTTCTCATCAGAGCCTTGTGCAACTCATCCGTATCGCAGGAATCTATAACTCTTCCAGCGCCTACAAAATCATCGCTCTCGATGCACACGAAAAATGGCTCGAGTGCCTCAAGGCAGGGTACCATGTGCATAGATATCCAGTAGTTGACAGGATACTTCCTTTCAATCATCTAAATATCTAATGTGTGATATCAGACTTAAATAACTTCCGCTTTTTTTCGCAAGATAATCACCATCTCTCGAATGGTTTACGCACTAGCATAACACGGATACCACAATATCTGTTCGATATCCGCGTTTTGTGGCCTTGCAGCGGTTCAGAGCGATAGAGCCCTCTAACC
>DAEG01000068.1 GCA_002495235.1 Euryarchaeota archaeon UBA287 | reverse complement strand
ACCGACACCGGGCCGATAATACTCCAGAGGGCCGTCGACATAGACGAGGATGAGACGCCGGAGAGCCTGAAGAGAAAGGTCCAGCGCGCGGAGGGGGAGATCCTGATAGAGGCTATAGCGCTCTTCCGTGACGGGCGGCTGAGGGTGGAGGGCAGGAGGGTCAGGATAGAGTGACAGTCCTCTGATCTCCCGCGGCGCAAAGGTTTATAACCGGCAGACCGCTGTCTCACCATGAGATACGAGATCTTCGGGGACAACCTGCAGATGGCGATCCTTGACATAGAGGATGAGAGGATCTTTGCAGAGGCTGGATCCATGGTCTACATGGACAGCGGCATAAGGATGGACGCCTCCGCGAGGGGCGGGGTCATGAAGGCACTGGGACGGAAGATGTTCCTCGGCGAGAGCTTTTTCCTCACGGAGTTCTCCGGCAGTGGCAGGGTTGCCTTCGCAGGCAACGTCCCGGGCAAGGTCTTCCCCTACTCTGCGGGTGAGGGCGGCGACATCCTCGCGCAGAAGGACGCCTTCCTCTGCGCCGAGGACGGGGTGAGCATGGAGGTGGCCTTCCAGAAGAAGCTCGGCCCGGTGTTCTTCGGCGGCGAGGGCCTGATCATAGAGAGGATATTCGGTAACGGCACGGTCTTTCTCCACGCGTGCGGGGACATAAAGGAGATCGAGCTCGGGCAGGGCGAGAGGATCATGGTGGATACCGGCAGCGTTGTTGCGTGGGAGTCCGGCGTGGACTATGACATCTCCACCGTTCCGGGCATCAAGACAAAACTCTTCGGCGGCGAGGGGATATTCCTCACGACGCTGACGGGACCGGGCAGGGTCTGGATACAGTCGATGACGCTGCACAATCTGGCCAGCGCCCTTGAGCCGTTCCTGCCGAAGCAGAGCAGCGGGAATCAGTCCATGACCGACATCGTCTTCAGGAGATGATCAGAGGTACGGGTAGCTCAGGTGTGAATACTCCCTGTCCATGATCCTCTTCAGCTCCGCCCTGAGTCTGGCGTCAAGCTCATCATGAGACTCCGATATCGCCATGTCCTCAGTGACCACCGCGGGCCCCTCCAGCACGTAGGGTGTCCTTATGTCTTCGCTCCTCTGCGGAGCGCTCTGCAGGGCTCTCATCACGTCCGTATCAAAGGCCCTGAGACCGAATTGAGGCTGTCGCCCGTGCTCTCCCTCTTTCTCTCGGCAACGCCTATCCTCCTGTACGGATTGACAGAGTATTCCTTGAGGTACCACA
Source organism: Euryarchaeota archaeon UBA287 (assembly GCA_002495235.1). GTDB lineage: Archaea > Thermoplasmatota > UBA186 > UBA287 > UBA287 > UBA287. The sequence continues at coordinate 1,761 of DAEG01000068.1, read as the reverse complement.
TCTCGTCATCGTGCGATACCAGAGTGTCGTAGAAGCGGTCCCTGTCCCTGGAGGTGTATACGCTCCAGCCATCGGGATCCCTGTCGTACTCCCGGGCCATCCTCTTCCTTGCGACTGCGGAGTCTTCCACCCGACACGATGGCTCTCTCACTATTTATCGTTGTCCATGATCCTCTGGTCAGAGAGGATGTGCGGGCAGGCAGATTCTCTTCGTGGGGACTGCACTGCGCGTTGTCCTCCTGTGGTCAACGGTGGCATCGGCGTTCAGGACGGCCCTCAGCGGGATGAGCACGGCAGCGCTCATCTCTTTCCTCCTCGTTCTCGACAGTGATCCCGGTGCCTTTGAGAGGCTTGTCCTCCTGTGGAGGGCGCTTCAGCCACAGACAAAAGGATAAATAGAGAACAGCAATAGGCATGTGGAGGAAGAGGCGAGGTTCTGGGAGCGGGTGAGGGACAGCGACGTGCAGTGCGGTCTGTGCGCCCACCGGTGCGTGATAAAGGAGGGGCAGCGGGGCATCTGCAGGGTCAGGGTGAACAGGGAGGGCAGGCTCTACACCGAGGCCTATGGGGCGGTGGCCTCTCTCGCGGTGGATCCCATAGAGAAGAAGCCGCTCTACCATTTTCACCCCGGCAGTCTCGCCTTCTCGATAAGCACGGCGTCGTGCAACTTCCGGTGCCTTCACTGTCAGAACTACTCACTGTCGGCCTGCGGGCTGGAGGATGTGCCCTACAGGTACATGGGGGTGAGAAGCCTCCTGGACAAGGCGGAGGAGAACCGGTGCGACGGGATAGCATACACGTACAACGAGCCCACGATATGGTACGAATACACCTACGACTGCTCTAAGAAGGCTCACGATGAGGGGCTGTACAACGTGTACGTCACCAACGGCTACATAACGGAGGAGCCCCTGAGGGAGATCGCACCCTACATGGATGCGATGAACATAGACATCAAGGGGAACGATTCTTTCTACAGGAAGGTCTGCAAGGCCAGGCTGGAGCCCGTCCTCGACACGTGCAGGCTTGCGAGGTCTCTGGGAATACACACAGAGCTGACCTACCTGGTGATACCCGGCTATAACGACGACGATGCCAGCGTGGACGGCTTCTGCCGCTTCGTCGCCGAAGAGCTTGATAACCAGACGCCGGTGCACTTCACCCGCTTCTTTCCCTACCACAGAATGACCGGAGTCCCGTCCACACCCTATCAGACCCTTCTGAAGGCGTACACGATAGCAAAGGCGAGGAAGCTGGAGTTCGCTTACATAGGGAACGTGATGGACAGGGAGCACAACAACACCTTCTGCCCCCAGTGCAACTCCCTGCTCATAGAGCGCAGCACCTTCAGCGTGCGGCTTACCGGGCTGGACGGAAAGCGCTGCGCCACCTGCGGGAGGAAGATCCCTATAGTCCTCTGAGGTAGCGGTCCTTCAGCTCCACGTAGCTCTCGGCGTATCTGGCCGCCTGGGCCTCTATGGCGGGATNNCACCAGCGCGTTGGCCCCCACTATGCTTCCCCTGCCGATGACGCTGCCCTCTAGGACGGTGGCGTTCATCCCTATGAGGCACCTGTCCTCTATGACAACCCCGTGGACCACGGCGCAGTGGCCTACGGTCACCAGCTCGCCTATCTCACAGGGGTGCGACCTCTCGACGTGGAGGACCGCGCAGTCCTGTACGTTGCTCCTGTCACCGATCCTTATGGGGGCGAGATCGCCCCTGAGAACGGCGTTAGGCCACACGCCGCAGTCATCGCCCA
>DAEG01000078.1 GCA_002495235.1 Euryarchaeota archaeon UBA287 | reverse complement strand
GACTCCCATCGCCCGTACCCGTCGTAGGCTAGTAAGTCCGTTACACTTACTACTACCTGATAGGCCATGGACCCATCCTCAAGCGCTAACGCTTTCAGCCTGGTAGCATTCCAGCACCCCAGACCTATGGGGTATTGTCCTCAGTTTCCCGAGGTTATCCCCCCCTTGAGGGCAGGTTATCCATGTTTTACTGAGCCGTACGCCATGGTTACCCTTGCGGGCACCATTCGACTCGCATGGCTTAATCGAATCCCAATAGCAGTGGCCTCTGGCAGGGTCAACCAGAATTTAGGAAGTATCTTTGGGAAAAACAATCTGCATGCGTTGGACGAAGAGATCACGGGATACCGGGGATCTTCGCCTCCATTTTTGTAGCCCAACATAGAAATGTTTGAGTCATCTTTGAGCTCTCGCTCACATCCTCAAACCCGCCAACATTGGGCTTTTGAGCGCAATTCCAGTACTGCTGTGGTTGTATATATAGATTTCTCAAGCGTAGCACTTAACACATCTTCATGAACCGTTTTGAACCATCAAAGATGGCCACATAGCGGAAAATCGATGCATCATTAACAATATTGCCTCATCGCATAATCGAGCATCTACCCTCAGAGTAGAGTGCACGGATCAAGAGCAGAGCACCCAGCGCCAAACCTGCGGGCAACCACATAAGGGATGTCATGAATAGATCAAACAGGAGAACAGAGACAAAGGGCAACAGCGAGAGAGCGATCATGCCTGCAGATAAGCCTACGGGCACGACCGCAAGAACCGCAAGAGCCTCTCCGCACGCCTCCAGCAATCCTGTCACAATGCTTATGAACATTGCTCCTGGGCCGAGTATGCAGGGGGAATCTATCTCATATAGCATGGCAGAAAAGCCAGACGCCACGCTGGACTCTTTCGCGCATCCATGCTCTGCAGGTGCGACTCTTATCTTCTCTATAACAGGGCGCGCGATATAGGCATACAGATAGCCAAAGATCCTGCCATCGGTTATCACCGCACCGAAGAGAGCTATCAGGAGCAGTGCTGCTCCAAAAGCCATCTTTATCAGCCCTAAGGGCGAGGCAAAGAATGTCATAAGGAATACACAGCCCTCCGCTATCTGCAGGAGCCCCAGAGCAGCACAGAATACAACATACTTTATTATCAGCTGATCCATAGTCAGGTAAAAAGGCTGGGTGGCGTTTTTTCCGTATCTGAAAGCAGAGTTCTCTGGCATTGACCTCTGCACTATCAGAGAGAGCGCTTCAGCGATCCACACACTCATGTCAAGAACAAAAAGGATAGCGGACACGATCACGGAAGGCAGGAAACAAACCATACCAAAGAAAGACAACAACCAGAGCAATGGGGTCAAAAACAGAGATACCATGGATAACAGAGCAGCGGGGAGTGCCAGCACAGGCATGAGGAGGACTGACACAACTATCGCAACGATGGTTATTACCGTGGTGAGCCGGAACATAACCGGACGAGAGTCAAAATGTGAGAGCCTTCTGATGATCTCTGTGTTTTTCACCCTTTTTACGGTGTCGGAAAGGCAAGTTATGGGCTCAATGACATTTACTGTATAGATGACCTGAAGAAAGGCAAAGAGGACTGCATTTAGGATGTAAAAAGCGAGCCCGGGCACTCCAAAAGCAACAATTGGCAGGCCTATGGGCAGACACGCCATGGAAAAAAAGCTACCGCCCAGAGTCAGCGTCGTAAAAGATATGATGGATATCAATGATGATGAGAATGAATACGACATCGAGCCGTAATCCCCCTCTGTCAACACCTTTGGATACCATTCAGATACCAGAGCAAGAAAAAGAACAAATGAGAGAGAGACCTCAAGAAGCAAAAGTAAAAAGATAACGGGGGACGCTGTGAGAGAGAGCGGAAACAAGAGAAGAGAGAGTGGAACGAGCAGGAACGGTATCGTGAATGACAGAAGGGATGAGGGTATAAGATTTGTGAGAAAGGAGCATACGAAGAAGGGAGACGCCAGCGCAGATGCTCCTACCACGGAGGAACACGAAGTCTCGGATGCGTGAACCACAGCGCTGTTCGGTAGTGAGACAGTGATCAAGGCCAGGGATAGAAAAAAGACACAATGCTTGCCTAGCGCGACAATGATCTATTAGCTTGCTAAAATCACTTTCGTAGAGGGAGTGATGAAAAAGAGAAAAACGAGAAAAACGATGACCGTCGTGATAGTTGTACTCAGGTTAGGACACAGAATAATGAGGGATAAGAGGATAACGACCCACGTGGCGCTTTCAGCCAGAGCGCTCGGCGCTTCGGGCATAATAATGAGCGGAGAAAAGGACGATGAAGTGCTAGAGAGCGTCAATGACGTAGCCGAGCGCTGGGGCGGGGATTTTTTTTGCGAGCACAGAAGGGACTGGAAAAAGGTCATAGAGGAATACAGGGAAAAAGGATTCGTGATAGCCCACCTCACATTCTATGGGATACCTGTGCAGGAGAAGGTAGGTGAGATCAGAGGCAAGAATGCCCTTGTTATCGTTGGCGGCGAAAAGGTGCCGAGGGACGTTTATGATCTCGCGGATCACAACATCTCGGTGACAAACCAGCCACACAGCGAGGTCTCTGCTCTTGCCATATTCCTCCACGAGTGTTTTGAGGGCCGCGAGCTCTCCAATGAATTCCAAAACGCCAGACTGAGGATAATCCCTCAGGAGAGAGGAAAAAAAGTAATAGGAAAGGAGAAAGGCTAGCCAAAGAATACGCTGGCTAGGTCGTAGAGCTCGAGATCTATCTTCTTTATGCCCTCTGTGATGCGCTCCAGTCTTTCTGTATAGATCCTGTTCCCCCTGAGCACGACCATCTTGCCGAAGTCCTTCTGAAAAGCCAGGTCGGCAGCGGCAACACCAAAACGAGTCGCAAGGACCCTGTCAAAGGCTGTCGGCGTGCCTCCTCTCTGAAGGTGGCCGAGAACAACGGTTCTTGTCTCAAAGCCCGTCAGCTCCTCCAGCCTCTTGGCGATGTAATAACCCACACCACCTAGACGAACGTGCCCGAAGGAATCCACCTCTTCGCTGACCTTTACCTCTGTCCCGATCTCTTGAGGCACTGCACCCTCAGCCACAACTACTATGCTGAAACTCTTTCCTCTTCTGTGCCTCCTGTTGATGAGCTCGGCAACATCATCCATGCGGAAAGGCCTCTCCGGCACCAGTATGCAGTCGGCTCCGCCAGCCATACCGGAATGAAGAGCTATCCAGCCCGTGTGTCTGCCCATGACCTCAACTACCATTATCCTGTCATGAGATTCCGCAGTCGTGTGAAGCCTGTCTATGGCCTCTGTGGCTATGTTAACAGCCGTATCAAAACCAAATGTGTAGTCCGTGCATGGTATGTCATTGTCTATGGTCTTTGGCACCCCTATGACCGGCAGGGATATGTCCCTGTACAGACTGTAAGCGGCACCAAGAGTGTCCTCACCTCCAACCGCGATCAGTGCCTCAAGACCGTTCCTCTCCATACTCTCTTTTACCTTCTTCACACCATCCTTCACTTTGTACGGATTAACCCTAGAAGTCCCTATGACTGTTCCTCCCCGGGGAAGGATCCCGGAAACGGCGTTGAGATCCAGATGCACGTAAGAACCGTTTATCAGTCCGTCCCAGCCATGCCTAACCCCGATAACCTCATTACCATAGTTTATTGATCTTCTAACAACCGCCCTTATGACTGCGTTCAGACCTGGTGCATCCCCCCCACCCGTAAGTATACCGACCTTCATATACAGAACAGAGCGGTGTCTGATTTTAAACTTTACCCTTTTCAGAGTTCTCGGATCTCGACTCTGCGTACAACCTCTTTGCAACCGGCCCTATCAGACCTGAAAAGTACTCAACTATGTAGTTTGCAACCTCATCAGTCATATCTCCCACAAAAACCCCTCTGTCCCTATCAAAGTACAAAACTGTGCCATGGCTCTTGTTATAGCTAGTTATGGCACTTTCAAGAATCGTGATCGCCGATCCGCCTATAAGTTTACCTACGCTCTCGACAAAAAGCGCAAGGTCTTTGTTTTTCTCCGTGTGGATCTTGGGCTCCTCTCTTAGACTTATGAGCAGCGGGATTGACGGTATGAACGCAAGCAGAACGGTACCGATCGTTATTGATGTGTTGGCGTAAAGGAGGTAGGATGGTGGACGATTATAAGCCGGCAATCCGAATGAAGCGGATGAGGCAAACACGGAGTGCATCCAACGCTGGGCGGTCATGAAGAACTGCCAGCCAACTAGGAGGGCTGCCACTGTAACAAGATTATGATACCGCACCCCCAGCCTTTTGTATATGCCTGCAAGCTTCATGAGAGAGAGCATTAGTAGAAAAGCAGAAGAAAAACTCGCGGCCATCTTCAAAACTGCAACAGTGGCAAGACCCTCGCCCACAAGATCCACCATGCCAGAGAACACGATGAAACTGAGCACCCCCAGCACTAGCAGAAAGCTTCCAAATGGACTGGCATCACGATAGATGTCCCCACTGCCAGAGATCCCATTATCCATCTCAGATGAAAGGGCATAGAGGAGCGCGCCAGAGATAAAAAAGAATATGTTGTTAACATCGGACATGGTTCTTCCGAAACTCACCGTGCTTATGGAGACTAGCGCAAGCGCGACCTCAGAGAATAAAAAGCAGAACCCAGTGGCAGAAAAAGCGATAGCTCCGTAAAAGAGATAGGGTTTCACAGGGTAATACCTGCGGAATCGCTTTGACAGTAAGTATAGTGATACGAAAGGTAGAGTGAACAGCAGCAGCCTGGGAACCAGTCTGAGAAGAACAAGAGGGTTCATGATCCGCACCGTGCGTATGCGCTACAGAGATCACCCATCTGGCACATCTATTTTCCCCTCTGCCTGTACGGCATGGGCACGTACTCAACACTTGGTCTCTGCCCACCGGGCTGTGGATAGAGGTCCATCAGCGCGTAAACATCCTCCGGCAGCGGGGATGACACAGGCAGACCGAGATCCCTGGCGTGCTCGAGAGTTATGGGATAGTCATGGGTCCACTGACCGCATGTGAGCGCGTCGGCCAGCCCCTTCGCTCTCTCATTGTCGACATTCTCTTCCAGAAGGGACGCAACAAAATCGTTGACCTGCGACAGCGCTTTTTTTGATATGTCCGCCAGTATCAGCGTTTCGTCTCTTATGCGATCCTTCTCCTTCTGGTCCAGCACCTTGAGTATGGACGCTGCCGGGTAGTTGCCTATCTGAGGATCCACGGGGCCCAGGACGGCGTTCTCGTCCATAAGGATCTCGTCGGCGGCCAGAGCTATCAGTGTGCCTCCTGACATCGCATAGTGAGGCACGATCACGGTCACCTTCGCCTTGTGCTTCTTCAGAGCCAGCGCTATCTGCTCCGCGGCCAGCACCAGACCGCCGGGTGTATGGAGTATTATATCGATGGGCATGTCATCAGGAGTCATCCTTACGGCCCTGAGGATGTGCTCAGAGTCGTCTATGTCTATGTACTTCATTACAGGAAATCCGAGAAATGACATGGTCTCCTGCCTGTGGATCAGCGTTATAACCCTTGAGCCCCTTGAGCGCTCTATCTTCTGTATTAGCCTTATCCTGCTGCTGTCCAGAGATCTCCTTCTTATCCACGGCAGAAGAAGAGATACCAGAATGAAAAGCCAGAAGATGTCCCAGATTATGCTGCCGCCCATATGCATCATAACAGCAGGGACTTATTAAAACTTTCCATCACCTGTATTTAATGCTGTTTAGCACCTCTGTCCTGCTAATGCTGTTTAGCACCTCTGTCCTGCTGCTTTATGAGATGTCTGTTCAGGGTCCCGAAACCCAAGGACTCGTAGAAACGAAGTGCGTCCTCGTTAGCCTCCCAGACCGTGAGCTCCATGCTGCTCGCACCTCTGGCGGATCCCCAGCGCTCTGCGCCCTCCATGAGAGCTCTGCCGACGCCCTGCCTTCTCTTATCCTCCCTGACAAAGAGATTGTGGACCCACGCATAACTCCTGTCCACGAACATGGGATTGTTCCTTACCTGCTCAAAGGTAACGTGCGCAAAGCCTACTATCTCTTCATCCTCTGCTACAAGAATAACGGAATTTGCGTTACCAAAGATCGAAAAGACGTGCCACTCTATGCTCTCCCTCCCTACCTTGCTGAATATCTGCGGCAAAATTGCGCTGTGCTCTCCGTTCAGCGCCTGATATAGATCCGCAATGACCCTCGTGTCAGTATGCTTTGCCTCTCTTACCTGCATAATGGTAACAGCGCTCAAGGATTAATTATTTTATCATTTCCTTGCCCATGAAGGGCTGAAGCGCCTCCGGCACAAGCGCACTGCCATCCTTCTGCTGGTAGTTCTCAAGGATCGCCACAATGGTGCGCTCAACCGCTATCGCCGTGGAGTTCAGCGTGTGCACGTATCTTATCTCTCCATCCTTGCTCCTGTACCTTATCATGAGCCTCCTTGCCTGATAGTCAAGGCAGTTGCTGCAGGAGACGACCTCCCTGTACATCCCCTGCCCGGGCATGAATGCTTCGATGTCATACTTCTTGGCTGCGCTGGCCCCGAGCTCGTTGGAGCAGACGCTCACGACCCTGTAGGGTATCTCTAGTCCCTGATAGAAGCGCTCCGCGGTCTGCAGAAGCTTCTCGTGCTCGCTCTCCGACTCCTCCGGAAGACAGTACTTGAACATCTCTATCTTGTCGAACTGATGGACACGAAAGATCCCCTTAGTGTCCTTGCCGTGCGCCCCCGCCTCCGTGCGGAAGCAGGTAGAGAAACCGGCATAGCGCTTCGGCAGCTCTTTGTAGGAGAGGATCTCATTCGAGTGCATGGCACCCAGCGGAACCTCTGCTGTTCCGACAAGACAGAGATCCTCGTCCTTTATCCTGTATATGTTCTCCTCGCCGAATGGCAGAAAGCCTGTGCCGAAGAGCGCGGACTCTCGGGTCAGCACAGGGGGTATGATTGGAACGAAGCCCTCGCGCTGTAGAATGTCAAAGGCGTATCTCACCAGGGCGAACTCCAGCAGCACTGCGTCGTTCTTGAGATAGAAGAACCTGGCACCGCTGACCTTAGCGGCTCTCTCAAGGTCGAACAGATCGAGCGCGAGACCTATGTCCACGTGATCCTTCGGCTCAAAGTCCATGGCCCTCGCAGTGCCCCAGCGCTTAACCTCCACATTGTCGTCATCGCTCCTGCCGTAAGGCACGGAAGGCAGAAGGACGTTGGGCACCCTTGCCAAGAGATAAGAGCGTCTTTCCTCCAGGGCCTTGAGCTCTTCCTCTTTGCGGGCTATACCGTTCGAGATCTCTCTGGTATGAAGTATCGCTTTCTCCCTCTCCTCACCGGCCAGAGAGGCTATGGCCCTTGCAAGCTCGTTCCTGTCCTTTCTCATCAGATTTATGTCCGTGAGAGTCCTTCTCCACTCATTATCAACCGCTATTACCTCGTCGAGGATCCTCTCCTCCATATTCCTCTTCTTCAGGCTCTCTCTGACGACCTCTGGTGCCTTTCTTATGAGCTCTATGTCTATCATGATCTCCCTACAAGATAGGTGCTGTTCGCACCAACAATCTCGACGCTTATAAACTTTCCCAGCTCCATGGCTGGAACCACAATCGGCTTGTATGAATCGCTCCTGGCCATCACAGTGTCTTCCTTGACCTGCTCGCACGTCAGAGCCTCAAGCCTTTTTCCGATGAGCCCTCTGTTTATATCCCGCGCTATGTCCCTTGACAGCTTTGTGAGCATCCTTGACCTTGTCTTCACGTTCCTGCTCAGAGGCCTATCCCACGCAAAAGCCATGGTACCTTCTCTGGGCGAGAAGCGCGTTATGTTGACTATGTCCGGCCTCAAAAGCTCCAGCGCCCTGTAGCTCTTCATGAAGCTCTGCCAGCTCTCCCCCGGAAAGCCAGCTATGATGTCCGTATCTATCGTGCTGTGCACGAATCTTGCCCGTATGCGCTCTATGATCCCCATATAGTCCTCGAATGTGTATGCTCTCTTCATCGTCCTGAGCACGTCATCGTCAGCGCTCTGGAGCGGCAGGTGGAAGAATTTGTAGACCTTCCTGCCGGCAAAAGTGGAGAGAAGG
>DAEG01000060.1 GCA_002495235.1 Euryarchaeota archaeon UBA287 | reverse complement strand
GGTCCCGAAGGCCCGGTGAGCAGAGAGAGGACCACGGCAAAAAGCAGAAGCAGCAGCTCAATTAAGAATCTCGTACAGTTCTTCAAGCGCATCAACCATCCTTGGTCCGGGCCTTGATACTATATCATCATCTATGTAATATATACTATTGTTCTCGACAGCGTTGGTGCTGTTCCACCCCGACCTGTTCCTTACGGAGTCTATGGTCGTGGAGGAGTGTCTTCCTCTGGTCACCACGATCGCATCGGGGTTCTCTGAAACCACGAACTCGTTGCTCACCTCTGCGTAAGGACTCCTGAGCTTTTTCCCGATGTTCGTTCCGCCCGCAAGCTCTATGAGGTCATCGCCGAAGGAGCCGGGGCCGAAGGTCCAGTAGGGGTAGTACTCCATGTACACCCCGGGCCTTGCTCTCTGGTCCTTTGTGCGCATCTCCACGGCGGAGACTCTCCTCTCGAACTCATCCGCGGCCGCCTCCGCGCTCTCCTCTGCACCAAGGATAGAACCCAGTTTTCTCATGCTCTGCGCTATGCCTTTGATGCTCTCCGGCGCCACAACAAAGACCTTTATTCCCTTATCCTCCACAGCACTCACCACCTGCGGAGATGTCAGATCCGATACGAGCAGGAGGTCTGGATCCAGAGCTATTATGCGCTCAAGACTTGGGCTGACGTAACTGCCCACCTTTTGAATGCCACGCGCCTCTGGCGGAAAGTCGCTCTCGGTGTCGACACCAACGAGTCTTTTTCCTGCCCCGATCGCAAAGACCATCTCCGTGACTCCCGGGGCTATCGAGATTATCCTCTGCGGCTCGGATGAGAGAGACACGGGCCTCCCGTAATCGTCCATAATCACCGGGGGCGCAAGAAGGAGCGCGACCACCAGAAAAACGTATAGATCCATGGAAATGATGAGATTCTTAAGATATATCTTTAACCATGCCGCGACAAAAAAATTAAAATACGAAAGCGACGTAAATGGTCGTATGGACACGCGTCTGGCCATAACGATGATAGATCGTTTGGTGCGCATCATGCCCCTCTTCTTTACCTACCTGATAAGCAGGAGGCTGGAGGTGAAGCTGCGCGGCCGATTCTCGCATCTCTTCTGGTTGTCCGTGATATTCATGGCGTGCTATTTCGTGCTCAGACCGCTGTCATACTTCCTGTCGCCTTCCACGACGGCGAGCGCGGTCTACGGCGAAGTCGCAATGCTTGTCTGTCTGCTGGGCGTCTTTTTCATGCACATCTTCCTGCTGAAGCTGAGGGAGAGAATGGGCGGGGAGGATCCCTACGACCGCATGACCCGGTTTGTAGCCCCGATGATCATACCGATAGCCCTCACCTTCTGCATGTTTGTGCCGCTCACCCACCTGGCGGGTCTGTACGCCGGCAGTGACGAGACCGTCAGCCTGCAGGTGATTGTCACAGAGACCGCATCTGGTATCACTGACGTCTGGATCTTCTATTTCATCTTTCTCTCGTACCTTGAGTGCAAGGATATGCTCAAGAGCCTGAAGGTGGTCCACACGCCGCTGATCATCTCGGCCCTGTGCATGCTATTCATCCCTCTCCTCAATTACGGAACCATACTCGTAGACAGATGCTTCTGGAACACGCCACTCTACGAGAAGATCTTCCCCTACGGTTACACGCTCTTCGAATATCTACAGTACTCTGCCACGCTCGTCTGCTTTGTCACCGGCATGGCTACCATGATCACGTTCTATCTCCGGATAAGAAAGCCCGTGGAGATAAAAGAGGAGCAGGAAGGATTCTATCCCCTCGCTCTGTTCCAGTTCATCACAAAAGTATCGGAGATCATAGGATCCTCTTCGCTGACGATATTCAGATCAGCGATCGAGGGCTATAACCAGAGATTCGGCAGGAACATAAGCACGAGTGACACGATCAGTCTCTCTGACGTGAGAGATGATGAATGGCAGGACCTTCTCGCCTTCATCCTGAATGTGTACTACCAGTGCATAGGACCTGTGACGTGGGAGGTGGCGAAGGACGTGGACGGTCTGAAGGACGTGGTGAAGCACAACTACATCACCAGCTGACTGAGACAGGAGACCCTGCGAATTTTTGTGCGCACGGTCCCACAAGCGCGGATAAGCCGGGTATACGCAGTGCACAGCCAGCCCAGAACTTAAATAACGCAGTACAACCATGCTGGCCATGAACATCAGGGCATATACCGAGATGAGCATCTCGGCCGTGCTTTACGGATTGACGTTCCCTCTGACAGCGATCCTGCTGAGAACGATGGGGCCGTTGTACCTCAGCGCCATGAGATCGCTGTGGTCTTTCATTTTCTTCGCCGTATACTTTCTTTTGAGAGGCTATCCAAAAAAGCCGCATTACCGGCTGCTCGTGGGCATAACCGTCTTCGGCGCAACACTGCCGCTGATCCTGCAGAACTTCGGCATGCTGTACACGACCGCGTCTCTGGCCAGCATAATACAGTCAACACCGCCTGTGTTTGTGGTCATACTCGCCTTCTTTCTGCTGAGAGAGAGACTGACGGCATCCAAGATCGCTGGGACTGTGATAGGCATAATAGGAACGATCGTGGTCATGTTCCAGGGAATCGAGGGCAGTCTGTACGGGAATGCCATTCTGGCATGCTCTGCTGTATCCCTCGCCATCCTCGCGATACTGGAGAAGGTGACCCTGTCCAAGCACACACCCGTAGAGATCCTTGGCGTGACATCGCTCATGGCCTTTCCGGTACTCCTGCTCGCAGCCCTGCCACTTGAGCCTGCGCCGGCGATGGATGCGGGCTCGCTGCTGCTCACAGTTGCCCTCTCGCTCGGCTGCACAGTTCTGCCCTACTTCTTCTGGCTTGACGGTCTGAAAGACCTCGAGGTGTCAAGGGCCATAGTCTTTTCCTACGGGATACCCGCCTTTGGCATAGTATTTTCCATGCTCATGCTGCACGAGACAATAACCATGCGCACGATAGCCGGCATGCTGATGATATTCATCTCCGTGTGGGTTGCCCAGAGATGATATCAGAAGCGGGATCTGAGGTCAACTATGCGCCTGACCTTTCCGGTCTTCTCTACCCTCTCAAGCGCTCCGGGTGGCAGGACCTCAAGATCAAGCCTGAAGGATCCTTTTGAAAAGAAATCTCCTATGAACGAGTCGTCCTTTTCTCTCAGGTTTTTCAGCACGGAGTTTATCGCCTCCCGCCTGTCGACATCCTCCCGGCTCTCTATCCTCACCTCCAACCTCTCGGCTGAGCCATCGGATGTTATCCTCAGCTGCATCGCCACGGGGGAGCAGACCTCGTGCACCGCATCGTCTATGGTCCTGTAGGATATCCACGCCCCGCCCACCTTCATGACCTCGTTAGCCCTGCCGAGGAGCTCTATGTGATCACCACCGCACCACCTGCCAAGATCCCCCGTGTCAAACCGTATTATGGGCATGAGTTCCCTGTCGAGGTTGGTCAGGACTATCCTGCCATCGACGATCTCTACACGGTGGTAATCCCCCGCCACCCTGTGGACCGTTGAGGGATATCCCCTCTGCTATATGCCCACGTAACCACTCTCTACCGGACCATAGAACGAAAAGAACTCCCTGGCACCGAAGACGTCCCTGAGCATCTCCATCCCGCCCTCATACAGGAATTCCCCCCCGTATATGACCTTCTCCACCTGGAAAGACCCTTTGACCGATGCTGCCAGCGCCAGGAGGTACGAAGGGCATCCGATCAGCACCGTGGCCGAGAAATCCCTCAGCGTCCTCTCAACCACAGGGTTGGGAGCGTTGCTGCCGAGGGGCAGGATGTTGCAGCCTATCTTGTTCAGCGCTCTGTCTACGGCATGGTACGCGGTCCAGAGGTTGCCGGGAGACATCAGGTTTGCCACGGTGTCACAGCCGCCCACGATCTCACCGAAGTCCTCTGCCAGAAAGTCGGTGGAGCGGTCGAACTCTCTCTTGGTGTATACGGCGAAAACCGGCATTGAGGTGGTGCCGCCGGAGGAGAAGTAATAGCACTCCCTTATCTCGCCGGTGAGCATCTTTCTATCCCCCGATGGCCCATGCTCCGCTATGTCCTTTTTTGTAAGCAGCCGGTCCGTTCTTCCCCTGTAGAACTCGGACCTCTCTGCAGCCCTCAAGACACTCTCAAGGCTCATCTATACCTCCCTCCCGCAGAACCTCACGAGCTCGCGCAGCGGGAAGTTCCCGTCGTGCGGCGCGCCCGGGACTCCGGAGAGCATCCTGCCGAACTCAACGATCCTTGTCGCGCCAGCCAGGGCAAGCCTCCTCCCAGTCTCAGGGCTCCCGCTTATGGCCACGGTCTGCATGTACGCCTTCGGGACCTCGCGGATTATCTCGTCTATATCCTCGTATTTTCTGACGTACAGCGTCCTTCCCAGGGGCGAGAGCTCGAAGCGGCTGGTCACTATGATCTGCCACTTCAGAGGCTCTTCCGAGAACAGGTAGTCGTAATCCCCGAAGACCCTGCCCATCCTCGCGATCTCCCTGGCCTTCCTCACCTCTACAGCCTGGTCGCTG
>DAEG01000043.1 GCA_002495235.1 Euryarchaeota archaeon UBA287 | reverse complement strand
AACTCATGGGGAACGGGCTGGGCTTACCAGAGCATAACCGGCAATCCGGGCTATGGCGTGATACCGTACGCCTACATAACGAACTACTGGCAGGGCGGCTTCACGGCCGCCTGAGCCTCTCTTTTTCTTTTTTTTACCACAAAAAGCCCACGAGCGATGGTATAACTATGCATCCCATGCAGTTTATCCTTCTTATCTTCAGCCTGACCGTGAGCACCCCGATCGTGCTGGACACGACAAATAACAGGATCCCGCCGATGCCTGAAAAAGTGAGTATCAGCATCAGAAGAAGCGCAACAAAAATGACCCTCCACCGATTTATGGCGTGATACATCCTGTTGAGAGTGCCAGATACCGCCAAGAGCACTGCGCATGACAGCAGGGCGGACAGGAGGAACGCGAACAGAGCCGTGCTCTGGGGTATTGATAGCCCGATGCGTGCGAGCTGGACCGCAGGACCGCTGCGCAGGGATCCTGTCGCATAGAAGTTCCCTATCGTCACGATCGCGTTTGCGCCTGCGAGCGCCCCCATCGAGAGCATCCTCTCCCTGTCAGTCCTGAGCCCGACGTAGAGCAGCACGGAGATCGTTCCCGGCGTGACGGCCTTGACCGAGGCGGAGAGCAGCCCGAGGAGGGATGAGATGAGGAATGGCAGCGCCCTCCTGCTCTCCCCCTCTTCGCTCTGGGGTATCTCGATCTCGCTGCCTCTCTGCAGAAGAGCGGGTAGACCGAAGAAGCCTGACAGCATAGGCATCAGGGCATTCGGTAGCCTCATGGAAAAAATGCCAAGCAGACCTGTCAGGAGGAATATGAACAGCGCCGGAAGCCTCTTCTTCTGCTGCGCGAACAGAACGGCGATGGTGAGAAGGACGACCGAGAGCGCCACATATTCAGAAGAGAAAAAAATGAAGAGAGGATCGACCAGTCCGGACAGCAGCAGGGGCGCAAAGAGGAGGAAGGCCAGCATGGCGCCCGATACGCTCAGGAGCACGGCCTCTCCCCCACGGCCCTGAAGAGCCATCCTCTGGGAGGGCAGCATGGCCGCACCCACGTCCGTGTTCATGGAATACAGGTATACCGGAGGTATGAACGAGAAGAGCACGAAGGCTGAATAGGCGGATACCACGGCAACGGGATCCGATATCGACCCTACGATCGCATTTATGTGCATGCCTGGCAGAGCGCCTGATAGCATGCCTTCGACCATGCCGCGCAGGAGGTCAGTCAACAGGAGAACCCACCTCTATGGCCCTCAACTTGTAGCGCATATCAGAAGTATCGTAGAAGAAACTCCCGGTGACCATGACGCTCCCACTCGTTTTAGCGTCCGAGAGAACTATTACCTCATAACCCTCGCTCTCGAGAGCGAACCAGCTCGAGGATCCTCTCTCCACCCTGCCAGCCACCTTGACGATTCTCCCCACATATTCTTCAGGGTTCTCTGCGAGATCTCTCAGCGATACAGATAAGCCGCTTTCATCAAAGATCTCTGCTTCATCGCAGTCCAGAAATTTTGTCCCGCCACGAATGAACACCCTCCCTTCCGCGCTCACCGGGCTGCCCTTCTCGAACGCGGCGTCGAGAACAACGATCCTGCCGGTCCCGTCGTTGAGAACGAAGCTACTCTCGCTCCGCTCCTCAACGAATCCACGGATCTTCACGTATTCACCGTCGTCTGCCTCCGCACAGGTGGATGGCGATGGAGAAATAGAGCGCGCATAGAGGCCAAAGAGCAGGACTTCGACGACCGCAAGCGCCAGGATGAGCCTCGTTCTCACAGGTTTACAGATATATTGAAATACTTAAACCTTTATTAACCATAAGCTTCTGGGAGGATAAATATGGTAGAGGTTAACGCCTTGGGCAGGCAGCTGGTGATAGATGCCTGGGGATGCGGAGAGCTTGATGACGAAGAAAAAGTCAAGAGCTTCCTGGAAGAGTGCGTGAGAGCATGCGGGGCCACGCTGCTCTCAATGGATACACACCGGTTTTCCCCTCAGGGGATAAGCGGCATAGCGGTCATAGCCGAATCACACATATCGGTGCACACGTGGCCCGAATACAGCTACGCGGCCATCGATGTCTTCACCTGCGGCAAAAAGGTCGAGCCTTACAACGCCATTGACGTCATAAAGAGATTTTTCAGCCCTGCGAGGATGACCGTGAACGAGGTCAAGAGAGGGATATCTGTTGAGACCCTCTGCTGACTTCATCGAGGACAAGGACTACGCCCCCCGCATACCGGTGAAGAACAGGATATTCGATGCAACCTCAGAATACCAGCACATCGAGGTGTACGACACTCTTCACCTCGGCAACATGCTGGTGCTTGACGGCGCTGTCCAGACGACAGAGAGGGATGAGTTCATATACCACGAATCCCTGGTGCTGCCCGCGATAGCCATCTCCGAAAGCGTCAGCTCCGCGCTCATCATAGGCGGCGGGGACGGTGGGGCGGCGCGCGAGGTCTTCAGGATCTGCGATGATGCTGACGTGGAGATCGTCGAGATAGACCCGATGGTCATCGACACGAGCAGTAAGTTCCTGCCCGGGATATCCGCAGCTCTTCCGAGGACGAAGGTAACCATAGGCGATGGTACAGAGTTCATCAGGAACAGCAGGGACAGGAGGGACGTGATCCTGGTCGACTCTACAGACCCAAACCCGCTGGCCGAGGGACTGTTCTCGGAGAGCTTCTACAGGAGAGCCAGAGATCTGTGCGACGTCTTTGTCGCCCAGACCGAGAGCCCGCTGGCTGACAGGGAGGCGCACATGCGGGCTGTGAACAACATGAAAAGGGCCTTCGAGCACGTCTACACCTACTATGCGTGCATACCGACGTATCCCGGCGCCATATTCTCGTTTACGATAGGTCTGAAGAGGGAGCTGGGTCAGATAAGGAGTCTCAAAGCGGAGGCGCGGTATTACTCCAGGGATCTCTTTCTGGCCTCCATGGGAACGAGATGGACCCTGTAGCTGCTCTCGAGCTGCTTGAGAGCTCGATCAAACCATTAAAAAGCCCCGCGGTGCTATTTTCGGGCGGGCTTGACAGCAGCATAATAGCATTCCTTGCCAACAGCCCCCGGCTTTACACGCTGTGCCACTCCGAAGAGAGCTATGACCTGATCAACGCCCGAAAGAGCGCAGAGCTCCTCGGATTAAAGATCGAGCCCGTCTTTTTCTCCGAATCCGACGTGAAGGAATCCGCAGAGAGCCTCGGGCACATTCTCTCCGGCGTCACTTCCATAGACGTGGCGCACCACCTGCTTGCCAGAGGCATAAATGAAGAAAAGGCACTAAGCGGTCAGGGCGCGGATGAGCTCTTCCTCGGCTATGCGAAGTACTCAAAGATGGGCGCAGAGGAGAAGACCAGAAGAGCGGAAGAGGACTTTGAGAGATGGATGAGAGAAGAGCGGGAGAAAAGGATATTCTCACATCTCAAAAAAGAGATCATCTTCCCCTACGCATCCCTGCGCGATGTGGCCGTCTCATTGCCGTTGGAGGAGAGAGAAGAAAAGAGGCCGCTTCGCTCACTCGCACTGCACCTCGGACTGCCGGAGGAGATAGCGCTCCAGCACAAGAAGGCAATGCAGTACGGAAGCGGCGTGGCCCGGGTGATGAAGAGGCTCAGCGCCTCTTCTTCACGATCCTCGCGGTCCTGAGCATCGTGTTCGGAACCACGACCTCACCCTCTTTGTTCTTTATCGTCGTGGCAAGGCTCCCGATCTCCAGGATCTCCCCACTTATCTCGTCACTCTCTATCTCATCTCCCTCTCTGGCTATGCGCTTCAGCTTTATGCCGACCCCCATGTCGGAGCCGTAGTCCTTGAAGCCGAACGCTATGGCCACTCCGGCCGGTATTACCAGGGCTATGATTATTATGGATATTATTGCGTTCAGCACATAGACCTCTATGCCTATCTGGTCGAGAGCGATCAGGAAGCCTATGGAGATTATGCCGTACTTTATGCCCGCGGAGATCATGTTTGTGTAGGGTATATCGTTCTTCTCGCACCACGCGCTGAGCCTCTCCCCGACCCACGACCCGAGCCACCATGCGGCGATAACAACGATTATCGCAGCCACGAGGTCAGGCAACCAGTAGAGGACCGCGTTCAGGAACTCTATGAGCAGTGGTATCTCGAGTATGTCCAGCGCCAGCTCGAGGGCAAGTATGCCTATGAAGACCCTGATACCAGGTCCAGTATCCTTGTTATGATGCCCTCCCTCTTCACCGGAGACTCTATGGGCTTCACTATCGAAGAGAAGTTGATCGAGTCGAGGATCCCGTTGACCAGGCGCACGATGAACTCGGCGATGACCATGCCTATCATGAACACGAATATCGCGACGATGACTCTCGGCACGTAGAGCAGTATGGGCTCTATGAACCTCGAGAGGATCTCAACGTTCAGAACCT
>DAEG01000052.1 GCA_002495235.1 Euryarchaeota archaeon UBA287 | reverse complement strand
ACGGTCTTGTGGAGTGAGAGCGCCGACCAGTTGGAAATGCCCCGACGCTTCGCCTCTTTGACGCTGATGGCGATAGTGGGAGCGGTCGTCTCGAAGCCCACGCCCAAGAAGATGACGGGCTTGTCCGTGCTCTCGGCCATCTTCACCGCGTCCATGGGCGAATAGACTATCCTGACATCAGCGCCCCTTGCCCTCTCCTTCTCCAGGGAGGAGGAAGATCCGGGCACGCGCAGCATGTCGCCAAAGGTCGTCACTATGCCTCTGCGCGAGCAGGCTATCATGCGGTCTATGTCCGTCGCTGATGTGACGCACACGGGGCATCCGGGACCGGACAGAAGCTTCACATTTTCAGGCAGCAGCGACTTTAGACCATAACGGTGTATGGCCATCGTGTGAGTCCCGCACACCTCCATGAGCCTAACATCACCAGATTCTCTCGCTTCCGTGTTCAGCGATGAAGCCAGAGAAGAACACAGGTCTCCGTCTCGAAATGCGCTAATATAGTCCATCGCCCATCCCCCTGAGCAGCTTCAGAGTCTCCTCCGCCTCTCCCTCATCGAGCCTCTGTATCGCAAAGCCTGCATGCAATATGACGTAGTCCCCGACCTCAACATCGACAAAGCTGATGTCTACCTCTCTCTTAACCCCGCCTATCTCTCCGATGGCCCTGCTGCCGGAGATCTCAGTGATCCTGACGGGCACCCCGAGGCACATCATGTCCTCCTGCCGGCTATGCAGGCCTGTCCGAAGGATATGCCGCCATCGTTGGTGGGAACTCTGTGATTCATATGAACACGAAAACCTCTGTCAGTTAATAAATCAAGCGTTTTTCTTAACAGCAGCCTGTTCTGCCAGACCCCGCCGCTGAGCGCTATGTCCTTCATCCCCTCTCTCTCGCAGATCTCGGATATGACGCTGGCCGCGGTGTTATGGAACTTCCCTGCTATGCTCGCCCTGCTGTTGCCCTGATGGAGATCACCAACGATCTGCCTTATCGCAGGAATGAAAGATATCGTGTCCCCCCTGATCTCCGTGTCATAGGAACCTTTCTCACTCTCATCCGCTGTCATCTCAAGGGCTATCGCCGCTTCCCCTTCATATCTTGAGACATCTCTTATACCTAGCAGTGCAGAGACGGCATCGAAAAGCCTTCCCGCACTTGATGTAAGAGGATACTTCAGCTTTGACAGGATCCTCCAGCGCTCGCGCTCCTCTTCCGACAGCGGGGCTTCATCACCGAAGGTCTCTGAGAGGTAAGCGAGCTTCATGCGCCATGGCTCCCTCACGGCCCTCTCTCCTCCCGGCATGGGGACGTACTCCAGGTGCGCCACCCGTTCATAGCGCTCGTAGTCGCACACCATGAACTCCCCGCCCCACATGTTGCCGTCGTCACCGTACCCGGTTCCGTCAAAGGCCACGCCCATGGCTTCGTTGATCCCGTTCTCCGCCATGCAGGAGCATATGTGCGCATGGTGGTGCTGTATCCCTACCTTCTCCCCCTCACGCTCAAGAGCGTATCTGGTGGAGAGATATCCCGGGTGCGTGTCATAGGCTACAAGACGTGGACTGAAGGCGAACAGACGCTCAAAGCGCGCGATCTCTTCCTCGTAGAGCGGGTAGCACTCCTCAAGGTCACCTATGTGCTGGCTCATTATCACCCTGCCCTCCAGTGTGATAGCGAACGTGTTCTTCATGTGCGGACCACAGGCAAGGATGCCCTCCCTGACACAGGCTTCAATTGGCTGCGGTGCGTAGCCCCTGCTCCTTCTGGTAAGCGCCTCACGCCCTTTTTCAACGAATGCCACAGAATCGTCGCACCTCGCGAGTATCGCCCTGTTGTGCACGAGACAGAAATCTGCCAATCCTGAGCCAAGGATATCTTCGTTTCTGCAGATTATCGGGGATTCTGACAGATTTGCACTGGTCATCACGAGAGGCTTTTTTATGTAGGAAAAGAGGATGTGATGTATCGGCGTGTACGGCAGCATGAAACCCAGGTATCTGTTCGAAGGTGCCACGGACTCCGCGATCCTGCTGTGGACTCTTCTCCTGAGCAGCACTATGGGTCTTCTCGGGCTCATCAACAGCGCTTCCTCTTCAGGGGACAGCTTGCATTCATCCCTCACGGCATCCAGCGGTGCCATGAGAGCGAAGGGCTTGCTCTCCCTGCCTTTTATCTCCCTCAATCTGGCCACGGCTCTGTCATTTGTCGCATCGCACGCGAGATGGAAGCCTCCCAGACCCTTTATGGCGACAATCCTTCCTTCAAGCAGCAGCTCCGAGGATCGTTTTATCGCCTCGCCGTTGAGCGCTATGCGCTCTGGTTGATCATTCCACAGCTCCAACTCCGGGCCGCAGACGGAACAGGCGTTTGGCTGCGCGTGAAACCTCCTGTCCCCCGGATCCCTGTATTCATTTTCGCAGTCTTCGCACATCCTGAAGCGCTTCATCGTTGTTCTCTCCCTGTCGTATGGCAGGGACTCCACGATCGTGAACCTCGGACCACAGTTGGTGCAGTTTGTGAACGGGTAGAGGTATCTCCTGTCGTCTGGGTCAAAGAGTTCCTTGAGACATTCATCGCAAGTCGCTATGTCCGGAGATACGAACATTCCCTCATCACCGGACTCGCTGTCCTCTATCACAAAGTCTCCGAAACCGCTCTCTCCGATCTCCTGTACGTCGATATCTATGATCTCTGCCATGGGCGGCTTTTCCCTTTTGAGTGTCTCGACAAATGACATGATGTTGTCACCCTCCGCCTCTATGACCACCATGCCGCCCTCATTCCTCACAAAGCCCCTTACGCCCTTCTCCATGGCGATCCTGTAGACGAATGGCCTGAAACCCACGCCCTGCACTATGCCCTTGATGCTTATCCTCAGAGCCTTCTCCATATCTCCTCTGCCATGTTTCTCATGCCGTCGGCCAGACTCATCAGCCGATCTGTATCGCCACACGCCATCTCTATCTCTTTAGAGTATCTCACGCAGAGATCACAGTCGCGCTCAGACATGTTCTCCAGCACACCTATGACCCTGCTCCGGCCGAGAAGCTCTAACTCCCTGTCCAGCGCCATCTTTGCGAGCGCCGATGGAGTTGTCACCACCAGGAATCTGGCGTCCCTGAAAAAGCGGAGGAGATCTAATGTGACCTCGCCCGTTCCGGGAGGCGTGTCTATTATGAGCAGATCTGCATCCCATGTCGTGACCGCCAGAAGCTCCTTCACAGCATCTGAAAGCTCTCTACCTCTCAAGGGCATCGCCCTGTCCCCAGAGAAATGAGCGAAGGAAAGCACCTGCATACCACGGAAAGACTGCGGCGTTATCCCCCTGTCCTCACCTACGCGGAGCTCCCGCATACCCAGGATGGTGGGTATGCTGGGATTGTAGGCGTCCAGATCGAGCACGCCTACCTTGGCCTTCTCAGCCAGGAGGAGCGCAAGTATGGCAGAGACCGTGCTCTTTCCCACCCCGCCCTTGGCACTGACCACAGCCAATTTCTTTATTCCATCGAGCCTCCTGTCTATGATGCTCTCCCTCGGATCATTCCTCTCGGCCATCAGGATCCCTCAACACTCTCAATCACTACTCCTCTGCCTTTCTCTATGGTGAAATCTCTGCTCCCGCAGAGAGGGCATGACACATAGGCGTGGACAGCCTCGGGCAGAAAGTGTACGAGCTCTCTCTCTTCCTCGCCCAGATCCTTGAGTTTCATATCTTTTTTGCATGCATTACACCTCAGGACGCACTCCTCTCTGGTGAGATCTATCTCCACGTCGTCCATCATCTCCTTCAGAGCAGAGAGAAATATCTCCTCATCCACGTTCTGAAGCTCACCCAGAAGAACCCTTATCCTCCGGGGCCTGTCTGCCCTGTCAGACACGAAGGATACGACGGCCTCCGCCAGAGCCCACTCATGCATGATGGTTATGCCATTGAGGAGATAAACATTTTTTGCCGCGCATCACTGCAGAACCAGAGGCAGCAGGACTATTGCTATGAGATCATTGACCGTGTGCGCTATCGATGGCACGGTTATGTTGTGATCTGATCTCACGTATGCATAACCATAGACAACACCGAGCAGCATTCTAGGCAATAGGCCACGGATGTCGAGGTGTATGGCACCAAAAAGAAAACCGGTTATGAGTATGGCTGCCCACGCAGGAAAGGATTCCTCAAATCCTCTCTGGATGACGCCGCGGAAGAGCGCTTCCTCGCAGAATCCTATGAGAATGACCTGCAGGGTCCAGAGCAGGGAATCCAGGATGGAGGTCTGGGCAAAGATCGCTGACTGCGCCTCCACCAGCTCTGGCGGGTATGGAAAAAAGAGCGTTATGACAACCTGCAAAAAGACAGCAAGGATCCACATGAAGACCCCCATCAGGATAGAGCTCGCGAACCAGCCAGCGCCAGTCCTGCGAAAGCCTATCCAGCCCACAACCTCACCCCAGGACAGGCCTCTCTTGCTAACGATCAGCGCTACAGCCAGAAGGAGAAGCTCGAGGATCGTTGACAGCACCAGGGTGCTTGTGCAGAATTGAAACAGAAACAGAGGGACAAGGAACGTAACCATGAGCGCAAGGACTAAGGCCAAAATGGACTGCTTCCAGCTCATAGGACGTATCCCTCTACTCCTATTTAGATTTGCTCTCACTGTCCTAGGATGCTCAATGTTCATATACGCGGAAAACTCTATTCCGACGTGTTGAAGAAGAAGAGCACGGACCAGATCTCTGACGGCGAGATGGTGGATGACATATTCATCGCAAGGGCGAGAGGAGACAGCATAGTGCTCATGGACTCTGGCACAGGAGCGCTTGAGTGCCATTCCGATCATTGGCCCGCCGGCATAAGGGGCGGGGCGGTCGTGCACGTCATTGGTAGGGCCGTATATT
>DAEG01000074.1 GCA_002495235.1 Euryarchaeota archaeon UBA287 | reverse complement strand
TCTTCTCTGCAAGCGGGCCCTGCAGCGCGAATATGAGATACTCCTTACTGGCATCCCTTGCCCTGCCTGCGCTCTTCTCGTTGATCCAGCTCTCGATCCTCTTCGCCTTGCCCGCGTTCGGCACCAGGAAGTATCTGTCTTTGAGAACCATGTACGTGAGATCGTCGATTATGGTGCCATTCTCGTAGAGGATCATCGTGTATTTGACCCTCCCATAGGACAGCTTCGCAGGATCCGATGTGGTCACCCTGCTCATCGTCTCCTGCGCCCTGCCACCCTCGACGAAGACCCTGCTCATGTGAGAGACGTCGAAGAGGCCGACCGCCTTCCTGACGGCGAGATGCTCCTCTACTATGCCCGAATAGTACAGAGGCATCTCAAAACCTGAAAACTCAGTGAACTTCGCACCCAGAGACTCGTGCGCCTCATAAAGAACCGCCCTCTCAACCATCACGTGGAATTCCCTTTTCTCTTAAAATACTTTTGTTTCGGCGCACACTCGCATGGTGCATAACTTTTATAAGAAGACACCTCTATGCTTCTGCATGCAGGATGACAGGTACTTCATCATGGCGCTGTTTGAGTTAATCCTCATGCATCTCCTCGGCGTAGCCTCGCTGTTCTCTTTCGCCGCGGGTATGACCTCTGCAACAATTGTCACAGGAGTTTCTTACGTCATACTGCTCACCCTGATCCTGTTTTATTTTATGAATGGCAGGTTCTCACAGAGGATCAGAGAACACACGATCATAGAAGGGCAATCGGCAGTGCCATTTCTTCTGCTGGTATCGCTTCTATTCTACATCCTGTGCATGGGCATAGGCGCGAATGCCGCCACAATGCTTGAGGCTTACATGAACGGAGAGCTGGAGGAACTTCTGAACTCTCTGTCGCTAGGTCCCGCATTTTCCGTTATCAACGCCCTGCTTAACTTCTTCATTTTCTTTATTGGCGCGCTAACATACGTAGTCCTTGCAACAGGCAGGGGAACAAAAGAGAGCCTCGAGATCCTGAACTTCAGGATCACAAAGCTCAGCGCGCTCTATTTCCTCGCGGGTGTGCCAGCGGCCCTGGCATTCTCCTACGGCCTTGACTACCTGACCGTGTCTCTTCAGGGTCTTCTCGGATTTCAGCTCGGAGAGAACGCCGTCGCCATAGGGCAGGTGCAGGGGATGAACATACCGCTTGCCTTTATGATGGCTGCGCTCACCGCTCTGGGCGAGGAGCTGTTCTTCAGGGGTTTCCTTCAGAACAGAGGAGGTGTGCTGTTCACCTCGGTCATCTTCACCCTCTCGCACATATCCTATGGCAGTGCATACGAGATCGTCGCCGCCTTCCTGTTCTCTCTGATCATGGGTTACGCCGTCAGGAGGACAAAGGATCTGGGTTTCTCTGTGGGGATGCACTTCACAAACAACTTTGCCGTCGCAATCATGGTTAACTACTTTCCGCATCTGGCGGGTATCTGATCGTCTTTGCACTGGTCTGGAAATAACGCGGTAGCAGCCTGAAGATCTCCGGCTTTGTGTATCGCTCGTCACCGCACACTATCAGTGCCCTGTCCTCGAGTCCTCTCAGGGCCCTGCCCATCGCCTGTGACACTCTCCTTATCGCAGGGACCATGTAGGCATAGTATCTGCCACGCTGTGCGCCATAGAGGCTCATGTAATACCTTATGTAAAGCGTCGTCTTCAGAGTGGCTCTCTCAAAGGGTATGCCCGCTATGAACACAGAATCCAGAGCCTGCGGAAGGTCTATGCCCTCCGCAAACCTGCCCTGAGCGCTGGCCAACAGACAGCCCTCCTCCGCATCTCTGAAGCTCTCGAGCATGTTCTTGGCTTCTGCTCCGCCCATAGACTGTCTCTCCACGAAGTCAGCCTCAAGACCTGCCTTGAGCAGATCGCCCATGATCCTGTAGCTCGCGCAGAATACCGCGCTCTTTCTGCCCTGCCGGAGGAACCAGGAGATGGAGCGCACATAACGATCGGCCATCGCTCTGCTCAGCGTCTCTCCCTCGGTGGATATGCCAGTTATTACGTAGGATCTCACGTTCTCATCCCGGAACGGCATGTAAAAGCTCTTTCCTTCGTAATCTGCTAGGCCTATGGTGTTAGCAAAACCATCGATGGGCTCAAGTGTTCCGGAGCAGAAGACGCATCCAAGGAACTGGCCCCATAGTTCGGAGAGCATGCCCCTCACCCGCATGTCGTAGACCTCAAATCCGCCATCGTCAGCAATCATGACAACTCCCTCCGATGAGGATTTTTCCTCCACAGCACGGAGGAAGGAACCCAGATGATACAGAGAGGAGCGCGGCACCAGACCGTGCTCGAGCCTATCAGCCCTTATCTGTTCACCATACTCAATGAACTTGGGTGCAAGACCCCTCATCTCAAGAGTATCAAGAAATCCGTCCATGTCAACTCTGCTCTCGCCCTCTACGCGCTCAATGACCTCTAGCAGAGCCTTCAGTGCACTCCCACACGCCTCATCATCGATGCCCGCCATCTCCTCTAGCGCGCGCTCCACCCCTACTTTTTTCAGGGCTATTGAGTTTATGTTCGTTGCCGCCTGTTCCAGGTTGTGGGCTTCATCAACGACCAGAAAGCTGTCATGAAAAGGTATTGTGGATCGCAGCGAATAACCCGCATCAGAGAGGACATAGTTGTAGCTCATCCCTATAACGCTAGCGTAAGGCAAGAGCCGCCTCTGGAGATAGTATGGGCATATCTTCTCTTTTCTTGCCATCCTCAATAGCTCTGAGTATAACAGTGGGCCCTCCGGCGAGTAGGAGAAGTCTGCCAGGTTCTTGTAGTAAGCGCATTCCTTCATCTTTTTCTTGCACAGGTATGATGCGGCATCGTAGTCAAGACCTTCCTTCAGCAGGCACATGTCCCTCTTTCCCCGGTACGACAAACCGAAGAGGTGCCTGGAGAATCTCTCATCTACCACCTTTAGCTCTTCCACCGGCCTGTCGCTCTCATTCCCAGTCCTCACAGCCCAGATTATCCTTTTGTGCGATGGCAGAAGAGCGGCCAGTATGCACGTTGTCTTTCCAAAGCCCGTGGTTGCGTTTATGCACAGCGGCTTTCCCACGTGGGATGAAACAAAATCTATAAGATCCTGCTGTTCAGGTCTTGCCGCATATGGAAAAAACACCTCTCCCTTCCTCTTCACCAGCCTCACTCGCTGAAATCGCTTATCTTGAAGAGAGGTATCAGCTCAAGATTGATGCCCTTCAGAGTCTCACCTGCTCCCTCTTCTCTGTCAACGACCGTGACAACGCGGTCAGTGTAACCGCCGTTCTCTCGTATGACGCTTGCGGCCCTAACGGCGGTCGCGCCAGTCGTGGTTACGTCCTCTATTATGCACAGCCTCTTGCCCTCTAACTGTCCTATGTAGTCCTTTCCAGTCCCGTGCTCTCTCTTCTCCTTTCTGATTATGACACAGGGCTTACCGGAGTACAGCGAGGCCGCGATGATGAGAGGCACGGCACCAAGCTCAACGCCTGCAAACCCATCGTAACCGACCCCGCGCCATGAGAGCTCTCTGCCCACTGACTGGAGAGCTATGGGCTGCGTTATCAGCTCCTTTACATCTACGTAATAGTTGCTCTTCCTACCACTCGCAAGGACAAAATCGCCGCGTTTTATGCAACGCCCCACCAGTGCTTTTATATCCTCGATGCTCTCCTCCTTTGCTATAGGGGCGCAATCCGTGCATAGACCCAGCATCGGCCTGTAACAGTTGGCGCATACATTGCGTTTGCAGCCTATACACACGTACTTCGCTTCATTCTTCCCGCACACATCACATTTCATATCATCACCATGGCACGTCCTTCAGCCCCAGCCTATAGGCAACCATGTTTGCTGCCCTGTGAAGCAGGGGCGTCATTATCAACACAGTTATGACAACATACCAATTAAAACTTTCTAAAAACCAGCCCCTGTCAAAGACGAAACAGAGGAACCATGCACCGAACACGAGATTGAGCTGATCGAGCACGGGTAGCTTTTCTCCTCTACCAATGCTAAGTCTTCTCTTCAAAAATGAGTTGCACATATCTCCCAGAAGTCCACCAAAGGAGAGCAGGAAAGTGTTCAGATAAGAGCCGTAAAAATTCTCTTCGGTGCACAGCTCAACTATCACGCCGGCCACAAATCCGAGCACCGTGCCGAGTGCCAGACCCTCGAAGGTCTTACCATCGCCCAGGATCCTCTTTCCATCAAAGAAGTCCTTGCCCATGTCTATAGGTCTCTTGCCTCTGGAGAACACCGCGCCAGGGCTTGAGACATAGGCGGGGAGCATCAGCAGAAAGGCCTTCAGGATGAGATTCATGCCTCTACCTTTTCCAGCTGTTTGAGGACGTAATCATGGATCTCGGTTGCGCTCTTCGGGGCATGCAGCCTTTTCCCATGCCCAACGACCTTTTTCAGCATCGGTCTCATCTCTTCCCCGCAGCACATTGGCGGCTCTGCCCCCCACGGAAGGACCTCGAAGTTATAGCAGTGTTCGCATCTGAACCACTGCTTCTTGCCCCCGAGCTTGCCCCTCTTCGCCACCGGTTTTCCCTCCTTCTCCACTATGTCCATGGCAAAATTTATCGACGGCGCGTTGCTTATACAAGTCCCAACCCCAAAACCGTCAACAAGATCCCTCAGCTTCAGAACCTCGTCCTCATCAACGCCACCGGAGACTATGATCCTTGCCTCAAAGCCCCTTATACCAAGCTCCCATCTCACCTCCGCGACTATGTCCTCTATCTTCCCCCTCCGGGAGCTGGGGGTGTCCAGCCTGACGCCATCAAGATTTTTGCCGAGAGTCCCGTAAGCAAGCAAGGCCTCAGCTTTCTCGTCATAGTACGTATCTACCAGGGCTATACGCGCCATGCTCCTGTCCGCAGTCTCGTCAAAGGCCCTCCATGCGGCCCTCTGATCACCGAACATCACTACAAGGGCGTGCGGCATGGTGCCCACCGGCGCTCTGCCTATGGTCTCCGCCCCGGTTATGCTGGAGACGCTGTCGCATCCTCCGATGTATGCGCTCCGGTCTATCATCGGCGCTATCGCGGGATGCATCCTTCTGATACCAAATGACAGCACCGTCTTGTTTTCTGCGAGCTTCTTTATCCTTGCGCTCTTTGTCGCTATGCCCGAGGACTGGCATATAAGACCAAGAGCAGGGGTCTCGAACTCGCAGAAAGAGCCGTAAGGCCCTTCAACATAAGCGACGGGTGCTCTGATCCTCTTTTTATCCTTGTTCACAAACACCGTGCCTTCATCCATGGCATAGACATCCGCGTCTCTGCCCTCAAAGAGCGTTACAAACTCCTCCAAGCCACAAAAAACAGCCCATGGATAGCCTTGCGGAAATGTGTCAGCCGTAAATTCGGCAACAACTTTATCTCTGTCTTTGCCTCCGTTTTTAAGAGCCTCGAGCGTGTTGACGAAGTATATGTCTGTTGTCCTGCCATCAAGGATCTCTTTCTCGCTGGCGGTGAAAAAAACCATAGAGTGAAGAGGGTTTATCCGAAGAAAAAGGTTTCCATGACGCACACAGCGGATGCTGTGGGATCTGTACAAACTTACTGTGCATTTTGCGCGCGAACACATCTCAGGTCATAAAACGGGGAGCAGTCTCCATATAATGTATTTAGCAAACGATATTAAATGCCTAGCACATCTGCAAATATGAGAGGCATGGCAGCGCTCATGGTTATCCTGCTGATCGCGCCGCTGATCATAGGTCAGCAGGACAATGAGGGACCCGATGGGATGAGCATATACTTCGGAAACCTACACAGTCACACATCCTATTCCGATGGTGAGGGAACGCCGGAAGAGGCCTATCTGTGGGCCCGGGATTTGGGACTGGACTTCTACGCGATAACGGACCACGCAGAGATGATCAGCGATGACGAATGGGCAGACACGGGTGAGAAGGCGGACGAGTTTT
>DAEG01000067.1 GCA_002495235.1 Euryarchaeota archaeon UBA287 | reverse complement strand
GATCAGCATGCTGTATACTGAGCTCAGAGCTCCGGCGAGGTCGTAAGCCATAGTCTCAATGGGCCGAAGGGGCTATCAGATTTACTATATATACTATATAAACATGTTATTCACGAAAAGCAGAGCATAATAACGTTCTGTGTACTAAGACGATGTGATAGCTCTTGCACCTTATCGGAGAAAGTCACGGTCCTTTTCTCGCTATGCTCCTGGTGGCTATGAAAGGCACACCCTTGAAGACAAATATATCCTGCCCTTCCTTTATAGGGGCCTCTGCCAGCACATTCGCAGCCTCGCGCATGGCCTCTTGCATATCCTCCTTCATTATGTCACCGGCGCTTCTGACAGGAAGCATACGAAGCTCTCCACCTTTCACGTAGACCGTGGTTGTCAGTATGCGCATCGGTTCCTTCTCCTCCTGCTCGACGAACTCCAAGCCCCTCTTGCACTGGTAGCCTCTGATCTCCCCTCCATCTAACAAGGATATCTCACATCCCACCGGACACAGAGTGCAGACGTAGGTCTTCAGAGCTCTCTCCTCGGCCTCGCTCTCCTCCTCCTTTTCTACCTCGAAGACTATCTCATCTCCCATCTCATCGATACGCTTTCCGGCCAGATTGACAACCAGGCTCTCGGCAGGCCTTATGAAACGCTTGAAGAACTTGATGTCTGTGCCTTTTACACGGAGATTTACGCTCTTCATGGGCTCAACAGCCCTCATGTAAAATCGCACCTGAGAAGAACCGTCCACCCACTGTGGGACTACGGACACTATGCCGTTGCCTCCAAGCACTCTCCTTCTTTTACCACTCTTTTCTAGTTTCCCCAGAGAGTATGACGCCGCGCTCTCACCGGCAATCGAGGCTTCCCTGGCGACGTTGTCGACGAGATCGTTAACGTGCAGAGCGTTGCCGCATGCGAATATCCTCTCATTGCTCGTCTGGAAGAACTGGTTTATGCGCGGCCCACCTGTGACAGGGTCTATGTCAACAAGCTCACCAACCACATCGTTCTCAGGTATGAGCCCTACAGACAGCAAGAGAGTATCGCATGGCACCACTTCTCTCTTGCCAGAGGGACGAAGCGAGGTGTCAACCTCTGAGATCTCTACGCCTTCAACCCTGTCCTTGCCTATTATCCTAGTTACCGTGTGATTGAGAAGCAGGGGTATATTGAAGTCCTCAAGGCACTGAACGACGTTTCTCATCAGGCCACCGGGGAAAGGCTTGATCTCAACAACGCATTTCACACTGCACCCCTCCAGAGCGAGCCTTCTTGCCATTATCAGTCCGACATCGCCGGAACCGAGGATAACGATATCTTTACCTGGCAGATAACCCTCTATGTTTATCAGCCTCTGCGCCTGACCGGCCGTATAGACGCCAGCAGGCCTTGAGCCGGGTATGCCCAGAGAGTCCCTGCTTCTCTCCCTGCAGCCCATTGCAAGCACCAGAGCCTTGCACTCTATCTCCTCAACGCCTCTATCGGAAGCGACGACGACACTGTCATCCTTCACCTCAAGCACCATGGTATTGAGCCTTATCTCTATGCCTTCCAAGCTCTCTCGCAACTTCTCAGCAAACTGCGTGCCAGCGAGGTTCTCTCTGAAGAAGTGAACACCAAAGCCATGGTGTATGCACTGGTTCAGTATACCTCCGAGCTGCCAGTCCCTCTCCAGTATCGTTACCTTAGCACCCGCGTCTCTCGCGCTTATCGCCGCCTGCATACCCGCGGGACCACTGCCTATGACAAGGACATCAGTGCTCATCTTCAGCCCTCCCCAGAAGCTCCTTGCTGTGAGCCTTTATAACCTCGCTCCCCTTACTGTTCTTGAGTATCTCCTTCACGCCCATGCCTGTCTCTCTGGCAAGGATCTCTATCACAAAGGGAAGGTCGAAACCGCCCTGACACCTGCCCATGGAGCACCTCGTGCGGAACTTTATGCCATCCAGTGTCCGCGCTCCACGCTTTATCGCCTCGACAACCTCTGCTTCGCTCACGTGCTCGCACCGGCAGACCATATGCCCGTAGAGGGAATTCTCCTGCATGGCCTTCTTTTTTTCTTCGTAATTCATCTCCTCGAATCTCCTGATCCTCTTTCGCACAGGGTTAAAGCTCTCTTTTCTCTTCATCTCAATGCCGTACTTCAACATCTCTGCCACATGCTCGGCCACCGCCGGAGCCGCCGTAAGCCCTGGCGATTGCATGCCGGCCGCGTTTATCAGCCTGCTCCTCTGCTCTACGATGAAGTCCTTGGTAGAGCTCTGTGGCCTGTTCCCGGCAAAGTTCTTTATGGTATACCTTCTTGCCTTTGCTATGCCCGGCACCAGTCTCTGGGCGCCCTCGAATACCTCGCGCAGGCCCTCCTCTGTCGTCTCCGTGTTCTCCTTCTCACCAGCACTGAGATCCTTCGAGTTGGGACCAATCAGCATTATGTTCTCGCACGTCTTTGTCACAAGAATGCCCTTGCCCTTCTCCGTCGGCGTCGGAAAGACCGTAGAATTGACGAGAGGCGTAAGCTTTCTGTCGAAGAGGAAATATTCGCCTCTCCTCGGATTTATGGAAAAATCATCATGGCCGAAGAGCCTTGAGATCTCGTCGGCGTAGAGCCCAGCCGCGTTCACCACATACCTCGACTCCAACCTCTTTCCGTTCTCTGTAATCAGAGAGACCTTCTCCTCTTTTTCTTCCACGCCTGCGATCTTTGTGTCAAGAAAGACGTCAACACCGTTCATTGCAGCGTTCTCGGCCAGTCCTATCGCTAACTCGTACGGTATCGTTATGCCCGCGCTGGGCGCGAAGAGCGCGCAACCGACCTCTCTGTTGAGGTTCGGCTCTCTCTGCAGCACTTCCTTTTTCTCAAGGATCCTTATGCCGGGGACGCAGTTCTTTAGACCCCGCTCATACAGCTCTTCGATCCTCTTGTCCTCACCATCCAATGCCGCGACAAGGCTCCCATTCCTCTCAAAAGGCGCGTCTAGCTCTATGCAGAGCTCCTCGAACAGCGCGTTGCCTCTGACGCAGAGATGCGATTTCAGGGTCTGCGGCTCGTCGTCATAGCCTGCATGCACTATCGCGCTATTCGCCTTTGTCGCTCCCCATCCAAAATCCGGCTCTCTATCGACCAAGGCGGCCTTTATGGTGTATTTTGAGAGCTCCCTGGCTATCGCTGTACCAACTATTCCGGCACCAACCACGACAACGTCGTAAGGCATGCGATAAATAGAACTCGCATCTAATATCCTTTGCCCTCAGATTATCGAGACGACAAGCACAAAGATGAGTATAATGCCGAACACCCAGCTGAAGGCCCTTGCTGTCGTATTAGCAAATTTCTCACGTCCTTCCTTCGAGAGGCGCAGCTTTTCCCCGAGCACCATGAGAGAGTCTCTGAAGATAGCATAGCCGTCAAGCACCGAGACGGGCAGGACGTTGAAGCTCCCGACAAGGAGGTTGAACCAGGCGATCCAGTAGACAATATTTGAGATGACAGAGAATGACTGCGGATTAAATGGAGTCGAATAAAAGCCCAGCAAGGGTTCATTGAAGGGGAGCCCCTGCTGCAGAGGAGCACCAAGGAATACCATAAAATTGTTTATCGAAAAAGGACTAGCGAATGGCTTGACAAAGACCATAGGATCCACCGGAACGATGCCAATGCCAGCCTTGCCCGCATTCTCTGCTATGCCTGTGATGGTACCAAGATCGGCCAGCCCAACTAGCAGATCACTTGTAGTTCCACCTCTAAGGATCGTGACATTTATGGTATCACCGGGCAAAAAGCCCGCCATCAGGGACCGGAAAGCCTCAACACCTCCAACCTTAAGCCCATTTATCGCGGTTATCATATCCCCAGCCACAATGCCGGCTTCCGCCGCGGGGCCGCTGGGGCTAGCCACAACAACTCCAGAGCTCATTGGCGTCATACTGCTTGCCAGGAGAGCCAGCACCAGAAGTGCCACCAATCCCACGATCATGTTCATTCCGGCACCTGCCTCCTCGATCCTGAGCCTCTTTGACGGCTCAGAGCTCTCTATCTCCTTGTCATCAGGCTCCACGAAGGCACCTACAGGTATTATGAAGAACAAAATGCCCATGGACTTGACGGTTATGCCTTGGTGTCTCGAGACTATGCCGTGAGAGAGTTCGTGAAAAACGAGAGTGATTATGAGGCCTATTATGCCATAGCCTATGGGTATTAGCGGATTTATTCCAGGTAAACCTAGCACCAGTCTCGGGTCCATTCCGCCTACGAGTTCTGGAGCCCTTATATAGACCATAACATCCAGGATCAGCAGAGCTATCATGCCAACCATGGCGATGTAACACAGAGCGAGAGCTATCGGATGAAAGATGCCCCAGAACCTCCTGCGCTCCGCGGCTTTGTCAAGGAGATCTAGGCCTCTCTTCGTGTGCCATAACACCGCAGGCCCCATCAGGCTCAGGTGGAGTCTCTCAAAGTACCTCCTGCCGAGAAGTATGAACAGCAGGTGAGACGCCAACAACGCAAGTATCAGAATGATCCAGAGGTTCACTTTGTATAGAAGGTCATTTCCCTTCAAATACTTTTTTTGTCTCTTTCATCAGATTGGCCATCTCCACGGCATTCTCCGCCGCTGTGAAGCCCTTGTTCCCCTGCTTTGTCCCGGCACGCTCTATCGCATGCTCCAAGGTGTCCGCGGTTATAAGACCGAATATCACGGGCACTCCGTACTTCATGTTTATCTCGGCTATGCTCTTAGTTACACTGGCGCAGAGATACTCGAAGTGCGGCGTAGCTCCTTTTATAAGAGCGCCCAGAGCTATGATCGCATCGTACCTTCTGCTCGAGGCTGCCTTCTCGGCTATGAGCGGGAGCTCGAAGGCACCCGGCACAAGGAATGTGTCTACGTCCTCGGTCCCGTGCCTCTTGAGCGCATCCAACGCCCCGTCCACTAGGTTCTTGGTCAACATATCGTTGAACCTGCTTGCAACAATCGCTATCCTGAGTCCCTGCCCATTCAAGGATCCTTCCACATGCATAATAGCAATCATCCTTGGGATATTTCTCTCTTCCCATTCTCTCTTATGAGATCCTCTACGTTCTTACCGCACACCTCTTTTATCCCAAGATCTTTCAGACAGACAAGGTAAAAATTCCTCTCGCACAGATACTTGTGCGGAATGGTGAGTTCTTCGTCCTCATAGGATACCTCTTTATCCCCATCAAAGCAGAGCAGTATATCTATGTCTATGACCCTTGGCCCCCAGCGGAACACCTCCCGTCTTCCAAGCCTCTGCTCTATGCCCTTGACCGCGCGCAAGAGCTCTTTTGGTTCCAGAGAGCTCTCAAGCTCCACAGCACCATTAAGAAAATACGCCTGTTCCGCATAGCCCCAGGGCTTTGTCTCATAAAAAGTGGATACTTTCCTCACGTCTCCCAGAGCCCTCAACTCCTCCACGGCCTTATTCATATTTTCGTTTCGGTCTCCCTCATTTGAGCCGAGGGCAAGATAGTAGATCATACCTTGTTCAGGATGTGCCCCATCTTTGCCTTTTTCGTTCTGAGATATTCATCATCGCAGCCATTGGGCTCTACCTCTATTGGCATGACCTCATCTATCTCAATGCCGTAGCTCTTTAGACCCACTATCTTCTTAGGATTGTTCGTCATGAGCCTTATGCGCTTTGCCCCGAGGTCTGCTAGGATCTGCGCGCCTATCCCGTAGTCCCTTAGATCCTCCTCGAAGCCGAGCGCTCTGTTCGCTTCTACGGTGTCCAGCCCTGCATCCTGAAGCTGGTAGGCCTTTATCTTGTTGAGCAGGCCTATGCCCCTGCCCTCCTGCGTCTGTATGTAAAGCAGTATCCCTCCCTCCCTGCCTATGCGCTCCACAGCCCTTTCAAGCTGCTCTCCGCAGTCGCACCTTAGCGAATGGAATGTATCTCCGGTCAAGCAGGCGGAATGGACCCTGACCAGACCGTTCATTGGCTCTTTTACAAGGGCTATATAACTGTCCTCATCAACACAGCTCCTGTACGCCACTGCTTGGAATTCCCCGAACCTTGTCGGTAAAACACACTCCGCTACACGCTCGACGAGCCTCTCATGCTTCCTTCTGTATGTTATCACGTCAGCTATCGTCGTGATCCTGAGGCCGTGCGCTCTGGCAAAGTCGACAAGTTGCGGCATTCTCGCCATCGTCCCGTCATCATTCTTTATCTCGCATATCACGCTGCCGTGCTTTAAACCGGCCATCTTTACGATATCTAGGGACCCCTCGGTGTGGCCCGCCCTCTTCAGGACACCCCCCTCCGCAGCCATCAAAGGCCTGACATGCCCCGGCCTAGCAAATTCATCAGGCTTCACCCCTTCATTGACCAGGGCCTTTATCGTCCTTGCCTGGTCACTGGAGGATATGCCGGTCGTAGTGCCGTTCAGATAGTCTACCGTGACAGTAAAGGCCGTGGTGTGTCTGGATGTGTTCTCACCGACCATGAGAGGTACGCTCAGCTCTTCGAGCCTCTTTTTCGGCAGAGGGACGCAGATCCATCCTCTCGCATACCTCTCCATAAAATTCACTCTCTCTGCGTCTATGAACTCGGCGGCCATTATTATGTCCCCCTCGTTCTCTCTCTCTGCGTCATCCACAAGTATCAGAAAATTTCCCTGCCTGATCTCTTCGCACGCCTCTTCCACTCCTACGATCACATCACTCCAATTATCTCCTTCCATCCTTCCTCCTCCACTTTCCTGCTCATCACCGATTCTATCGCCTTTACAGTATAATCGAATTCAAGATTAACTCTTTTTTGTCCGTATCTCAGATTCGTACTGGATGTAGTGTATGGCAGCACCGCGACGCTGAAGCTGCCTGATTTTACATCAGCTATGGTCAGACTTATGCCATCCACGGCTATGCTGCCCTTCTCGATCACGTACCTTGCGTACCTGCCAGGAAGCCCTATCTCGATGATTTTATCACCCATGGAAAGGACATCAGCCACGCAATCAACATGTCCGAGGACCATATGTCCTCCCATCCTGGAACCCAGAGACAGGGAACGCTCAAGGTTGACGTATCTGCTCTCCTTCAGGTTCGTTCTGCTCAGCGTTTCCTCGGAGGTCTCAAAAACCAGCGCTCCGTTATCCGATCCAAGAAGCGTCAGGCATGCTCCATTCACGGCTATGCTCGCACCTATGCGATCCTCGAGCCCGCTATCTACGCGTATCCTGTCACCGCTCCTGCCAACGATCTCGCCGACATCCTCAACTATGCCCGTGAACATGCGCTTCTATCACCGTATCACTTCCGAGCTTAAAAACCCTGTGTGCCTTCAGGTCTACGTTGAGATAGAGGTGCCTGCCTTCGGCAAACTTTGGGGAGATGATGAACAGACATTTATCTACCAGACCATCATCTATCGCGCTCTGCGCTATCGTCGGTCCGCCCTCCAGCATCACGCTGGTCACGCCAATGTCCGCCAGCCTTTTCATACCCTCTCTCAGATCTTTCGCCTCTGCGGCATTCAGGCCTCTGGTATCTCTCTGGCAGACCGCAATGAACTTCTCGTCGTGCAGGAGTTTGAAATCCTCCGGGAGACTGGCGGTGTCGCCCACAAAAACCACTTTGTAGGGATCCCTGTCCTCCGGGTCAACGAGCCGCACATCCAGTCGGGGGTCGTCCTCCCGCAGGGTGTTTGCACCCACGGCCACGGCATCGTAGCGCTTTCTCAGCTCATGGACGTATCTCAGAGCCTCCGGAGAACTGATGTACCTCTCCTCCGTCTTGTAGCATCCGTTCAGCGTTATGGCCATCTTAAGAAGAACAAAGGGCATCTTTTCTTCCGTGTACTTGAAGTAGATCTCGTTTATCCTCCTGCACTCCACGTAATCCTTCTCAATGACCTCTATACCAGCATCCTTCAGTATCCCGATGCCCTTTCCATTCACCTTGGGATTTGGATCTCTTATCCCGACGACCACGCGCTCAATTCCCTCGCGGATTATCGTGTCTGTGCACGGGGGCGTCCTGCCGTAGTGACAGCACGGCTCCAGCGTGACATGGAGAGTGCTCCTCCTCACTTCGTTACCTTTTCTCTTTGCGTCGTTTATTGCCTCTATCTCCGCATGAGGCATTCCTGCTCTCTTATGATAACCTTCCCCCAATATCTTGCCGTCTTTAACAAGAACAGCCCCGACCATCGGGTTGGGAGAGGTATAGCCTCTCTCTGCGAGCTTCAGAGCTCTGCGCATGAAAAGATCCATAGCCCATATGCAGAACACCGTTAAAATCATTTTGCCGAGCAAAAGATTTATTGTGATACGCTATACGGATTAACGTGCTTGAAAGACTTGAAACTGCTGCAAAGAGAATATCTAGCGTAATACTGCGGCAGGATTACGTAGAGGTCGTAGCCCACATCGATGCGGATGGCATATCCTCCGCCGCCATAGCCAGCGGCGCACTGGACAACGCAGGCATAGAACACACCGTGACCTTTCTCAAGCAGATAGACGAAGAAGCCCTCGAGTCACTGAAGCGTAGAGATAACTTCATATGGTTCGTGGACCTTGGCAGCGGGATATACAACGAGCTCGGGAACACGAACTTCGTGATCAGCGACCACCATGTGCCGGCTAGCACAGATCCGGATAGACAGTTGAATCCGCATCTCTTCGGCATTGACGGAAGCAGAGAGATGAGCGGCGCGGGAGCCACATATCTTGTGGCAAGGAGCATGAATGAAGCCAATACGGCACTGGAACCCCTGGCGGTGGTTGGCGCAGTCGGAGATATGCAGGACAATGAGGAGTGCATGCTCACCGGAGCGAACAGGGAGTTTCTAGATGGCGTAGACGTGACCAGGGACATCAGGTACTTTGGCAGGGAGAGCAGACCCGTGTACAAGCTCCTTCAGCACGCGAGCGATCCAGTGATACCCGGGGTGTCCGGATTTGAATCCACCTCCATAAAATTCCTTAAGTCTCTGGATATAGAACTGAAGAATGACGGATGGAGAAGATGGATAGACCTGACCTTTGACGAGAAGAAGAGGATAGTGTCAGAGATCGTGAAGATCCTGATCCGCAGGGGGTTCGGTGCAAAACGCGCGATGCGGGTTGTCGGAGATGTCTACCTCCTGCGTGGCGAAGAGAGAGGAAGCCCCCTGCACGACGCTAAAGAGTTCGCTACCCTACTTAACGCCTGCGGGAGGCATGACGCCCCGGAGGTGGGGGTGGCCGTGTGCCTCGGTGACAGGGACATATACTACAAGAAGGCTCAGAACTTGCTCAGCGAGCACAGGAGCGCCATAGCCAACGGCATGGAGGTGGTCAAGGGTATAGGAATAGAACAGATGCAACACATCGTCTTCTTCGACTCTGATGACAAGATAGACGAACGCATCGTTGGGATAGTCGCAGGCATGGTTCTTGAGGCAAACGGGATCAACAAACCGATAATAGCCTTCGCAAAGATGAGGGGCAAGGACATGCTGAAGGTCTCTGCCAGAGCCAATCACGAGCTCGTAGAGCGCGGGGTTGACCTATCCGATGCCCTCAACACAGCGGCAAAGCTCGTTGGCGGACTGGGCGGAGGACACAGGATGGCCGCTGGCGCTAGCGTGCCCCGCGATAAGAAGGAAGAATTTCTCAAGCTCGTAGACGAGGAGATAGCTAGGCAGACAGGATCCTCTCTGCTATAGCGTATAGCGGACTGCTGCTGTTCGTGTACCTTGTGCACCTGACCTCGTAGTCTATTCTGGGCTCTTTCCCGCGCTCGTACCAGTACCTGACGTCGTTGTAGATCGTGCTCATGTAATCCTCCGAGCCACCATCATAATCGACGAAGACCTTGTTCGCCCTCTTGACGCCGAGCTCCTTGTAGACTGTGTCAACGGGAAAGATCTCCTGCTCGCCATCGCTGTACTTTATAACCCCTGCCCACGCATGTCCCGCCTCGTATCTGCCAACCCTGTCTATGACATAGCCGTCCATGTAGAAGCAGGGCACACCAAGGCTTCTTGCCATGGATATAAAGAGGGCGGTCTGCTCGTCGCAATCTCCGCTCCTCCTCTGGAGGGTCTCCACCACGCTCTGCGGGTATGTGCCAGCTCTGAGGTTATAGCGCACATTGTCAACGATCCAGTCGTATAATTTTCTGCTTATCTGGTATATGCTCTGCTCATCACCGGCTATCTCTGTGGCTTTCGCCCGTATCAGCTCGTTCTCTGGATCTATAAAGTCTATTGTCCTGCCGCTCACGTTGACCGTGTTTTTCCCCAGCCATCTCTCCATGCCTCTGGGCAGATCGCTCAGATTACCCCAGAAATCCTCCAGCTCATATCGCTCTGACCTTATATCATAGACTATTTCAAAGCTACCATCGCCCTTCACACTCCAGTTGAGCAACCCGCCTTCTTTTTTTGGCTCTGAAGCGTAGCCTATGCTCACGCTCTGCCCCATGAAGTTGAGGTTCTCGGCTGTGACCACTCTCACTTCTGTTGTGTTCCTGAAACTGTACGAGAACTCCAGGGTTATGTCGCACTTATCAGGCTGCAATAGAGCCCCGACAGACTGAAATATGAGTATGAGCGCCAGCAGATATGAAAGCATAAGATGTATGGAGTTGGCTTATAAAAAATTTTTGCGGTTGAATGATACCTCTCACGATCAGAATGGCGTAGCTCCTCCGATCCCGCACTTTACCGAGCGCTCTTCAAAGATCCCCCGAATGTGCTCCATCTTCTGCAAGTCGGGCGACGCCGCATCTTTATATCCATAATTACTTCCCAGCTGCTCGTACTTTGATGCCCCCAGTCTGTGGAATGCCAGTACATTGACCTCATCTGCATCCGTGCTGCCAATGAATTCCGCGGTCTCGCGCATGTTCTCAT
>DAEG01000018.1 GCA_002495235.1 Euryarchaeota archaeon UBA287 | reverse complement strand
AACAAGATCGATTGCCTGCAGATCCCGCTCTATCTGTACATGCTCGGTGGAACGTCGGCTAATGGCTTCTATTACATCATAACCGACAGAAGAGATAAGAAGGGCAGGGACAAGAGCCTGATAAGTGTATTCGAGAACGCTTCTCCCTCCGCGACTATAGAAGAGATTGTCGATGTCAGACTCCCGACCGTGGTAGAGAGCATAAGAGGAGGCTATTTCCCTCCTTCATTTGTGAAGGGTCTTTCATCAGACCCCTGCAGGCAGTGCGACCTAAAACTAGCCTGTGATGGCGCGTTTGAAGTGGGCATTGGCCCGTTCGCCGAATACTGTAGGAATTCTATTGACAAGGGGGCGGAACAATGAGCGGTGAGGAATATAACGAAGGCCAGAGAAAAGCCATACATGCAAGGAGCGGAATAGCCATCAATGCTGGTCCGGGTACAGGAAAGACGAAGACCCTTGTTGGTAGGTACCTTGAACTTGCAGAACGGGAGAACTATGAGTTCAACAAGTTAGTGGCGATAACCTTCACAAAGAACGCCGCCAGCGAGCTCAGAGAAAGGATAGTGGGGGCAATACCGAAAGACAGGCTCATGGATTTCATAACCAGCCTCAGGATAGGAACCATACACTCTTTTTGCGAATCTGTGATAAGAAAACACGCAACCGAGGTCGGCATCTCACCCGGATTCATGATCCTTGACGAGGATCAGGCCACTCTGCTCATCGGCTCGGTGATAGAGGATTTCATAAACGAGCTGGCGCACGAACCCTCCCTTGACATCTTTGACAACTTCAGAAAGAAGGATCTCAAGGATCTATTCAAGAGCTTCCTGATGATGAGACAGATAAACGAAGTGAATGAGATCAGCTTTGAAGACTACGTAAAACAGAGCAACTTTGCCCTGGACACTCTAGTGCTCGCAGATACAGAGACGCTGCTGTCGCTTCTGATGGCTCTCCCCGAGGACGCGTATATAGAAACGATCATACAGAGTATAGCGAACTATCCTTCTGCAGATCTCAAAGATAAGGCGGCCATAGTCTCAAAGGCTTCAAGCTTAGAGCGAAAAGACCTAGAGAAGCACTTACACCGCACAAAGGAGATAAACGGTATACTTAAGAGGATCACTGAGGTAAAAAATAGGATAAAAGAAGTCAGCGATGACTGTTGCTTAGAAGAGTTCGACATAGAGTATGAGTACACAATGTATCAGAAGCTGTGCAGTTTATTGAGAGAGATAGATCTTAGATACGCTAGAGAGAAGAGGGAAAAGGATCTCATAGACTTCAATGATATGCTCATGTTCACAAGGGAACTGTTGCAGAGAGATGACATAGCAGAGGAAGAAGGAAATGCCATATCGCACCTGATAGTGGACGAATTCCAGGACGTGGACAGGATACAATACGACATATTCAAAAGCCTGCTGGGAGCGGGCTTTAAGGAAAAGCTAACGATAGCGGGAGACCCAAAACAGGCGATATACTCCTTCCGCGGTGGGGAGATGAGCATCTTCAACGAAGTGAACAGAGGGCTAGAGACGAAGCCTCTGGCACAGTCATACAGGGCCACTCCCAGGCTGACTAACTTCTTTAACTTCATAGCAAGGGCTTGCTTTCACGGCGGAGAGCACAGCCCCGAGTACCAGGAGCTATTCACAACCTTGGGGTCAGAGCCGTCTACGGTCAGTTTTGATCTGGTCATGAACGGCAAGGAGGATGACGAAGCGAGAGAGGAGATGCCACTGATAATCCCAAGGATAGCAGAGATGCAGGAGAAGGGCATAGAGCTTGGCAACATGGCCATACTGCTTGACAGCAGGGCCGAGTTAGCGGAGCTGGTCAAGGCTCTCATAGATGCCTCCATTCCATTCGAAGTGCTCTCCGGCTCCGGGTTCTTCGAAACACCGGAGGTAAGGTCTATCATGGCTTTCATCGACTTTCTCTATGACACGAGAGATGACTTGGCACTATACGCCCTTCTTCGATCACCACTCTTTGGCCTCTCTGACAGAGACATCTACGAGGTATCGCGCGATGAGGGAAAAGACCTGTACCGTAAACTCAAGGTCAATCACAGCGACATATACGAAATGCTGGAGAGATACAGGAACATGGTGGACAGAACGAGTCTCTCTGAACTGCTGACAGACCTTGTGAACAGGACAAACTACAGAGGCGTTTTAGCGGAGAGCAAGAGAGGTAGCACCGCTGTCAGAAACGTTGAGAAACTATTGTCACGCGTTAGGGATTTAGAGCTCTCCGGCATAAGATCGGTCTACGTCATACGCAGAGAGATGAGAGGAATATCAGAGAGCGGCTCGCGCGAGGGGGAGGAGAATGTGCCTCAGGAGAACTGCATAAAGGTCATGACAGTCCATGCCGCGAAAGGACTGGAGTTTGACGTAGTTTTCATACCATACCTGTACAAGAAGTACAACCTGAGGAGCGCCAGCTTCGTCTTTCGCGATGGATACATCGGATCAAAAATGAATACCAAGCAGTTCAGCCCCTACACAAAGAACACGATAATAAAGAGATGGATCGTAGAAGAGATGAGAAAGGTGGAGATCGAGGAAAAGAAGAGACTCCTCTACGTCGCCATGACAAGGGCGAAAAGGCACGTAGTCTTCACAGGCAAAAAGAGCATAACTAAAAAAGAAATCGAGACTGAAGTGGCCGCTCCAGGCCCGAACAAATGGTGCTCTGAGGTGCTTGACCCCGCGTTTGGGCGATTTGGCGTCTCTCTGTCACAGATAGCGCTGAAAGAGTATCAAAACAACAAAAAAGAGGCGCACATAGATGTA
Source organism: Euryarchaeota archaeon UBA287 (assembly GCA_002495235.1). Lineage (GTDB taxonomy): Archaea > Thermoplasmatota > UBA186 > UBA287 > UBA287 > UBA287. The sequence continues at coordinate 93 of DAEG01000018.1, read as the reverse complement.
GTATGGGATGGCGACGATATAAAAGGCATAGAGATCGTAGAGAGAGCGCCTGCGAAGCCAAAATCTGTCGAGGTGTTGCCTCCGGCGATAGAG
>DAEG01000071.1 GCA_002495235.1 Euryarchaeota archaeon UBA287 | reverse complement strand
AGGAGATGGAGCATGAGAGAGGTGAGAGACCCCGGAGTCATATCGTGGCTAGGCAGGCATTCCCTGCTGGTATACCTGTTGCACCAGCCGGTTCTGCTTTTTTTCATATCGCTCGCTGGAAAAATGATATAAGCGGGTTGAGACATAGCGCAGTATGGACCGCCAGATATATCCACCAGTCGTGTTTCCGTTCCTTTTCTTCCTACTGCTTTTCGGTCTCTTCTTCTTTCTCATATTCGCATCAGCCGTAAATGCCGTGTTCACGACCCTCGGTCTTCCCTCATGGAGCGCATACCTCCTGTTCTTCCTGTCTCTGGCCGGTAGCTTTATCAACATACCCGTGAAGGACGTCATCGTGGAGGTAGAAGAGGTCAGGTATGCGGTGGACACGTTCTTTGGCAGATTGTACCCCTCCAGGATAGTCGAGCCAGCATCAAGGAGAACGACCATAGCCGTGAATCTGGGCGGGGCGATCATACCCGTGGTTGTCGCTTCTTACGTGCTTGCAGAGAAGATATATGGCTGGCCCAGCTTTCTGCTCGCTTCCGTTATCATGATCGTGGTATGCCACGTCTTCTCCCGTATAGTCCCGGGAGTGGGTATAGTGATGCCGAACCTGATACCTCCCGTATCAGCATGCCTGATAGCCGTGTTCACCTCCCTGCTCTTTGGCTGCATGGAGCTTGCGCCCTTGGCCGCCTATTTCTCCGGGGTTATGGGGACTCTTGTAGGCGCGGATCTCATGAACCTGGGAAAGATATCAAGGCTCGGAGCAAGGATGGTGAGCATAGGCGGAGCAGGCACCTTTGACGGGATCTTTATAACCGGGATCTTCTCGGTGATCCTCACGGTCATACTTGTTTAGCCAGCTCCGGTGAGCTTTTTGAAACACCGTGGCATGGTAAAGCCCGAGTGCAGAAAGAATATGACAACGAATATCAGGATCCTTCTCATGTACAGGAGTGTCCCGGCGCCAAAATTCTCCTGATAGTGTATGAGGTAAGAGAGCGCGAAGAAGGAGAGGGACAGCGCAATGCCCTTTATCTTCTGCTCCCTTGATCTTATCACAAAGGCAGAGTACAGGAGGGCTATGGGAGCTATCAAGGGCATTCCTAGAGTTGCCCACATAGCAGAGCGGTGTTCTCGTGACACACAAGCCTTATCACTCCTCCGTGGGCTTCGGCGAAGACGGGCGGGTTGAGAATGATGAGAGCGATGCAGTAGGCTGTAAGAACGAGCGGTATTGCGATAAACCACTTTCCGTACCTCGGATTGAGCGTCAGTAAGGCGAATGAGGCGCTGAAGAACGGCGCAGTGGCTTGGGCTATAAAGACCCCCAGAGGCACAAGCGGCGTCATGATCGCTATGCTGTTTTCCTCGGAGGGGAACCTGAGCATGAAAACGAACACGTACAGGATCCCCACGGTGAGGACATAGAGGGACAGGAACAGGGTGGGAAGCATCAGGTTGTTCCTGTATTTTTCGAGCAGCAGATAAAAGAGTTAAAAGCACAGAGCAGATATCAGGATAGTAGAGACGTGCACAAGAATGAGCGCTACCAGATTCATGAGTTATATTCTTGAATCGGTATTTGGCTGTTTTGTCGTCTCCATGTTAGAATTTATGACACGGGCATCGCTCATTTCCCATGTTCAAGCGCCTCGTTGTATATGCTCATCACCTGCCCGGTCACCTTTTCCCAACTGTACTTACTCTCAACGAGCTTTCTTCCATTCTCCCCCATCCTCTTTGCTTTTTCTCCATCGCTTATAAGCTCCTTGATCTTGCTGGCCAGATCCCCCGGGTTGAGAGGCTCTGCCAGCAGGCCGTTAACGCCCTCAACAGCGATCTCTCTGGAGCCCGGTATGTCGCTTGCTATTATAGGCTTGCCGCAGGCCATGGCTTCCAGCAGGACTATGCCAAAAGCCTCTAGCCGGGAATGAGACGGAAGAACAAAGACGTCGCACAGCGAGTAGTAAGATGGCAGCAGCTCGTCCTCTACAGACCCCATGAGCCGGACATTATTAAGCTCCCGCTCTTTTATCTCGGATTCGAGATTCTTCTTCAGCGGACCGCCACCGCAGATTAAGAACTTCGCGTCCACGTCCTTTGCGCACGTGATGAGTTCTTCCAGCCCTTTGTGGGGGACAAGCCTACCTACGAACAGTACTACCTTCTCTCCCTCTTTTATCGCACCCTCTTCTATCAGCCTCGCTCTCAGAGATGAGGGATCCACTGGTCGGAATATCTTCGTGTCAACAGCCATGGGTACGATGTCCACCCTTCTGTTCCACAGAAGCTTTGAGGTTCTCGCGTAAGAGGATGTTGAGGCTATTATCCTCTTTGCCCTTTTCACCGTATACCTGCCGAAGATGTTTCTGTACAGCCATACGATCAGGTCACCTATCAGTGTTGGCAGGTCTTCATCGCAATGGTACGTCAGTATCAGGTTGTCAGCGGCTCTTGCGGCGTAGTAAGCGGGCAGAGGTGGCGGAGAGTGTGCATGCACTATGTCCGCAGGGTTCTGTTTTATGTACTTCCTTATTCCGGGTGTTATAGGCGTGCGGAACAGCGTGAGCAGAGGCTTTACCCTGTGTATGTGATAGCCCTCAAAATCCTCGTCTTCAGCTGTGTCTTCCAGCAGTGTCGTGAGCACCGTGATCTTGAATCCTCTCTCGGAGAGATTCTTTGCGAGATACCTCACGTGGCTCTCAACGCCGCCTATGTGCGGATGGAAGAAGGGGGAGACCAGAGTGATGCTGGGCACACAGTGTATGGTTTGTATGACTTAAATATGTGCTTTTTGTATGGTTCGGATCCGCCTTAGGCCGTCTGGCGAGTGGTTTGCATCAGTCCCAGAAGATGTAGCCTCACAGCTCTGGAAGCCCTCCCACCTCTATCTCCGGGCTGAAGTCCTTGAGCTCTCCGTTCAGGAACGCTTCGTAAGCCCCGAGATCAAGCAGCCCGTGACCGCTGTTGTTGAATAGTATGGCCTTTTCCTCTCCTTTCCTCTTGCATTCAAGGGCCTCTTCAATAACGCACCTGAGGGCGTGTGCGCTCTCCGGAGCAATTATGTACCCCTCTGTCTGAGCAAACAGTTTTGCTGCCTGAAAGGTCTCGCTCTGCGGATAGGCTCTCCTTTCTATCATGCCCTGGTTCACAAGCTTTGATATTATAGGGGAAGCCCCATGGTATCTCAGCCCGCCTGCGTGTATCGCCGGAGGCACATAGCCGTGCCCCAGGGTGTACATCTTTAGTGCTGGTGTCAGGCCTGCAGCGTCCCCAAAATCATAGGCGTATACCCCCCTGGTCAGTTTGGGACATGCGGTTGGTTCGCTCGCTATAAACCTTATGTCTTTTCCTTTCATCCTGTCTTCGATGAAGGGTGCTATCAGCCCACCGAAGTTACTGCCGCCTCCGATGCACCCTATCAGGATGTCTGGGTGCATGTCCATCGATTCGAAGGCGCTCTTTGCCTCAAGACCTATGACGCTCTGATGCAAAAGCACGTGGTTAAGCACCGAGCCCAGGGAGTAGTGCGTGTTTCTGCTGTTCACTGCGTCCTCAACAGCCTCCGAGATAGATATCCCGAGAGAGCCGCTCGTATCAGGATCCTCTTTAAGTATTCTCTTCCCGAATTCTGTCCTATCGCTAGGGCTCCTGAACACATCACCTCCCCACATGTGGATCATCGTTTTCCTGTACGGCTTCTGTTCGTAGCTCGAAGCGACCATGTACACTGTGCACTTCAGCCCGAATTGCATGCAGGCAAAGGCCAGCGCAGAGCCCCACTGCCCGGCGCCGGTCTCTGTTGTCAATCTCTCTATGCCCTCATCGGCATTGTAATATGCCTGAGCGACAGCGGTGTTGGGCTTGTGCGAGCCCGGCGGGCTCACGCCCTCCCATTTATAAAATATCTTTGCAGGCGTTTTTAACGCCCGCTCAAGTTTCTCTGCTCTGACAAGCGGGGTAGGTCTCCACAGGGAGTAGATCTCACGCACCTCCTCGGGTATTCTTATGCGCTTCTCTTCGCTCATCTCCTGTCGTATCAGCTCTCTGGCGAACAGGGCTCTCAGATCCTCCTCCCTGACGTATTCTCCTGTCCTTGGATCTTTTGGCGGCTCTGCCTTTACAACGGCATCCATGTTGTACCATTCGTCCGGGATCTCCATATGCTGTAAATAACATAGCATTATATAACATTTATGTTCTTTATAGTACATTTTTGTGCATTAAAGTTTAAATCGTTCCCATGTCATGATACTTTATGCTTACGGACATGCTGAATAGTATGTCACCGCACCCTGCGCAGATCAGGGTTGCACTGAAGGCCCTGGAGCTCGGTCTCAGCATAGAAAGAGGAAGGATCTGGTGCTCTGATATTGAGCTCTCCGTCTCGGCGGTAGCCAGGGCCCTTGGCATAGACAGGAGGGCGGTGAATGCAGCCATAGAGTTCATAGAGGGCGATAAAGAGCTCAGCAGGGTTTTCTCAAAGCTCAGGCCCATAGCCAGTTTCAAGGAGCTTGCGCCCGTGATAGGCTGGGGTGTCATAGAGATAGTGCCTGAGGATCCCAGGAAGCCGGGAATACTGGCTGGCGTCAGCGCAAAGATAGCCGAAAAAGGGATAAGCATAAGACAGACGATAGCAGACGATCCTGACCTGAAGGAGGACCCCAAACTGTTTGTGATAACAGAGACCCCTGTGCCGCCCATACTTATACTGGAGATAAAGAAGGTCAAGGGGGTGAAGAGCATAGTGCTCTGGTGAAAAATGGTCACGGCTCTGGTCCTTGCCGCGGGAGAGTCGAAGAGGTCGCAGCCGGTAATGAAGCAGCTGTACCCTGTGCAGGGCACTGCCCTGATCGATTTTGTGGTGAAAAGGCTCGCCGCTGCCCGGGTCAGCAGGATAAGGGTCGTTCTCGGATATAACTGGGAAGAGGTTCGCAGGGCGATAAGGTGGGAGGCAATCAGCAAAGAATTAGAGATCGTTGTGAACGAGGAGCCTGAGAGAGGGATGCTGAGCTCAATAAGGCGTGGGCTAACAGATGAGGATTCCTACCTGATATTCCCTGTGGATCATCCGCTGGTCCGGGTTGAGACGATGGACCTGCTCATAAGAGCGGCGGAGCGCCAGAGCGTTCCCACCGTAATTGTGCCAGTGTTCGGAGGCAGGAGAGGTCATCCTGTTTTAATACCGAAGAGCATGTTCGAGGATCTCAAAAGCTTCAACGGCGGGAATCTTGCGGATTTCATACACGCCAGGGATGTTGAGGAGGTGGACGTGGGCGATGAAGGGGTCGTCACGAATTTCAACACGTTAGAGCAGCTGCAAAAATTGGATAAACTGTCAGGAGATTGAGAACTATGGATGAGGAGATACTCAACAGGATGATGGAGAGCGTCAGAGAAAACAGGAGTTTCGTCCTTGTAGAGGTCATAGAGAGCTCAGGCTCGACCCCGGGAAAGCCGGGATTCAAGATGCTCGTTTTCGATGATGAGACCTTTGGCACGGTGGGCGGCGGCGCTCTTGAGAAGAGAGCGGAGGACGAAGCAAGAGAGATGCTCGGAGGTGGGGATAAGCTCAGGGTTGAGGACGTGGACCTGCTGGGAGAGGGGATGATGTGTGGCGGGAGGGTGAAGATGCTACTGGAGCATTTTGGTGCGAAACCGA
>DAEG01000003.1 GCA_002495235.1 Euryarchaeota archaeon UBA287 | reverse complement strand
CCTGCATCAGGGCAAAGCCGCCTCCGCTTGAGCCCACCATCGCTCTTGCGCCCATGGATGCGGCTCCTATGGCCATGTTTATCACCGCTATCTCGCTTTCAGGATGTATGACAGATACGCCGAGATCCCTCTGATGTGAGGCAAGGAAGTGCATCAGAGATGACGAAGGAGTCATGGGATAGGCAAAGTACATGTCAAGTCCCCCAGCGTAAGCGCCAAGCGCTATAGCCTCATTTCCTGTCAGCAGCACCTTTTTCTCCGATCCGTTCTTCAGCCTTCTCTTTTCCTTCAATGTGTCTACGGTCAGCTCATGCATTCTCGCAGCATATTCGATGTTCTCTTCAGCTCCTCTCCTGTATTCCCTCCCTATGGTCTCTGACAGTTCTTCCTTTTTGATCTCCGTGTATGCGGAGAACGCGGCAACACCCGCAAGACCCAGCATGAGCTGCGGCTTTGGATACCCGCTCGCCTCGGAGCTCATCGGTATGCCTACGCCCTTCTCACTCTTCGCGGTATCCGAATTGTAGACTATGAGCCTGCCCTCATCCCTGTGAAGGTCAACGCTTCTCTGGTCCAGCAGCACGGCCAGATCATAGTTCCTGTACTGGCTTGACACCTCATCGAGAGAGCTGCTGACAACAGAGAAGTTGTGCCCCCCAGAGATGAGGTTCTGGTAGTCGTCCATTATGAAGACATTCCTGCCCAGGGACAGCAGCATGTCGGCAACGACGGAGGCTGACTTCTTCACTCCTTCGCCAGCCTTCCCGCCTATGAGAAACGTGAATAGATCGTTATTCATAAAAATCAAAAGAGAGGAGGCTCAGGCCTACAGCCTGAGGTCGGTGCTTCCTTCCCAGAGCCCGTGTATGTTGCAGTAGCTCGAGGCGTGTATCTTGCCCGGTTTCTGCACAGAGAAGGTGCAGGTGGCTATCGGCTCGGCGTAAACCCCACTGGTGTTCGGCCCCTGCGTTGAAGCTCCGTGCGCGCAGAACTCGAACCTTCCCAGCTGATATGGGAACTTCTCGCCGTCTGGCAGGAAATAGAGCTCTATCCACTCGATGTGGTGTTCGGTTGCGTTGGGATGCTTTATCTCCTTGCCCACGCTGGCCCTGACCGTCACTGTCGTCTTGCCTTCGGCGCTCTTTTTCTCAAGCACCTCCACTACCGGCACATGTTTCTCGCTCTTCCAGTCCGCTGTTTGGAACAATTCCTTCATCTTTCCTCACCTCACTTTGCATGACTCATGTCACTTATATCATTTTCCTGATACATGTGCGGATTCAGAACTGCATGAACTGGGAGCTCGGTGTGTTGCAGATCGGGCATCTGTCGGGAGCGCTGTCAATAAAAGTGTTACCGCAGACCGGGCAGACGTAGACCGTCTTCAGCTCCAAGTCCTTGCCTGAATCAACGCTGTTCTCTGCCTTCTGGTACAGTCCTGCGTGCACGGCCTCAACAGCTCCCGCCTCTCGGAAAGTCTCCTGGGCCTTCGTGTTGTTCTCCTTCACCGCGACGTCGTAGAACGCGGGGTACATCTTCTCTGTCTCGTAGGTCTCTCCCCCCACGGCGCTCTTCAGGTTCTCGCTGGTGCTGTTTATCGTGCCGAGAACATTCGCGTGGTTCCTTGCGTGCACAGACTCCGCGTATGACGTGGCATAGAAAAGCCTGGAGACGTTCTTGAATCCGTCCTCTTTTGCTCTGTCACTGTAGAGCAGGTAGTTCATGTGCGCCCTGCTCTCCCCACCGAAAGCCGCGTCGAGGTTGTCCCTCGTCTTCATCTCCTGAGCCAGATAACCGCTCAGTGCTCCCACCGCAAAGGCGCATGCCAGCAGTGCCACTATCGTCCTTCTCATTTTGTCACCAGATGGCATTGTCTCATCATGCTATTAAAGGTTTTTGCGGACATTTACGACCCTGCGTCCGCAGAGCAAAAATCGTTTTAAGTCTGGTATCCTATCCCTTTTGTGCAGAAGACAGAATTGCTCATAGAACGAAGTCAGGCCATGATAGCAGGCAGCATATACGGGCTCTGCAGCGAGGCTGCGGAGGTTAAAGAAGCTTTACGTTCGTTCAGACCGGATATCATAGCCATAGGGATATCGGATGAGGATCTCGAGGCGCTAAGAGATAAGAGCGCTGTTGATGTCTATGATTCGTATTTCTCGCAGCTGTCAAAGTTCGGGGAAGTATCGATACCCTCTCCCGACTTCATGGAGTGCATGAACTACGCGGATATGAACGGCGTGGGGATTAAGGCGATAAGCCTGAATGATGACGAGTTCTCTGAGCTTCTCTGCAGCAGCGTCTCGTCTTTAGAGCTCGTTGCGAGGTCCAGAAGAAGGACAAAGATACGGAGCAGGAGCGCAGAGGATTTCTCGCGAGGTTGGGACAGCAGGATAAACAGAGGCGGTTTTGAGAGGATAAACAGGATCTGCGAGCAGAGGATGGTTGAGAGGATAAGAGCTCTGGCAGAGAGCCACGAGAGGATCTTAGTCCTGCTCGATCTCCCCCGGTTCGACGGGGTTACGGCCATACTTTCGAAATCGTCTTAATCCAATATTCCGATTGCTCTTATGATCGCTCTGGGCATAGAGAGCACCGCACACACCCTCGGTATAGGGATCGTGGATGAGGACTGCAGAGTGCTCGCTAACGAGATGGACATGATATCTAACTCGAAAGGGATACATCCCAGAGAGGCAGCCAACCATCACGCCCAGGTCTTCCCAGACATGCTCAGGACGGCGTTAGACAAGGCAGGGCTGTCAATGAAGGACGTATCGCTCATAGCGTTCTCTCAGGGTCCTGGGCTGGGGCCTTGCCTGAAGGCCGGAGCCACTGGGGCCAGGGCGTTGGCGCTCTATCACAGCATCCCACTTATAGGAGTGAATCACTGCATAGCCCACCTTGAGATTGGAAGAAAGACACAGGGCTGTGACGATCCTGTAATGCTGTACGTCTCCGGCGGCAACACTCAGGTGATAACCTACTTCGAGGGGAGATACAGGGTCTTCGGGGAGACGCTGGACATAGGGATAGGCAACTGTCTGGACAAGTTCGCCAGGGAGATCGGTCTGGAATTCCCGGGAGGTCCCAAGATAGAACGCTACGCTCTGGGAGGCAGGAAGCTTTTGCCCCTGCCTTACACGATAAAGGGCATGGACGTCGCGTTTTCCGGCGCTCTGACCGCAGCCCTCAATCTCCGGGGCAGGGAACGGCTCGAGGACATATGCTATTCCATGCAGGAGGTGTGTTTTGCCGCGCTGGTTGAGACCACGGAGAGGGCGATGGCGCATGTTGACAAGGACGAGGTGCTTCTGGCTGGCGGGGTAGCAAGGAATTCGAGGATCAGGGAGATGACCTCTGCCATGGCCAGGGAGCGTGGGGCGAAGTTCTTTGTGCCAGAACCCAGACTCTGTGTGGACAACGGTGCGATGATAGCCTGGACAGGACTTCTGATGCACATGCATGGTGGTAGGACCGAGGTCGAGGACAGTGCGACAAGACAGAACTTCAGGACCGATGACATGGAGGTGTACTGGAGATGATAGTCCTCTTCGACCTTGATGGAACAACAATAGACGACAGCAGGAACATCGTTGAGTGTTTCAGGGAAACGCAGAGAGCATTTGGGCTCGGAGAATGGAACGACACAGAGATACGAGCGCTCATAGGTCTTCCGCTGGAGCGGGTCTTCTTCAGGATAAGCCCGTTTGGCGCGGACATGAAGCGCTTTTATGAAGAGCGATACTCCTCGAGAGAAAAGAAGAACATAATCATCCCGGGCATGGAGGATGTCTTCTCTTTTCTTCGGTCCGCTGGCATACGGGTGGGAGTGGTGACCTCACGGAGCCAGAGGATGGCGGAGGCAATGCTGGCCGAGCTGGGCCTTGAATTTGAGTGCGTGGTCGGGAGCGATGGTGTGAAGCCTAAGCCATCAGGTGAACCGATAAAGAAAGCAATGGCGATCATGGGCGCGGACAGCGCCGTTTACGTTGGTGACACGCAGATAGACGCAAAGAGCGCCGAAAACGCTGGCGTGGAGTTCATAGGGGTCTCTTGGGGCATAGACGGCAGCGCTCTGATATGCGACAGGCTGGCCGGTAGCACCGAGGATCTCATATCCCAGCTCAAGGACTGTATGGGCCTGAGAAGGATGATAAAGCAGGGCGCAGAAGCAAAGCTCTATGAGGACACCTTTCTGGGCAGGAGATGCGTTGTCAAGGAGAGGGTCACCAAGGGATACAGGGAGAAAGGCCTGGATGGAGAGCTGAGGGCGCACAGAACAAGAGAGGAGGCAAGGCTGATGCACGAGGCCAGGATCTCGGGTGTTCCGGTTCCCAGGATATACGACATAACCGGGGACAGCGTTGTGATGGAGTTCCTAGATGGCGAGAGAGTAAAGGAGATCCTTGAGGAAAAGGACGATGAGGGGCTCTGCGTTGAGATCGGCAGGGCGGTCGGAAAGCTTCACTCTGTGGACATAATACACGGTGACATAACGACATCGAACATGATAGTGAACGATGGTGTCGTGCACTTCATAGACTTTGGTCTGGGAGAGAAGAGCGCAGAGGTCGAGAAGAAGGGTGTTGACCTTCACGTGCTCGCTGAGGCTCTGAAAGCGGTGGGCAAGGAAGCGCTGTTCGATCGTGTCATCGACGGTTACAGAAGCACGTATGACCGGGCTGACGAAGTTGTGAGAAAGATAGAGGAGGTCTCAAGGCGCGGCAGATACGTGAGCTAGACCCCGTCCGTACAGCCCTGCAGATAGGAATAAATATGCCCATGACCATTAGCTTCGGTGAGATCACGTCTGAAGTCAAGCTTTCGCCAAATGCTGACAAGGTGTATCAGGCTATGAAGAACATGGGGGCCGTTGGAGAGGACACCATGGTCTCTGTTGAGAGGATAACCATGGGGGCAAAGCTATCCAAGGCCGCGGTTCTGAATGCACTGCAGGAGCTGCAGAACAACAAGCTGATAAAAAGGCGGGCGAGGGAAAAGGCGGCGGGGTACTACATAATAGAGAACAAATAGCTCTCCTGACCGCTATCGCGTGTAAGCTCCGTAATCCATCACCGATGAGCTTTACGCCGCACTTGTGTGCGGCGTGTTCTATCCGCTCTTGATCTCTGCCGTTTTATTCCAGCCAGTTCTTCGATCTCTCAACGGCCTTTTTCCACCAGTGGTAGAGCTCGTTCCTTTTCTCCTCGGTTATCGAAGGCTCGAATGAGAGATCCTCCTTCCACTTCTCCTTGAGCTCCCGCGTGCTCCCCCAGTAGTCCTGCGCTAGGCCGGCGGCGTATGCCGCCCCTAATGCGGTGGTCTCATTGACCTTTGGTCTCACCACCCTCTTCCCGCTTATGTCTGCGAAAAGCTGCATGAGCAGGTTGTTCTTTGTCGCCCCTCCGTCGACCTTTATCGCGCTCATTGGGAAGCAGCAGTCGGTCTCCATAGCCTCTATGACATCCCTGCTCTGGTAGCATTCGCTCTCGAGCACAGCCCTTGCGATCTGTTCCCTGCGGACGAACCGGGTCAATCCGAGGATAGAGCCTCTCGCGCTCATGTCCCAGTAGGGGGCAAAGAGGCCGCTGAATGCGGGGACGAAGTACACTCCGCCGTTATCGACTTTGCCGAGAGCTTCTGTTTCGTCTGCGGTGCTTATTATACCGAGGTTGTCTCTCAGCCACTGGACAGCAGCTCCGGTGACAGCGATCGAGCCCTCGAGCGCATAGTTCACCTTTTTGCCCTCGATGCCGTACGCCACGGTCGTGAGCAGTCCGGAGTTTGATACAGCCGGTTCTCTTCCAGTGTTCATCAGCAGGAAGTTGCCCGTTCCAAAGGTGTTCTTCGCATCGCCCTTTCCGTAACAGGCCTGTCCGAAGAGGGCCGCCTGCTGGTCACCCAGAGCGCTGCACAGCGGGACGTCCTTGCCGTTGATCTCAAAGAACCCGTACACCTCGCTCGAGCTTCTTATCTCCGGCAGCATGCTCTCTCTGATTCCGAGCATCTTCAGTATCTCGTCGTCCCACTCCAGTCTCCTTATGTCCATGAGCATTGTCCTGCTCGCATTAGTGTAATCTGTCACATGCTCTTTCGTCAGGTTCCATATGAGCCATGAGTCGATGGTTCCGAACAGCGTCTCTTTGTCGCTCTTTATCGCGTTATCCAGCAGCCATCTCATCTTTGTGGCCGAGAAGTAGGTGTTCACTACCAGCCCGGTCTTTTTTTGTATGATCTCTCCCGGTAGTGTCTCGCATATGTCCTTCGTTCTTGTGTCCTGCCACACTATCGCATTGTATAGCGGTTCTCCAGTGCGTCTGTTCCATGCAACGGTGGTCTCTCTCTGGTTCGTGACACCCACACCTATGATCTCCCACTCTCTGAATTTCCTGTCCAGGGACTTCTGGCACCGCTCTATGACGCTTCTCGTCCTCTCTATGATCTCCCTTGGGTCGTGCTCGACCCAGCCGGGTTTTGGATATATCTGCCTGTGCTCTTCATAGGCCTGCTCGACCACGTTCCCCTCATGGTCAAAGACCATGAACCTTGTTCCGGTCGTTCCCTGATCTATCGCTCCGACAAAGCTCTCCATGCTCCCACCTCAAGCCAGCGCGATAAAGGCCTGGTACAGAAAGGCCCCTATCAGCCCGCCCATTATAGGCCCGAATATGGGCACCACAAGGCCGTAGCTCCAGTCAGAGCTGCCTTTATCAGGTATTGGCAGCAAAGCGTGTGCCATCCTCGGCCCCAGATCTCTCGCAGGGTTTATCGCGTAGCCCGTCGGCCCCCCGAGGCTCAGGCCAATGCCCCAGACGACAAAGCCCACGATGAGAGCACCGAGCGCTCCTATCTGGTTGTTCTCATTTGTGACGCCAAGAACGCATATGACAAGCACGGCCGTGCCTATGGCTTCCGTTATGAAGTTGCTGACAAGGTTCCTTATCTGCGGTCCGGTCGAAAAGACGGAGAGCTTGGCCGCAGGATCCTCAGTGGCCTCAAAGTGATCTTTGTATGCGAGGTAAACAAGCACGCCTCCGACAAAGCCACCGGCGATCTGCGCTGCGATGTACCCCGGAACAAGGTTCCAGGGGAACATGCCTATGCTCGCCTGCGCTATGGTGACCGCGGGGTTTATGTGTCCCCCGCTTATCCAGCCTGTGACATAGACGGCTATGGCGACCCCCATGGCCCAGCCCGTGGTTATCGTTATCCACCCGCCCCCCTCGCCCTTGCTCTTTTTCAGCACCGCGGTCGCGACCGCTCCATCCCCGAAGATTATGAGCAGCATTGTGCCCACAAACTCAGCAGCATACAACTCAAGCCCCGACATAGTGAGCAATATTTTTCTCCTATTTATAGGTTGTCTCCACGATTTTAGCTGTCACGCAGCGTTTCGGCGTTTGTTCTGGACATACGTGATTCAGGAGCACAGCATAGACTGTCCGTATAAAATCCAGATGAAGGAACCTCCAGTTATAATCGTAGTACTGATCCATCTCCGCTGAAGAAAGGCGAGACGGTCTGGCACGATGTTTTCTCTG
>DAEG01000034.1 GCA_002495235.1 Euryarchaeota archaeon UBA287 | reverse complement strand
TGTCGAGCGCTACGGCCATCTCCGGCGTAGCTGCTATTATCAGAGGCTCCATTATGTCGAACCTCCTGAAAGTCAGGCCCTCTGCTTTCAGCTCCTTCTTCCTTTTGCCCCAATTCCTGTTGAGCTCCGAGAACTGGAAGACGAACCGTCCGTTCTTTGTGCCACTCTTCTCATAGCTGGTGCACATCAGATGGCCGGGCTCACCCTTAGCCACAGGCACCCTGATCTTGTGCCCATTGACCTCTCTGAAGGCAAAATCCACATTCTCACAGTCTATGTTCATGGCGAGGACTACGGCACCATCCCGGCTCTTCATCAGTCCCTTCCATTCGGGGCTTTTCTCCGTGAGGCCCTCGCTCTTGGCGAAGCTGGCAGCCTCCAGACCATAGAGCTCTACTCTCTCAACTCTCTCCTTACCCACAGGTATGCCAGCCACTGCATCATCCTGCTCTATCTCCTCCCCAACGCTAAGCGTTGTTTTCCCCGTGCCGCTTAGCCCCTTCAGTATCCTTTTGTCAGTGCAGCCCGCGTGGTACGATATGTAACCAGACTCCTCGGCCCTGTTCCACACCATAGTCAGGTTAGGCTTCTTGAAGGCCTCCCCAAAGTAGTCGGAACCTATTATCAGGACTCTTCTGATGTCATCCTTCATCCTTGTGAGATCGAAAAGTATGATAGGTTCAGCATATTCAGGGTAGAACTCCCTTATTCTCTTCTTTACATCCTCAGGAAGGCCTTCAGGTATACAATAGTTGAACACCTTAGGTTCGACACCATCCCTGTGAGGGAAGACCATCTGCTTCCCCATCCACGCAAGGTATGCGCTGTGGGGTATCTCGATGCTGACCACGTAATCAAGACCTGTCTCAAACCTGCCCTCGCCCTGAATGCCCCTGAGAGCTATGGTCTTTATGTCCCTCTGGAGATATTCAAAGGCCAGATCGTATATCCTCTTCCCTATCCCCTGTTCAAAACGGTTCTGCTTCTTACCGAGCCTGTAGCCCTCTGGAACCATGTAGAAGACCCTGTCCGGCCTTCTCGCATTCTGCATGGTAGCGAAGAGATACTGCCCATCCGCCGTCTTCACGTAATAGTCCCTGAGGAACTCTGTATAGAATTTATCGTCAGGGTCAACTATTGCGTCATTGAGTGCGAGCCCCCCAAATTCCATAGATGAGATAGATGTGCTCATATAAAGCATTTATCTCATTCAAATCCAATGCGGGAATGACTGAAGCGGAGGCATTACTGCACGTATATCTCGACCTCGTGGCCGCCTGAAAGTATCGCGGGGAAAAACGCGCTCTGTCGCTTCTCTCCGTCTATGAGGAACTTATCCACAGTGTCACCACAGCCGTGGATCGTTATGTCCAGAGTTGCGTTCCTGTACCCGAAGTTAGGAAGCCTGAGGGGCTTCCCAGAGAAACCGGACGGCACCAGAGGATCGAACTCGATGCCGTCACGCAGGAATTTCATTCCGAAGAGGTTGTGGTGCACCATGCTGAGATACGCGGTCGCGCTCCACGTCTGATTGTGAGTGCTGTTCCACAAAAATCCGCACTGCATGCCGCCGTAGGGCTCACCAGTCACCGGATGGTAGATCTCCCGAAATTCGTTGCTGCGAGCCACAAGCTCCGTCAGATCACGGAACTCTCCGGCAAACAGACTCATATTCCTGTACTTGTACGCAGCCCACGCCCAGAAGCCCTGTATGAAAGGCCATACCGTACCGCTGTGGCGGCCGAAATCAGGCTCAAACCGGGGATAGACGGGCCAGAGGCATGGTACGCCGTGTTCCGTCACGTACTGGTTCCTGTAGATCTGCTCCGCACGGCGTTCATCAGCCACCCAGGTGAGTATCGCTAAAGACCCCCCGAGAGCCTCCATGTGATCATCGAGCGTGCCGTTCTCGTCTATGAAATAGCCATACCTGCCCTCGCTCTCCAGCCAGAAGTTCCTGTTTATCGCTTCCTTCAGCGCCCCGCCCTTTCTATAATAAGCACTGATAATGCTCTGCGGTTCTCCGAGAGCTCTTCCCATCTCAGCCGCTATCATATACGCTCTGTAGTAGAGGCAATTCGTGCTGAGAGCCTTCATCCTGCACTTTCCGTACGTTCCATCCGGCCTCTTGAGATAGTCGAGGATGAATGAGGATCCGTTCGCCTCGGTCTCATACCGCTCAGGATACGAGGCTACGCCATCGGCATAGCTCGCTGGCCCCATAAAGAGACCGTATCTCTCGTCAAACTCCTCGCTCTCAAACCACTCTAGCGAGGTCTTTGTCACTCTGTATGCATACTGAAGAAAATCTTCGTCGCCGGTGTACAGATAGTATTCCCGCGCGCCAAGGACCCATGATATTGCATCCCAGTACTGTCCACCTATAACGAACTCTTCGATTTCCGCGGGCGGCGCTCTGCTCTCATAGGTCAGAGGATGCTCCCTACCCCCCTTAGTGTGATTGCCAACACCAACGCAGAACTCCAGACTGTTCCTCACAACCTCCGGGTAAAGCAAGGATGCACCCAGAAGTGCATTGTAGGCCGTGTCCCTTGTCCAGAGATTATATTCCTCACCGGCATTCAGCACGTCCTCTCCCCCGAGCTCCGCTATGTTCGCCTCAATCGTCCTCTTCGCCAGTGCGTACATGGAGTCATACGTAGCAACTCCGGATAACAGATGGAAGGGTTCCGAATTCTTATCTGCGCATCCGGAAAAAATCGCAGCCATCACTAGGGCTGATGCTATGAAGCATTTCTTTTTACCGATCATAATGGGTTTGTCCCCCCCATGCATTGAGTATCATGGGATATGACCTTTTGCTAAATGCACCTGGATTAACCTCCGCCCAGCGCTGGCATGATTATGATCTCATCTTCATCACCCACAGGATCCTCATCCGTATAGGTCATGTTATTCAAAAGAACAACGCTCATGCCGAGCTGATCTCCTAACATGGGGTAAAGCTCGCAAAGTGTCTCGAGCAGTTCACCCATAGAGCCTTTGAAATCAAATTTAAAATCTCTAGTCCCGACGACTCCTCTGATTACGCCATAGAACCTTATCCAGACCATTCTTTTTCACCTTTAATTGAGACAGGTTTAAACTATTATTTTAATTTACTGCTACATCCGGCATCCGTCCCAATCCAGAAACAAAAAGGAAGATTGATATAAGAGATTTCACATTATTGTGCATGAGGAAGATATTCTTACTGGGCTTGATAAGCCTGTTGTCTGTCGCGTGCGTCAGCGCGCAGGAATACCGTTATACCATAGTACTGAAACCTGGCGCGAGCGCGTACACTGAGGTGGATTGTGAAAAGGGCGATCTGATAGAGATCGGCGCCAAAAGCGCCGATGGAAACTACTTTGAGATAAGAATACTAAACGAGACGTCATCAAAGCCTGTTTTTAGCAGGATGAGCAATGAAACAATTGATGACACCTATGAGGTCCCCTCATCCGGCAGATACACGATAGTGATACTTGACCGCACAGATTCCAAGGATGTTGTGGTGGAATATACGATATACAGAGTGGATATGAGGAAGATCATTGAGGCCGTAGAAGCGGTTGAGGATCTCAAACTGAGAAACAGTTAGAATGCCAGTCCTGTCTGTGATAGGACTCCATAGCGCGTGTCATCTGCTGCGGGTTTTCTCAGAATCAGTTTTGGAAACGGTCGCTGATCCCGGTCTCGATGATGTCTTTGTGTAATAGGGGATATCTCAATAATTCACTTGTTTCTTAACGTGCCTCACGCATTCCTGTGGTCAGTAGACGGATCTTGATATAACACCACTCATAGGCAACGCGGGATTTTTCAGACATTGTCTCTCCATCGCTCTGTCCTGTTATCAACGAGGCGAGACCCGCACCTCGTATTCTCCTGTGTCGCCCTCTATCTCGTGCGCTATCCTGTCTCCCTCTCGACGCAGGGTCAGGTCGAAGCATGCATCACCACACCTCACGTTCCGTATCCTCATGAAATCCCATTCATCTGGCATGTACGGTGATATGTTTATGGTCTTATTAGTTGCATCAGTGTCTATCCCTGCTATTCCCTTCAGCGCCGGAAGCACGGCCATAGACGAGCTCCATCCCTGATGAGGACAGCCGAGGAGCTCTGGCTCATCACCGTTCATGACCTCCGGCGCGTAGCCAAGCCCGAAGTCATCGTACAGCATGAGACTCTTTTTTGTCAGTGACAGACCTTCGTCATAGTGGCCGTAACGGAAGTTCGCTAGAGCCGCCCAGCCGGTGAACAGAGGCCACACACTGCCCTCGTGATAGCCTGTCGCGTTGTATCTCTTGTCTTTATTCGAGATGATCCTGCATCCCCAAGGGACGGTCATCTCTGGGGAGTTCAGAAGCAAAAGCTCTCTGTCAGCAACACTCTCATTCACCTGCCCGAACAGCAGTGGTATCGCACCCATGACCGTCTTCTCCTTTCCGAATGTCCCGTCAGGAAGCTTTCTGTGATAGAAATACCCCCCCTCTTCATCCCAGAAAATGTTGATGTCTATCTTTGCCATGAGATCGTCGCACTGCACTGACAAATTTTTCTCATTGAGGATATCGAACAGGTCTCTGGCGCTCTCAAGGGATTCAAGCCAGAGCGACGCCAGATAGAGCGTTGTGTGCCCCGCCTTCGTTTGATTCTCTGCGAGAAAGCCTCCCTCCACCCAGCCATGGCCATCGATGTTGTCTATGAGGCCATCGCCGTCAGCGTCCGCGGTGAGCAGATGGCTGAAAGCCCTCTCTATGGAGTCTCTGCTCTTCTCAATAAAGGCAGTATCACCACTGCACGTCAGATAGTAATCCAGAGCTATGAGGTACAGAGGAGTTGAGTCCGCTGCCGCAAAGTAGTACGGAAATTCTCTCTCCCAGCTTTCCCTGCCGATCTCGTTTATCGATGACGTGAGCTCATGCATTATCTTGCCATCCTGCCTCTGGTATCTCTGAAGAAGTCTGAATCCCTCCCTTGCCTTCTCGAAGTCCCCGTATGTCGCCATAGCGAAGCTCATCCAGAGAAAGTCCCTGCCAAAGTACCACGCAAATCCCGGTCTCCCATTGCTGTCAGCGTCCACATTGTAACCNNAGGCTTCTCAAGATAACAACTGTCCAGAGCTATGAGATTCCAGAGATACGCCTCATTGAACTCCTCGTCCGGAGTCTCTATGGTTGTGACGCTGTTGAGAAAATTCTCATAGTAACCTTTGCTCTCCTCCCGCAAGGATCTCCAGTCACCCAGAGCGTCGTACGTCCTCTCATTTGTGGCTATCCTCACTACCCTCTCTTCCCCCCCGTCAAGCCTCACGGACAGACTTGTACGATCTATCA
>DAEG01000072.1 GCA_002495235.1 Euryarchaeota archaeon UBA287 | reverse complement strand
GGAACCTGCAGCGCACGGAGATAGGAGAGGTCTCAGAGCCCTTCGACGCGGAGAGGCAGGTAGGCTCAAGCACCATGGCGCAGAAGAGGAACCCGATGGAGTGCGAGAACGTCTGTGGCTTAGCGAGGATCGTGAGGGGCTTCCTCACGCCGATGCACGAGAGCGCCGTGCTCTGGCACGAAAGGGACCTCACGAACTCGAGCGCCGAGCGGTTCATAATACCCCACTGCTTTATACTGCTCGATGACATGCTGACAAAGCTCACGCGCGTTGTCAGGGGCATGGAGGTGCATGCAGAGCGCATGAGAGAGAACCTCGAGCGCGCCGGCAAGGCCGTGATGGCTGAGAGCCTCATGATGGCGCTCGCAAGGAAGGGCATGTCGAGGCAGAGGGCCCACGAGCTCGTAAGGAAGGCATCTATGGGAGATTTCGGCAGCGTATACGAGAACAAGGAGATCTCAGCGCTGCTCAGCAGGGAAGAGATGGACGAGGCCCTCGACTACAGAAGCTATCTGGGCGTGGCGGTTGAGAAGACCGACAGGTTCCTGAGGGAGGCGGGCGCGTGAGGTGCAGGGAGTGCGGAGCCGTCCTTGATGCGCGCTGCCCCTCCTGCGGCGCCACGCTATCGGACGCCTCCGACATCAGAGTGAGGGACGTGATGACCAAAGACGCCGTATCCGTAGAGACGGACACGCCCATAAGAGAGGTCATGAGGATCATAAGGGACAGGGACCTCAATGCGCTGCCTGTCATAGGTGAGCATGAGGATCTCATAGGGATCGTATCCCAGAAGGACCTGATGCTCAGGGACGAGTGGTTCGACGCCCTCTGGAGCAGCAGCTATGGGAGCAGGATGTTCATGGACTCCATCCTCAGAAGGATGTCCTCGACGGTTGATAAGCTCATGGTGAAGGACGTCATAACCGTGACAGAGGAGGACACGGCCCGCAGGGCAGCAGAGCTGATGGTGAAGGATCGCAAGAACCAGCTGCCCGTGGTTGACGGAAGAAGGCTTGTCGGCATAATATCGAGGAAGGACATAGTGAAGCTGATGATGGACCATGAAGCTTAGGGTGAGCGCTGGAAGCGCGATAGCCCTGGGTCTCATGAGCGGCCCTCTCGACGTGGCACCCTGCATCACATACCTGATGCTGCCCGGAACATGCGAAGCCGAGTGCTCCTACTGCACGTGGGGCAGGGATGACTATCTCTCCAGGGTGAGATGGCCCGAGTTCGATATCGGGCTGCTGAAGGGCGTGAGACGCTACTGCCTCCAGACCGTGGAGAGAGAAGGCATGGAGAACGAGATGGACGAGGTTCTGGGCTCGCTGGAGGGCGAGGGCGACGTGGCCATAGCGTACCTCACGCAGGAACGGGCGGAGATTCTGTACAAGCACGGCGTGAGAAGCGTTGGCATTGGGCTTGACGCTTGCACGAGAGCACTCTACGAAAAGCACAAGCCTGGCCTCAGCTGGGAGAGGGCGATGGACAGCTTCGGCTACGATTTCAGCTTCTTTTGCCACGTCATAATCGGCCTCGGGGAGAGCGACGAGGATTTTCTTACAATGTCACAGCGCATGCACGACCAAGGAACAAGGCTAGCGCTCTTCGCCTACACCCCCGTGAAAGGAAAAAGGCCGGTGGGCGGCGTGTCTGTCGAGCGCTACAGGGCCCTGCAGCTCGCGAGCTATCTGATAGAGCATGGCACCCCGGTGGAGGACTTCGGCATCGAAGGGGGAAGGCTCGTAGACATCCCTCGGGGCTTTGACGAGAGAGCGTTCCTCACCCGTGGGTGCGAGAACTGCAACAGGCCGTTCTACAACGAGAGGGCGGGAAGAGAGCCATACAACTTCCCTGCAGAACGATTCGGCTCCTACGACATCGAGGGGGAGATAAGGAGATACCTCCGTCCGTGACGCAGAACGCATAAAACTATTAAAGCGAGGCATCAGATATCGTATATGGTCTCCAGAGAGATCATCGAGGGAAAGTTCAGGATCTTCGTGGTGCTCTCAGCCTCCATCCTGGTGCTTGAGGTCATCGGAGGGCTGCTGACCAACAGCCTCGCGCTTCTCAGCGATTCGTTCCACGTCCTCACCGACCTAGTGTCCCTGCTCCTCGCCTATTTTTCGATCCATCTTTCGAGAAGGGAGGCGAACGGGAAGTTCACGTTCGGGTACTACAGGGCGGAGATAATAAGCGCGGCGATNNCTTTTCATAGCGCTGTACATATTCTACAACGCCTACCTCAGATTCCTGAACCCCGCCTCAATAAACAGCGGTGAGATGTTGGTCATATCCATCATAGGGCTGGCGGCCAACATATACGTCGCGGTCAGGATGCAGGGCAGCACCGGGAACAACCTCAACGTCAGGGGCGCTTACATCCACGTCCTGAGCGACACGCTGTCCTCGGTCGGCGTTGTCGTCGGAGGAACGATAATAGCCCTGACGGGAATGACCGTCGTTGATCCCATAATAAGCGTAATCATAGGCTGTTTCATACTATCGAACTCCCTGCCGCTGGTGAAGGAATCGCTCATGATACTGATGGAGAGCACCCCCAAGGGCATCGACATCGCTGGCATAGAGAGGGACATGAAGCGCGTGGAAGGCGTGGAGGGAGTGCATGACGTGCACGTATGGAGCATAAGCTCAGACATCTATGCCCTCAGCTCGCACATAATAGTTGAGCCTGACGCTAAGATAAACGAGGTTGTCGGCAGGGTGAACGACATGCTGAAGGAGAGGTACGGCATAGACCACACAACGATACAGTCGGAGTGCGAGAGATGCGTGAACGAAAAAGAGATTAAAGACGCAGGGGATTAATGGTGTGTTCCGCAGAAAGACTTCGCTCTCGTACAGAGGCCTGCAACTGAGGGATGACGGCATCTACGCCGATGTTCTCATAGAACCGCCGTGCGAGGGCAGGCTCCGCATCATAGGGCCGGACGCAAAGGTGGAGCATGACGTGGGAAAGAGCAACACGCTCTTCAGGATCTTTGACCTGCACAAGACCCCGCTTGGCGGACCTTACGCCTTCATGCTTGACTGCAAGCACGTCTCGTGCGAGCAGCGGGTCGATTTCCGCGGAAGCGCACTGGAGCTCACCGGAGCGGCGCTGATAAAGAACTCTTACTCGAAGGGGGACATAAGCTATGAAGTCATAGCTGGTGTCAGACTACGCATAGTCAACAGGGGCGATCTCCCGGTCTTCCTTGACAGGTGCGAGGCTGAGCTCGACAGCAGGGTGCTCGACGCCGAGTTCCAGCAGCTGATGCTGATGCCGAAGGAAGAGAAGGAGACGCTGGTCACTTTTGGAGGCAGGCAGGGAAAGAGGATAAGAGTATCCTTCCTGAACGAGAGAGGCAACGAAGTGCTGGAGTTCACAGAGCTGATAAGGTCAGCCTAGCAGGATGCCTTCGACGATCTTTCTCTCATCCGGGTCCATGTACTGGTTTATGAAGAGTATCCTCACGGCCCTCTCATAGCCCAC
>DAEG01000101.1 GCA_002495235.1 Euryarchaeota archaeon UBA287 | reverse complement strand
AAGGATCCTGCACACGAAGGCAAGGTGAAGTTCAATCCCATAGCGAACTGGAGCCTCAGGCAGGTCTGGGACTACATACACGCGAACAACGTGCCGTACAACAGGCTGCACGAGAGAGGCTTCGTCAGCATAGGCTGTGCTCCCTGCACGAGGGCGATAATGCCGGGCGAGCACGAGCGCGCGGGAAGGTGGTGGTGGGAGGAAGCCACCAAGAGGGAGTGCGGTCTGCACGTGAGACGATGAAGGACAGGAGGAAGAGGTACGTGGTGGTCCTCGGAGAGGCGCCAAAAGCGCTGTACCACGCGGGCGGTTACTCCATAGTGCGGGCCGACCATCTGAGCGCCGGGGACGTCATAAAAAGATTAAATAGTAATAAATCACTTCACACCATTGTAACAACGGGAACGATAAAGAAGGCAAAGAAGATAATAGAGGAGGTAAAAGATGGAACCAAGCATGGGTTATGACAGGGCGAGCACGATATTCTCGCCGGACGGCAGGCTATTTCAGGTCGAGTACGCGAGGGAGGCGGTGCAGAGAGGCGCTCCGGCCGTGGGTATGCAGTATTCCGGCGGTGTCCTTCTGCTCGCTGACAAGAAGATCACTAGCAGGCTCATAGACGTCAGCAAGACGGAGAAGATATTCAAGGTGTCTGACAGCGTGGGGTGCACCACGAGCGGGCTGTTCGCTGACGGGAGGATCCTCATAGACCGCATAAGGCTGGAGGCGCAGAAGCACATCATGACGTACGACGAGCCCATAAACATAGAGGAGCTCGTGAAATCGATATGCGACTTCGAGCAGTCCTACACCCAGTACGGCGGCGTCAGGCCGTTCGGGACATCGCTGCTGATAGGCGGAGCTGACGAGGACGGCTACCACCTCTTCGAGACGGACCCCAGCGGCGCCATGCTCGTCTGGAGGGCGACTGCGATAGGGTCCGGCAGGGACCTCGTCATGCCGGTGCTCGAGCAGGGCTACAGGGAGGACCTGACCAGGGATGAGGCGATAGTCCTCGGCCTCAGATGCCTCAACATAGCCACGGAGGGCAGGATCTCGAAGGAGACCACGGAGATCGCGGTCGTCAACGAGGAAAGGAAGTTCTACAAGTTCACGGAGGGCGAGGTTGAAGATTTCATCAGCAGGCTCCCGAGGGAGGAGAAGAAGTAATGGTCTCTCTGGAGGACGCCGTGGTGGCGAGGTACTCCCACGGCGAGCACAGGTTCGAGATCCTGGTCGACCCGTACAGGGCGGTCGACGTCCGTGAGGGAAAGAGCGTTCCGCTGGACGACCTTCTCGCGACCAGCGAGGTCTTCAAGGACGCCCGCAGGGGTGACAGGGCCAGTGCCAAGGAGATGAAGGAGGCCTTCGGCACGGAGGACATCCAGATGGTGGCCGAGGAGATCATACGCAGGGGCGAGATACAGCTGACCACAGAGCAGAAGAGGAAGGCCGTGGAGGATAGGAGAAGGCAGATAGTCAGCTACATAGCGAGGAGCGCCATCAACCCGCAGACGAACGCGCCGCACACCCCGCAGAGGATAGAGAAGGCGATGGATGAGGCGAGGGTCACCGTGGACCCGTTCAGGAGCGTGGAGGAGCAGTCCACCAAGATAATAGACGCGATACGCTACAAGATACCGATAAAGATAGAGAACGTCCTGATGGAGATAACGATATCGCCTCAGGACTACGGGAGGTGCATGCCGCTGTTCAAGGAATACGGCAAGTTCCGGGAGCAGGGGTGGCTGGGCAACGGGAGATTCAGGTGTGTCCTTGAGGTTCCCGTGGGCATGAAGGGTGAGCTGATGGACCAGCTCGGCAGGAGAGCTAAGGAAGAGGTAAGTGTAGTAGAGAAAAAGGAGGCAGGAAAATGAACAGCGTTTTGCCAGGGGATCTGGTGGGCAAGAGCTCCGAGCTCAAGGCGGGGAGCGGGACGTACGAGGATGGCGACAGCATATACGCCACCATAATGGGCGTCAGGGATGTGAGGTCAAGCTACATCAACATCGTGCCGGTGAAGTCGGTCTACATCCCGAGGGAGGGGGATCAGGTCATAGGCATAGTCACGGACATAGACCAGTCCCTGTGGGTCGTGGACATAAAGGCACCGGCGCCGTCGGTGCTGCACGCGAACGACACCCCATGGAAGGTGGACTTCGGTAACACCGTCAATTTCCTGACGGTCGGGGATGCGGTGCTGGCACGGATAAAGAGCTACGACGACGTCGGCAGGATACAGATAACCATGGGTGACAGGAGCTCCCGCAAGATAAATTCCGGTTACGTCATAGAGATCATGACGACCCGCGTGGCCAAGGTCATAGGCAAGGAGGGGGCGGTGGTCAACGCCATAAAGAAGGTCACGGGCTGCAGGATATTCATAGGCCAGAACGGGAGGGTGTGGATAGACGGAGAGAGCGCCGGGATATCGAAGGCGGTCATGGCCGTGAAGAGGGTGGAGAGAGAGGACATCAGTGTCGAGGACATAGAGAAGATGCTGGGGTGATCATATGGATGAGATTGTGAAGGATGTTGAGAGAGAGGAGAAGCCGATAAGGCTGATAGATGAGAACGGGAAGAGGATAGACGGCAGAGGTCTTGACGAGCTCAGGCCCATAAAGATGAAGGTCGGAGTGCTCAGCAGGGCCGACGGCAGTGCCTACATAGAGTGGGGAAAGAACAAGGTCGTGGCCGCGGTCTACGGACCGAGGGAGGCCCAGCCGAGGCACATACAGAACCCGCTCCGGGGCATAGTGCAGGCTACCTACAACATGGTCAGCTTCTCGGTCACGGACAGGAAGAGGCCCGGGCCGGACAGGAGGTCCATGGAGATATCCAAGATAATATCCGAGGCCCTTGAGGCNNCCGACGCCGGGACGAGGTGTGCCGGTCTGACGGCAGCGAGCCTCGCGCTCGCAGACGCCGGAGTGCCCATGAAGGATCTGGTGGTAGCGTGCGCCGCGGGCAAGGTCGACGGTCAGGTCGTCCTGGACCTGCTCAAGGAGGAGGACAACTATGGTCAGGCGGACCTCCCAGTCGCCATGATGCCGAAGAACGAGGACATAGTGCTCCTGCAGATGGACGGGCACATGACCCAGGAGGAGTTCGACAGGGCTCTCTCTATGGCCATGGACGGCTGCAGGAAGATATACGAGATGCAGAAGGAGGCGCTCAGGAAGAGCGTCGGAGGTGAGTGATATGGACATAATTTCTCTTGTGAACAGGGATTTCATAAAGGCACAGCTTAAGGAGGGAAAGCGCATAGACGCGAGGGGCTTTGACGATGTCAGAGAGCTGAAGGTCACGCCCGGGCTGATAGGCACGGCCGAGGGCTCTGCCCTGGCAACGCTTGGCAACACCAAGATCATGGTCGGCGTGAAGCTCGCCGTGGACAAGCCTTTCCCGGACACGCCCGATGAGGGCATACTGATAACGAACGCGGAGCTGAGGCCTGCGGCCTCGCCTACATTCGAGCCGGGGCCGCCGAACCCCGAGGCGATAGAGTTCGCGAGGGTCGTCGACAGGGGCATAAGGGAGAGCCAGACCATAGATCTCAAAAAGATGTGCATAACACCCGGAGAGAAGGTATGGGTCGTCTTCCTCGACCTCCATGTCATAGACTACG
>DAEG01000073.1 GCA_002495235.1 Euryarchaeota archaeon UBA287 | reverse complement strand
GCTGCCGCTGGAGAGGGTAGCGCTCAACGCGATTCCGGTGCTGATGGAGATCCTGCGCTCGCTCCTCGTCCTCCTCCTACGCGTGTTCGGCTCCCTGCTGCTGTCCTGCGCCTCAATCATGGACGCGGCGTGCGTGGCCGTTACTGCCCTTCTGGGCTGCCTCTCGGCCCTCCTGTTCTCAGGCTTCCTCTGGCGCAGCCTCATCCCCCTCTGCGCCTCTCTCTCATTGGCCTCCGGCCCGGTGAAGGCCTGCGGGCAGCTCCTCGTGGACGTCTCGGGGTGATCCTGCGGGATCCTGATATGGGAGAAGGATGTTACAGAGATGATTCTGGGCTGGAGCGCGGGTCACGGCAAGTCCGCACCAGACCGGGATGAGTACGACTCTGATACCTGACACAGGGCAGGAGAGAGCCGTTCATGTGCGCTTTTTCGTCAGATAATGATCCCTCTCGAGAGAGCCGCTCATGCAGGTTCTCTGCCGCTCATCAGGGATCCTGTTCTGTCCGGAGCCGGACCGAAAAAAAGGATCGTGTTCTCCGGTGTTCTTCACCTGATGCCCCGTTATGCCATGCATCACAGAAGATTTTTGCAGGGTTGGAAAAAGTTTGATCTTTGAAATGCAGAGATCTGAAGTGAAAGATGAAGGCGGCTATTGGACTGGGTTAAACCAAAAATCCTCTTCTGGCCGCCAGCCTTGACGTGTCGATCTCTGCCCGTAGATCACAGAAGTTTTAAAAATTCATCTGTTGTTAAACCCGCATCTTTGATAATTCTCTCCAGAGTCCCCTTTTTTTAATGTTTTGTGCAGCGGAACCGTTATTTTGATGACAGTTTCCCCGCCTATCCTCTCCAATCTGACATGAGAGCCTTTCTGTCTTGTAACCGCAAAACCCGCCCTCCTCAGCGTTTTTGTCGTGTCATATCCGGAGATCACCGGCGGCTTCATACCGTTATCTTCTCTATCTCTGCCCGTTTATGCCGGACGCGCTCATCTTTGTCTGTCTCCGGATACAGCTCGATGGCTTCTCTGATGTTCTTTAATGCCTCCTCCCTCGTCTCCCCCTGCGAAATACAGCCGGGCAGTGATGGCACGTAAACCGTGTGCCTCCCTGCTCTTCCAGCACGACCATCAGTTTCATCTCACGATCCTCACTGTATGGATTGGACATTCTATCTTAAATCATTTTCTGATACGGCTGCTGATTTGGGGCTGCTGTGAGAGCTCCTTCTGCGCTGCTCCGCGCTCCGGCGGAGGACGCCCACATTCGCGACGGCAATAGATCCTGATGAAGGCTGTTATCGGGCTACTCATGATCTAACGTGCAGGACCAGATCCTCCGGCTCTGGCAGCGCTTCTTCCAGCGCCGGCTGAAGGAAGAGCTGTGCCCGCGAGGGGCACGATAGGTGCCGTCCCTGATCCGCTCCTCCAGCTGCGCCTTCATCTGGCGGCCCTGTCGCTCGGTCGGGATGGCCATAGAATGAGGTTTGTTGCCCTCAATCCCGGTTATATGGCCATGCTTATGGGTCCAGATCGTGTTATTTCAGCAATCTTATAAACTCCTCTTTTGTGAGCCCTGCCAGGGATATAAGCTTCCTCAGCGTTCCGCTTTTCAGCTCGCCGTGCAGCGGGATGGACAGCACAACATCCGAGCCTGTTTTTACCAGGATGAGATGGCTGCCAACCTGCCTGTCAGCCTTCCAGCCTGCCCTGATGAACCGGTGGTGTTCTCCCGATATAACCGGTAATCTGCTCATCTCAGACAAAGACCTCTATCTTCCTCCCTTTTGTTTTGATCTGGGCGTTTCTTGCTTCTATACAACCTCGCAAAGCGAGGTTTATAGACCGTGCTCTGTACGGTCGTATGCAGCCCTGTATCGCCTCTTTGATGTTCTCAAGGGCCTCCTCGATCGTTTCACCCTCTGAAACGCAGCCGGGCAGTGCAGGGCACTCCACGATATAACCCCCCTCCTCTGCCTTTTCCACGACGACTTTGAATCTGATCCCCATATCATTAATATCTCTTTTCTATTTATTAAGTGTTTGTTTTATCGTAAGAGGTCACTCTTATGAAGCTCCAGAGGTGGCGTCTTACCGAGCTGTGCTCGGTATCTGCCGAACTTCCAGTTCGGCATCTCACCCAGGCACGGCTGCATCCGAACTGAAATACCCCGATTCAGTCCTTTGGACTGAATCATGATTTCCCCCAAAGAGGGAAATCGGTGTTAAGCCCTACGCCAGCCGTAAACTTCAGACGGGTGACCTGCTACGGTTCAAGCAAACATTATTATACCATTTCTCTCATACATAAAGGTAATATGAGCTTCAGGAAGTGCCGGATGGGAGGTGCTTTCATGGTTGCCGTTGCACTTCTGTTGTCCGTAGCACCGGTTCAGGCGCAGGAACAGACCGGAGCTCTGGAGAATGTCGAGACGGCGCTCTCCGCGCTGCTCAACGCGGTTGAGACCGGGCTTCCCATGGAGGAAGCAGTGCTGAATTTTTTAGCCACGCTCGTGGCCTATCTCTGGGAGGTGTTCGAGGCGGTGGTGAAGCTCGGCTATCGCGCGTTGCTGTTCTGCGCGTACATCATATCGCCGGTCGCCTCCGCGTGCGGTCACTTCCTAATCAACAGCAGCTCATATTTTGTGACGATAGGTGAGTCCATGATCATAGTTGGAGACACCCTGTCCGTGCTTCCTTTCATAGGCTTCATGTGGCAGTGCTTCTCTCTTTGCGGTGCCTGCTGCACCGCGTCCAGACCCGTGGAGGCCTGCGGACAGCTGCTTGTGGATCTCTCTGGGGTGGTGTGATGAAGATAATTGTCCTGCTGGTGGCATGTGCGCTTCTCTTTGTGTCCCTTCCTGTGACGGTGATCGGACAACAACCCGATCAGCAGATGGAACAGCAGCCAGAGCAGCAGCTTGAACAGCAGCCTCCAGCGTCGGCGCCCTCATCTGTAGCGCTCTCATCATACCATGGCATGCTGACTGCGGAGATATCCCTCGTTCCTTCCAGTGTATCGCTCCAGCCCGGCGAGGCCGTGAACTTCAGCGTGAGGATCACGTCGCTGAAGATCCTTGGGATAGAGATGGTCAGGTTCTGGGGCTGCGGTTTCGGCTGGGATGCGAGGGTCTTCCTCAACAATATGGTCAAGTTCGATGCCGAGTACAGCTCTACCGATCATATGGACCTGAGGATCTCCGGTAGTGAAGGCACCGCGATGGGTGGCGGTGACTGCACGGTGACGGCTTCCTTCACGGTGTCGGACGGGGCTGGGAGCAGTGCCTTCAGGAGCGCCTTCGGGATTGGTCAGGAAAAGGTCTTCACTGTGGGAACAGAGGTCCACGTGAGTGGCGAGAGGATAACAGAAAGGATAAGCACCAGGATTGAGGCGCTGAAAGCCTCTGGTCTCTACAGGGAGCAGGTAACGATCCTGCTGAGGCTTGCGGACATGAATGGCAACTCCGTTGGCGGTGCAGAACTGGTTATCGCATTGAATTCGGCTAGTGCAATTCTCAGGACAGCCCCAGACGGCACAGCCGAGGTCAGGATAGACGCAGGCTCCGCGATGCCGGGCGATTACCCATACTCCGTCTCCTTCGCCGGCAATGAGTTCTACGCGGGCTGCTCGCTGAACAGCACCTACAGGATAGAGAGGATCCCGACGGAGATAGC
>DAEG01000070.1 GCA_002495235.1 Euryarchaeota archaeon UBA287 | reverse complement strand
GTTCAAATCCGGCCCCTCGCACTATCAGTCCTTTTTCCAGAGCACGCAGATCTGCCAAAGGCAAATCATGATCTCGCTACGCGAAATCTGCCTGTAGAGCAGAGCGAAATCGGCCGTCGCGCTGTGCGGAGATTATTCCAAAAGATCCTTCATTGTCATCTTATGATCTTTGTACAGTGAGTGCAGGCATATGCAGGATCCTGCCCGAATCTCGATCCTGATAGGTATCCTACTCGGTCCAGCCTTTTCAGCATCCTGCCCACAGGCCCCTGCAAGTTTCAATCTCTTGTAGGTATTCTGCTCGGTCGAGCGGATCCTTCAGTCGAAGTCCGAGAACTTTGAACCCCACTTCTGGAGCGCTATCCTGAGCTCCTCGTGATCCTTAGAGTACTCCTCGACAGGCACGCCCTCCAAGGCTGCGTCTATGGACTGTCTCATCGCTATCGCGCCAGCCCTCGTCCCGTCAGGGTGCCCGTGTATCCCGCCGCCGGCCTGTATCACCAGATCCCTGCCCAGCAGCTCGACGTTGGCTGCGGCTATGCCGGGGTGCACGCCGCCCGAGGCAACCGGAAAGGTGGTCTTCAGGCCGTGAAAGCCGCCTCTCATGAATTCATTTATCCTTATTATGTCGTTCATGGCATCCTTGCTTTTCTCCCCCATCTTTCCTGCAACGGTCCCAGTGTGGAGCTGGTCCCCGCCGGCCATGCGGACGAGCTTCGCCACCACCATCATCGATATGCCGTGCTTAGGGTTCCTGGTCATCACCGCGTGCATGCACCTGTGCACGTGCACCGGCACGTTTATGGATGGATCCTCCGCCAGCGCTCTCACGGCTGAGAACCCGGAGGGGATGACGTCGACCATCAGCGCCGGCGCCCCATGCTCGAGTGCCACGTCCGCGAGATCAAGGACCCTGTGCGTCTCCGTCGTTATGTCCGGCGAGTAGAGGACGGTCCTGCCCGTCTCTGATCTCACCCTGTCCAGAGCCTCCATGACGCTGGTGATCCTGTCGGCCAGCGGACAGAACCTCTGGTTCGTCAGTGTCTCGTCATCCTTTATGAAGTCGACGCCGCCCATGGCGGCCTCGTAGGCCACCGCAGCGGTGTCCTTCGGGTTCAGCCCCACCTTGGGTTTGATGATCGTCCCTAGGTGCGGCCTCCTGCTCTCAAGGGTGCCGACCAGCTTTCTTATCCCGTCTATGCCGAACTTTGGCCCCTTGAATAGCCTCACGACCTCTGAAGGGAACTGAAGATCCAGCAGTCTGACGTTGCGGAGAGAGCTCATCCCGAAGAGGTTGCCGGCCACTATGCTGAGAATGTTGGGTATGCCACCCGTCTCTACGTCAAAGAGCTCGTCAGGATACGCTATCTTGACCACACCTGTGCTCTCATTGTCGTTTCTGCAATCGTAGACCTTAGCCGCCAGATTCCTGACACACCAGTCCGTGGCGGTCGTGATCTCGGTCCAGGTGCCTATGGATTCCTCGGCCGCGATCTTGACTCCAGCCTCGAGCGGCGATATGTTCCTCCCCTCAACGTAATACGTGGCGATTATGTTCTTCTCCGGCTCTATCTCTTCCGGGCTGGCGGTGAAAGGCTTGACAGATTCGTCGTCAAACATGTTATTCCCTGAAGTGCCACGATGTTCCGTGCATATATGCTTTGCTGNNGCTGTGACTGAAAACGTTATATAGGGTCACTCCCATGTTGCGGGGTGAGCGAGTTGGAGACTCTCATAGGGATAGATCTCGGGACCAGTGGTGTCAGGGTGGAAGTCTACGATCTGGAGGGAGAGAGCATCGCTGTGAGAAATGCCGCAGTGTCCAGACAGACCGTGGAAGAGTGGCTCGGTGCGCTGCGCGCAGCTTCGCCGTCAGACGCCATCGAGCAGTTCGCTCCCGGAGATAAGATAGTGACCGTGGACAGCACATCAGGCACCGTGCTGCTCGTTGACGATCGTGGAAGACCGGTCTTCCAGCCCATCATGTACCACGAGAAGGCCGCAGAGGAGTACGAGGGGTTGAAGGGGTGCGGGTCGGTCAGGGAGATCGCAGAGAAGGGCGTGTCGATATCCCCGACGTCCCCGCTCCCGAAGATCGTTCATGCCATGCGCACCAGCCCGGAGAAGTTCAGGAGGGTGCGCTGGATACTGCCCCCGGCATCATGGATCCTCTACAGGCTCCGCTTCAGGGAGGGTGAGAGGTGGGATGACGTGTGCGTGGACTGCGCCAACGCGCTGAAGTTCGGCGAAGACATAGAGAGCAAGACGTGGTTCGCTCCCGTGTTCGAGGACGCGGGCGTGCCCACGGGTCTGCTGCCCGGTATAGTTGACTGCGGTTCACCCGCGGGCGAGGCTGGGAGCGCTCTCGCAGAGAGCATTGGTCTTAAAGGCGCCCGTCTGTTCCACGGGACCACGGACGGTAACGCCTCGGCGATAGCCACAGGGTGCATAAGGCCCGGTGACTTCGGCATAGGCTGCGGCACGACGACCGTTCCCAAGTACGTTTGCGAGGAGATAAGGCCGCATCCGGCCATATACTACCACAGGCATCCTGTGCAGGGATACCTGGCAGGCG
>DAEG01000108.1 GCA_002495235.1 Euryarchaeota archaeon UBA287 | reverse complement strand
TCTGAGTTCGCTGTTATGAACCATCTCCTGCCCTCTGATAGCAATGTATCCCAATGGCCGCCCACTTTGGCAGTCATGATGTCGTAACCACCGTAGGTCCTTGAGCTCCCTGGCTCCTTGGCCGGATATGACCCTCTCTCTGGATTGGCCTGGTGACCCGGAGCGCCCTCAAATCCTATGGCAACGCTGCCTGCGTTGTCATATGCCCTGATCTCTACCAGAGAGTATCGGCCCTTTCTGCTTGGATGGTTCAGGATCACTATTGGCTTTGGATCCATATTCTCAGCGTAAACCAGAGCCCTAACCGCATCCTGTTCTCTGCTTGCATTCTTGTTAGTGTTCTCATCGAACCTCTGCATGAAGCCCTTTATCTGGTCCATCTCATGCTCGCCAGGCTCAGCTATAAAAGTAGCGTGCTCTCCCGCTGGCACGTTCCACTCGAATCCGTAGAATATCAGCACATCCGGGTTCTCCTTTCTCAGCCTCAGGAGTTCTCTGTACTCGCTCTCAATCCTGGGGAGGTTGTCTGTGCTCCCATGGTTCGTTATGACTATGAAGTCAAGTCCCTCTGAGTGCGCGACGTCGTACTCCATGGTGTGTGAGCCGTCGCTGGCTATGGTGTGCATGTGATGATCCCCGACAAGCCACGTGCTCTGCTCTGTGGATTCAATGCCCTGCGATACGCCAGCAAAGACAGTTAGCACAAAAGCAAGAGCCACAATCGCTACCGCTATCTTATCCATGTTCGGAAAAGCGAAAGTCAGAATATCACGATTGCTATATAACTTCCATAGAGCTATTTACCTACTCACTCGCGCGCTTGACGGATGGACAAGGATGACTTTGAGCCGCGTGTGCTGGGTGAGATCAGGTCCTGGCGTTAGTTTTTGTCTCCAGATCCTTAACTCTCTTCTCGAGTGCCGCATTTTGAGCTTCAAGCGCTTCGAGTCGTTTCCCAAGCTCTGCATTGGTCTTCTCAAGGGCCGCCGTCCTTTTCTCAAGCCCCTCCTCCTTTGCCTGCATCTCGGCATTGTTTTCTTTTGACGCCTTCTCCGTGTGCCCTAGGACATATCCATTGACATAGCCATTAAAGAATCCTTCATCCGCGCTCTTCATCCTCCCGCTGAGGTTGAAGTTGTAGTCCCTGTAAGCCCAGGAGCCGTCTGCATAACCTGTCTCAAAACCCCTGCTGTAATTGGCAGCGTTCCCAACAAACGGCATGAACACGGGCTCGCCCTTTGCCAGCATGTAACCCGTGTTGTAGCCGGAGATATAATCAGGAGCTGCAGAAGATTTGACTGTCAGGTTGAAGTTGTAGTCCCTGTACTCCCAGGATCCGTCCTCATAGCCTGTCTTGAATCCGGACTCAAAATCCGCGCTCTGACCCAGGACTGGAACAAGCAGCAGAACCACAAGGAATGCCGGCAAGATTTTCATGTGCTTTATGCGGATCTCTTGTATAAATAGTTAACTGCGCGTTTCCTTGGCTCACAGACTGGCATCCCGGACCAGACAGGTCTTGGAGAGGGCACTCTGGCCTGAAAGAAGCCAAGATACTGGCTCAGACCATAGAACAACTATTTAAACCTGAAGAATGAATCCGTGTGTGCTTCCAAGAGAATTCGTAGCCCTTGACGCTAATGCGCGGCATTGCGGCATCAATCCTTTTGAGCTCATGGAGAGAGCTGGCAGGGGAGCGGCTGAAGAACTGCTCCGGTTCCACGGCAAAAGGTTCCTGTTCGTCTGCGGCTCCGGAAACAATGGCGGGGACGGCTTTGTGGCTGCAAGGGAGCTCTACAAAAAGGGCGAGACGGTGAAGGTGTTCTGCGCATCAGAGCCCAAGACACTCGAGGCCAGAAGGGCGTTCAGCCTTCTGCCAGGGGCCTGCTTATCCGGGTTCGTGATGGAGGGTTGCGATATCATAGTCGACTGCATGCTGGGGGTCGGGATCGAGGGCGAACCGAGGGAACCTTACCGTTCCATGATAGACCAGATAAACGGTTCGGGCAAGACCATCGTAGCCATGGATGTGCCGTCCGGCTTTGGGACTGAGAGACCCGTGAACGCCGATCTGACAATAACGTTCCACAAGCCAAAGGAGGGTCTTGACCCCGAGAGAACGACAGTCAGAGATATAGGCATACCTGAGGAGGTCGAGCGCCTCTGTGGTCCGGGCGACGTAAAGGCCTTCTTCCCCAGGAACAAAAAGGAATCACACAAGGGAGAGAACGGGAGAGTCGCCGTGGTCGGCGGCGGGCCTTATACGGGAGCGCCAATGATAAGCGCCATGGCAGCTCTCAGAAGCGGCGCTGACCTCGTCTATCTCTGCGTGCCAGAGGAGATATACGCTATAGAGGCCTCCTTTGAGCCTTCTCTGATAATCAGAAGCCTAGATGACGTGCCAGAGAACGTGGATTCAATTCTCATAGGCCCCGGCCTGGGCGAGGAGGATCTGCCGGTAGCCGAGAGGCTGCTTAATGGGTTTTTGGGGCGCGGTGTGAAGGTGGTCTGCGATGCGACCATGCTCAAATCCGTTGACGGATTGAACGAAAACTGCATTGTCACGCCGCACATGGGAGAGTTCATCGGACTGGGGGGGAAAGAACGAAGCGAAGAAGAGGTCAGGAGAGTGGCCAGAGAGCTCGGCTGCACCGTACTGCTGAAGGGAAGCACCGACCTCATATCAGACGGCTACAGATTCAAGAAGAACAAGAGCGGCCACCCCAGCATGACAAGGGGCGGAACTGGCGATGCCCTCGCCGGGCTTTGCGCTGGGCTTTGCTCCAGGATCTCTGATGCTTTCGAGTGCGCGTGCATGGCCGCGTACATGAATGGGAGGTGCGGTGAACTGGCATTCGGGAGGTACTCCTACGGATACACCACCACGGAGCTCGTTGCCATGATACCCGCGGTGCTGAGGGGGTGCCTTGAATGATCCTTGCCATACTTGTTGCTCTATCCCTGCCTGTCGCCATGATGGGCATGATCTCTGTTGAGGGTGATTTCAACAACGTGGCCATAACCGGTGCTGAGGGTGTCCTCCGTGGTGAGATGAGCTTCATGAACACGGAGATCGGAGAGATCAGGCTGATAGACTGCGCGATAACGATCGGAGGAGCACAGATACGCGCTGTAGACCAGAGGTCATTCATAACCGTGGAGAATAGAAGCCTCAAGGGCGATCTGTCAATAGTGACCGACATAGACGACGGTGCACTCCACCTGAGTGGTGATATGGAGGCTGGGGGATTGCGGATAAACACTGGCGGTTCCACCCTGGAGGTCAGGAATTGCACTTTCACCGGCAAATGCAGGAGTCTGACGTTCGCCAGCGCTAAAGAGATGAGAGTGACCATGAATAAGACAGATGGACTTTCGGGCCTATGGATGG
>DAEG01000042.1:733-3191 GCA_002495235.1 Euryarchaeota archaeon UBA287 | reverse complement strand
GGCGCTTTTGGTGGGAAAAAGGAGATAATGAGCCTTCTGGACCACCGGAAAAAGCGCAGGGATGAGACCGTGTTTCATGGAGGGACCTTTGCAGCGAACCCTATGACCATGACAGCAGGTCTGGAGACGATAAAGATACTTGAGAGAGAGGAGCCCTACAAGAGGTTCGGAAAGATGACGGAGGATATCACAAGAAGACTTGAGGACCTAGGAGAGGACAGGAGCGTGGAGGTATCTGTGACAGGCGCTCCATCCGTATTTGCGGTTCACTTCACTCCAAAAAGGCCTGAGAACGCATCGGATACAAACAGCGGGGACAGGAAGAGGACCGAGAGACTGCATGCATGGATGATCAAGAATGGCATGATCTACGTAGGCAAGGACATGGCCCATTTCTTCCTGTCCGCCGCCCACTCGCAAGAGGAGCTTGATAGACTTGTAGAAGCTTTTGACTCATTTCTGATAGAGGAGAAGAAAAGATAGCGAGAGCCTCATAAATTCGCGTTTCTATAAAAAACCGGACTTATAACTCAAAACAGATAAAAATATATACAAGATACTCTTTAAAATTTGTGGACATTGCGGGTCTCATAAACTCCATAGACTCTTTTATTTGGGGGGCGTATTTCGGCATACCTCTGCTCCTGGGTACCGGAATAATGCTGCTATTCCTGCTGAGAGGCGTGCAGTTCAGATGGTTCGGCAGGGCGTGGCGATACATCTTTGGTAAGGGGGGTGAGGAGGAAGGAGACATAACTCCATTTCAGGCACTCTCTGCAGCGATGGCGGGAACTATAGGAGTTGGAAACATAGCAGGAGTTGCCACCGCGATAGCCCTGGGAGGGCTGGGCGCCCTGTTTTGGATGTGGATAGCCGCGATATTGGGTATGGGAACCAAATATGCAGAGGTAGTTCTGGGCACAAAGTACAGAAAAGACCTCCCCGACGGTACAAAATTGGGGGGTGCCTTTGCGGCATTAGAGCGCACAAAGCTTCCGTGGCTGGGGATGGTCTTTTCGGTCTTCACGGTCATAGCCTCCCTAGGCATAGGTAACATGAACCAGGCTAACTCTATAGCAGTGGGATTCGAGGACGCATTTGGCCTCCCGAGGTGGATCTCAGGGATCATATGCTCTGTGGGAATAGCGATCATATTGATAGGGGGGATACAGAGGTTAGGAAAAACCGCGGCGGCCATAGTGCCTTTTATGTCCCTGATATACATAGCAGGGGGCATAGGGGTCCTCATAGTCTTCAGAGAGAACATTGTACCAACAATATCCATGATATTCCATGACGCTTTCACGGGCAGTGCAGCAACGGGCGGCTTTGCGGGCTCAACTTTAGCGATGGCCCTGCAGTACGGGGTGGCGAGGGGCATATTCTCCAACGAAGCGGGTCTTGGCAGCGCGCCCATGGCCCACTCTACGGCAAAGTCGGACGCGGTACGTCAGGCTACCGTCTCAATATTAGAGCCTTTCATAGACACGATAATCGTTTGCTCCATAACAGGCCTCACCATAGGCGCCACCGGAGCGTGGAGCACGGGTATGACCAGCACTGCTCTCACACAGGAGGCTTTCAGAAGGGCCTATGGACCGGCAGGAGGCATGTTCGTCGCGATAGCTCTCATACTCTTCGCCTTCACAACGATCCTTTCGTGGAACTTCTATTCCCGGCAGAACCTCCTGAACATAGTCCAGCACATAGCAAAAAAACCAGGCCAGTTCGAAAAGCTCTATCCTTTAGTCTCCTACAGCTGGATCGCTTTCTGGATCGTGCTCCTGACCATAGGAACAACCATAGAGGTGGAGCTCCTCTGGAGCGTCTCGGACATATTCAACGGACTCATGATGGTTCCAAACCTCATATGCATATGGCTCCTTGCCAGAGAACTGAAGAAGATGACTGAAGAGGGGGGTTAGGCCCTTTGTTATCCCCTCTCCAGCACCACAGCCTTGAGCGGAGGCATCCTCACGCTTCCCTCCAGCACCTGGGAGTTGTACCTCCATCTGCCCTCAGGTAATCGGAACTCCTGGGGGATGTAACCATTGTTTGCTATGACCAGAAGATCTCTGTTCTCTCCGCGGAAGAATGAGATCACGTCTCCCTCGCTCCTGTGGAGGAAAATGGAGTTGCTCTGAAGCTGAGGCAGTGAACCTCTCATACGGGACAGCCTCTCGAAGTGCGTGAATATATCTCTATTGCATGTGTCCCATTGTATCGGATATCTGTGTGAATCGTAGAACTCTTTCTCTCCAGTTATTCCCCTCTCATCTCCCTGGAATATGACCGGTGTGCCCGGCATTGAAAAGAGGAGTGTCTCAAGCATTTCAAGTCTCAGTATGCCTATGCCCTCTGGTTTCTCGCCGAATTTTCCACCACCGAGATCGCTCAGAAGCCTTCCCGTGTCATGGGTGCTGACTACGTTGAATCCCATTCCACTGACGCTCTCACC
>DAEG01000042.1:0-652 GCA_002495235.1 Euryarchaeota archaeon UBA287 | reverse complement strand
CCAGATCTCTCCAACGATATATGCTTCAGGATGCTCCCTCTTAACTCTGTCCCTGAGCTCTGCGAAAAAACTGTGCGCTTCAACAACCTCATTCGGGACATCTATGCGCAGGCCGTCAAAGCCGAAATCAAGCCAGTTGTCGACAACTCCGTACAGGTACTCTTTGACCTCCGGGTTTGTGTGGTTTAGCTTCGGCAGACTGGGAACATCCCACCAGCATTCATATGCTTCTCCGTCTCCCGGCTCAAAGGGATATTTCTTTATGGTATACCAGTCCCAGTATCTGCTCTCCCTGCCTTTCTCGACAATGTCCTGAAATGCGAAGAAGCCTATGCCTGTGTGGTTCGGAACGAAATCGAAAATCACCCGTATGCCCCGCTCATGTGCTTCTTCTAGAAGCGTAGCGAGGCTCTCGTTGTTCCCGAACTTCCTGTCAGGCTCAAGATAGTTGTGTGTGTCATATCCGTGAGCGCTCCCGCTATAGAATATGGGATTCAGGTATATCAATTTGACCCCTATGGAGCCCAGATAATCAAGTTTTTCCGTTATTCCCTCAACATCGCCACCGAAGTACTGATGACAGCAGTGAAGTTCCGTTATAGGATCGTTCCAGTCGCTCAGTATGGGCTGAACCGGGTTTACGGCGTTGAAG
>DAEG01000012.1 GCA_002495235.1 Euryarchaeota archaeon UBA287 | reverse complement strand
GCCGTCGATCTGAGTGAACTCCGGCAGATGCGTTGGGTCTGGGTTCTCTCTGCGGAATATCCTTCCTATGGCAAAGGACTTGAAGCTCTCCAGCTCTCTGTGGTCATACATGTATCTCATGGAGCAGACGGTCATGTGCGTTCTCAGCAGGGCTCTTCTCGCCTCGTCATAGCTCCACTCATATCTCCAGCCGGTGGAACCGGTTTCAGCGCCATCTTCATGAACCTCCCTGACCTTTTCCATGAACTCTTTCTCCCTCACCTCTATGGATGGAGGATTCTTCAGGTAGAAGGTGTCCTGCAGATCCCTAGCAGGATGTTGCTGTGGCACGAATAGCGCGTCCATGTCCCAGAAGCTCGACTCGACGAAGCCGCCGCTGCTCTCCTCGAAGCCCATGGCAACAAATATGTCCCTTATCTCATCTATGACCTTTTTCAGCGGGTGCTTTCTTCCGAAGTAGCTGTCTCTGACGGGCATAGACGTGTCATACTCCTTGAAGTCGTAGAGCTCGTAGTTCCTGATAACATCCCTCGTGAGGCGTGTCACCACCCGTCCGCCCTCGAGTGCCTTTTTTCCCTTCTCCGTTATTCTGACAAAGCGCTCTCTCTCATCCCTTTTCACCAGCATCTTCCTTCTGATCAGGACAGAGATCAGGTCCTCTGGAGCCTCGGACGGGTTGTTCAAGGCGCATTCTACACTGCGTATCTTCTCCTCTATCTCATCCCTGTGTTCCAGCACGATCTCTCCATTCTCGATCCTTGCGCCGAAGTTCTTTAACCATATCGTGGCTATCTTTGCGTCAGGCATCCGGGAGAGATCTATCCTGTCACCCTCCGCAAGAAGAAGTGCCCTCCTCTCCGGCAGGCCGTCACGTAAGCACTCTTTTCCTTCTTCCGTCAGTTCGTAAACCGTGTGGACGTCCTCTCTGACCTCTATAAAGCCCTGGGTCTCCAGCCATGGAACAAGCCCCTGCATGGATCCCAGCTCCCTGGCATCCATCCACTCGCTGCCCATCCCTCTGAGAGCCTCCGCCTCCTTCTCGCCGATCATCTCTGGTAAAGGAGTTTCTTTTTATATCTATATTGTTGCGCTGATGGCTTTGGCGGCTTTCTTTGCGTCGCCTATGGCAAGGATCACGGTCGCGGAGCCTCGGGCTATGTCTCCACCTGCGAATATGCCCCTCCTTGTCGTGGCCTTTGATTCTTCGTCTACGATTATGTATCCTCTGTCATTCTTTTTCATGCCCTCTGCTCTCACCAGAGGATTGGCCTGGGTGCCTATGGCGTCTATGACCTGATCACACTCCATGACAAAGTTTGAGCCCTCCACCGGCACGGGTTTTCTTCTGCCGCTGGCATCAGGCTCTCCCAGTTCCATCCTTATGCACTCCATGCCGGTCACGTTTCCTTTCTCATCACCAAGCACGCGGACCGGGAGCGTGAGCCAGTCAAAGATCACGCCCTCCTCCTCGGCATGCTCTATCTCCTCCGCTCTCGCGGGGCTCTCAACTCTTGTTCTCCTGTAAACCACGTGCACTTCTCCAGCCCCCAGCCTTAGGGCCGTCCTGGCGGCGTCCATCGTGACGTTGCCGGCACCGATGACCGCAATCCTGTTTCCCGTCTTTATCGGCGTGTCGTACTCAGGGAAAAGGTACGCCTTCATGAGGTTTGAGCGAGTGAGAAACTCGTTTGCGGAGTAAACGTCATTCAGGTTCTCTCCGGGGATACCGAGAAACTGCGGGCTGCCTGCGCCGTTCGCAACAAAAACGCCATCAAATTCTGAGGCCAGCTCATCCAGCGTCCTAGTCGCTCCCACCACAAAATCCGTCACGATCTTTACACCGAGAGACCTGATGCCCTCTATCTCGTAGTCTATTATGCTCTTTGGCAGCCTGAACTCCGGTATGCCATACACCAGGACCCCACCCGGTCTGTGCAGGCCCTCAAAAACGGTGACATCGTAACCGTTTTTAGCCAGATCGAAGGCGCAGGTGAGACCGGCAGGTCCGCTGCCAACCACGGCTATTCTCTTGTTCTTTTTCTCTGCCACAGCAACCTGTGGACGCACATTGTTGTTCCTCGCGTAGTCCGCTACAAATCTCTCCAGTTTTCCTATGTTTATGGGCTTTCCTGTCTTGTTGAATACGCAGTTTCCCTGACACTGCGTCTCCTGCGGGCACACCCTGCCGCAGACGGCTGGCAGGCTGTTCGTCTCAAGGATCTTGAAATATGCTCCGGCGAAGTCTTCTTTGACTATGAGCTCTATGAATTCCGGTATCTTTATCTCCGCAGGGCATCCGGTGACGCACGGCGCCGTCTTGCAACCGAGGCATCTCTGTGCTTCGTACACCGCGTCTTCCTTGCTGTAGCCGAGAGGGACTTCATTGAAGTTGTGTATCCTCTCTCCAGGATCCTGCTCTTTCATGGCTACGGGCTCTCTCCTGTACCTCTCTCTGGGCGGTATCTGCTCTGCCATTTTACCGCCCCCCTCTGTAACGTTCCATCGCCATCCTCTCCTGTGACCTGTACCTCGTGAGCCTGTTCATGAATTCGTTCCAGTCAACGGCGTGTCCGTCGAACTCAGGGCCGTCAACACACGTGAGCTTTGTCTCATCCCCTACAGTGACCCTGCATGTCCCGCACATGCCAGTGGCATCGATCATTATCGCGTTGAGGCTGACAAGAGTCTTGACTCCATAGTTCTTTGTCAGAAGCGCGACGTTCTTCATCATTATCGCAGGCCCGACGGACCAGATCCTGTCCACCCTCTCTTCTTCTAGGATCTTTTTGAGAGCATCGGTGACAAAGCCCTTGGCACCGTAGCTGCCATCATCGGTAGTCACTATAAGCCTGTCTGAGACTTTTTTCACTTCGTCCTCCATGAATATCAGGTCTCTGTTTCTTGCCCCTATTATCGACAAGACCTGATTGCCTGCGTCCTTTAGAGCTCTGGCTATCGGGTAAATGGCGGCTATTCCAGTTCCCCCGCCAACGCAGATGACCTTGCCGTAGTTCTCTATTTCGGACGCCTTTCCCAGCGGTCCTACCAGCGAGTAGAGCTCTTCGTTCTGCTCCATGTCCGCAAGCTGCGCGGTGGTCTTGCCTGCGACCAGAAAAACGAGAAATATCAAGCCCTTCTCTCGGTCATAATCCGCCATGGTCAGAGGTACCCGCTCACCCTTCTCGTGCGTCATGATCATGACAAACTGCCCCGCATTTGCTCTCTCTGCGACATAGGGCGCCTCCACCCATATACCGAACAGCCCCTCCGCGAATCTGATCTTTCTCTCTATCTTATACATCTGTGCCTCTCATCTTAATATGAAAAAATCATCTCTTAAATATACATTTCTAACAAAGTATTTAAGCTCAGCAAGCAATGAAAGGACATGGCAAAGAAGAGCAACAGCGGGCTGCGGTCCGGGGCGGGGCTCATACAGTACTACGAGGAGGAGGAGGCGAAGGTAAACGTAAGTCCCATGATAGTGGTGGGCA
The DNA here is from genome assembly GCA_002495235.1 of Euryarchaeota archaeon UBA287. GTDB lineage: Archaea > Thermoplasmatota > UBA186 > UBA287 > UBA287 > UBA287. The sequence continues at coordinate 967 of DAEG01000012.1, read as the reverse complement.
TAAGCGTGGCTTTTGCGGTGCTGGTAGGCCTCATAATATTCTTTTATCCTGCATGAATTCATACGTATTTTTTCTGGCTCTTGCGCTGATCCTGCCGGCGGGGGCTCAAGGTGTTAAAGATCCTCTCACAACCCTGGATGGTCAGATAGACACGTTCCTGATATCAGGCATTCTGATAGTGTTCTCGATCAGCATGAGGGTTGTTATGCTGCTGCTCTCTCTTCCTACCCGCACCGTGATCCTGGTTCTCAGCCGCATAGGCATGGACAGAGAAGAGGCGAGGGACATCGTGCTGCAGATATTCAGCGACTACCTGTCTGAGAGCATTCCCAGCTCCACAGGGTCGCCTTTGTTGTCATAAGTTTTAAAGCAATCCTCGGAAAAAGGGTAAAAGACTATCATGTTCACAGGATATCTTGAGAACATCATCAGGTCCTGGTGGGACGGCTCTCCGCTCTCAGATGGATGGCTGTGCACCGTGCCGACGACATCAAAGTAATGCGGAAGAGCTAGCGTATCAAAACTCGCTCTGCTGTCGCTGCTCTTGAGGCCTGGGACGAACAGGATCTCCTTTATTGCATTCTTGTCAGCCCTAAGTAGCGCCAAGAACTCTTTGGGGTAATAATCCTTTGATATCTCCATGATGTACTCTATGAGCTCTCGATCGATCGACCAGCGCACAAATGTTAATAATCATCCTTGCCTATTAACTTTAAGCCGAGGTGGCCCAGTTGGAAAGGCGCGAGCCTGGAAAGCTCGTGGGCGCAAGCCCTCGGGAGTTCAAATCAGCCCTTTCGCAGAAAGCGCTGTGCGTAAAGGCCTGGGAAGATCTCCCCCTCGGCGCTCGATCCAGACAACGAGCAATAAGAATAAATACGGAAAAACTCCTTACTTCTTGCGGGCCCGTAGCTTAGCTGGTAGAGCGACAGGCTCATAACCTGCTGGTCGTCGGTTCGAATCCGGCCGG
>DAEG01000010.1 GCA_002495235.1 Euryarchaeota archaeon UBA287 | reverse complement strand
ACGATCTATCACGGAGATCCCGTCTCCGCCGATTATGCCTTCTCCCTCCCCTGAAGCAAAGGATAGCCTATCGCTCTCGATCTTCACGCTCATATCCTCCGCACCGGGTGTGTAAGGGGACCATACGTCCGGCGAATACTCCGGCCAGCTGTGCCTCAGCACTGGTGTCACGCTTATATTTATCGTGCACTGCTCATCCGAGGAGTAGATGATGACGCAACCCTCCTCGTTCAGTGGGACAAATATCTCCTCCTTCAGCGCTCCACCCTCTCTTGAGACGCTCCACGGCCTTTTCACCAGCGTGCCCAGCTCACGGTCCACGGAGTAGTCCTTGAACAGGCAGAGAGGCATTGACCAGAGCTCCAGAGTGCTCCCGTTGCCTATCACCTGCATCCGCCTGCCAAGAACGTCGAAATAACCCTCACCTCCCGAAAGGACCGGTTCTCTGGGCGCTTCTATGCAGCAGCAGAAGAGGAGCAGGGCGAGAATAAGAGGAGTGGGCCTCACAGCCGATAGACCTCAACGCTGCCATCGTCAGGCATATCGATGAGCAGGCACCCATCCTTCCACTCCCCTCTTCCGATCCTCCCGTTCACTCTTGTCAGGGTAAAGGCTCTCCTATCACTCAGACCGTGCACCTTTAGCACCAGGTCCTTACCATCGTAAGTGCCTTCGGTGTCTGTCTTTATAACCAGCCTTCTGCCGCTGTTCTCCAGAGAGAACTCTGTGAGAGACCATGGAGAGCTCAGGGTCTCACCATCGTCCTGATACAGGTACCCTCTTCCGTCAGCTCCCGGATATACCTCGATGGTCATCTCACTGACATCCTTCTCCCCGACCCATTGCAGGACCTCCTGCGTTGGTATCATCGAGCCGCCCCTGATGAACAGAGGGAGCCTCTCGAGTGGCGCATCATAGTTTATCCAGCATGGCCCTTCAATCGGTTCATCGCTCCAGTAATCCCACCAGAGACCCTCCGGCAGATATACGAGCCTCTCATCGGCTCCCTCGCTCACGACTGGTGCCACCAGGATGTCAGAGCCGACCATGAACTCATCCTGTATCGAGTAGGTGTTATCGTCACCCTGGAACTCGAAGAACAACGGGCGCAGCACGGGATATCCTGTGGTATGCGCTTCATAGACCAGAGTATAGAGATAGGGCAGAAGCCTATATCTCAGCTCAACGTAGTCCCTTATTATACCCTCATAATAGTCTCCGAAGACCCACGGCTCCTGGTCGTAGGTACCCTTGGCCGTGTGGTCTCTGAAGAGAGGAGCAAAGACGCTAGCCTCATACCAACGGACGAGCAGCTCCGGCGAAGGACTGCCTATAAAGCCCCCTATGTCCGAGCCGGTGAACGCCAGACCGGACAGGCCCATGTTAAGGAACATCGGCGTCTGCAACGCGAGGTGCTCCCAGCTCGCGGTGTTATCGCCGGTCCACGTGGCCGCATAACGCTGTATGCCTGAGTATCCGGCCCTTGAGAGCACGAAAGGTCTCTTTTCTCCTATGATATCGAGCAGGCCTTCATAGGTCCCCATCACTTCGGTCAGCGCGTAAACGTTGTGGTTCTTCCTGTGCGTTGTGTTTAGCCCATGATCCCAGAACACGGTGTCGTTGACCATCGTCTTCTTTGGCTCTCTGGTCTCGTTGAAGACCGCGGGCTCGTTCATGTCGTTCCATATGCTGTCAACACCCTGATCTATCAGCTCGTCGTAAAGTCCGCCCCACCACTCCCGGACGTCATCTCTTGTAAAGTCAGGCCATACGCTGATGCCCGGCCACATGTTATCTCTGTAGAGCGTGCCGTTCTTCAGTCTTATGAAATAATTGTTGATAATACCTTCCTCATACGGCTCATAGCCCTCCTCCACCTTTATGGCAGGATCTACTATCGCTATGACCTTGAATCCCATCTCCTCGAGCGCGGTGAGCAGCCCTTCAGGATCCGGAAAACGCTCTTCGTCCCACGTGAAAGGCTTGAATCCCTCATGATAATCTATGTCCAGGTATATCGTGTCTGTAGGTATGCCCTCCTCCCTGCAGCGTTTTGCTATCTCAAGGATCCTGTCCGCCGGGTAATAGCTGTACCTGCTCATCTGGTGCCCTAAAGCCCAGAGCGGAGGCATCGGCATCCTTCCGGTGAGCTCTGTGTACCGCCCGACCACGTCCTTGACCTCGGGACCGTAGAAGAAGTAGTAGTCTATCTCACCGCCATCAGAACCAAAGAGATAGCGGTCCTCAAAGCTTGCCCCCATGTCAAAATAGGTCCGGTAGCTGTTGTCGAAGAAGATGCCGTACGCTTTTCCATCCCTGAGGCCTATGAAGAACGGTATCGATTTGTACAGAGGATCCGTGCTTTTTCCATAGCCGTATGCGTCGGTGTTCCACATGGTGACGTTGCTCCTCCTCTTGTCAAGAAAGCCGGACTTCTCTCCGAGCCCATAATAGTGCTCTCCCAGCGGCATCTCTTTTGCGCAGCGGGTCTCGTATCCCTCCTCCGATCTACGCCATGCCATTGGTTCTGCATCCCTGCTTATCACATTTCCCTCCTTGTCCAGGATAGAGATCATGAAGGGGTCTCTCTGAAGGCAGATCTCCAGACCCGAAGTTGATATCTGCACAATGTCATCGAGCGCCCTCACGTCCCAGTCAAAGCCTTCCCACTCTCTCTTATTGACAGCCCAAGAATAGTCCCCAACAAATATCCCTCTTGGCCCGACCCTGAATCTGACCACGTCCGGTGCTAGCAGCGCCACATGCACGCTGGCGTTGGTGCAGTCAAACATCACACCATCCTCCACCCTGTAAAAGCCCTCTATGCGGCCTATACTCTCATATCTGCTCTCTCCGCCGGCAAAGCCCACGAACAGGGAGCAGAAGAGAGAGGAGATCACCAGCAAAACAGCACTTCTCTCCGGCATACGGTTACTTCTCTTGATCCTATTTAAGCCTTTTCCGGGCCGCTGATCTGCAGAGCGCCGTGCAAGACGCTCTCTTCATCCAGGGGATACGGGCGCGCCACACCTAACAGGATAGGACATTATCAAAACCGCTTTCACTGACTCACGGCGTTGTCCTTACAAGAACGGCGCACAAAAATGCGCGAGATCTGTGCTGTCACACTAGCTGAAACACCACACCCACAACTCTTGCGCATCCAAGCACCAGATGAAACGCTGAAAATTTCATTCCGATGGCTTCCGGTCTTTTTTTGAGTTCACGATCACCATGATCATAGAACCAAGAATGACAAAAAATATGCCAAGACCGGTCTGAATGCTCAGATCCTCACCAAGCAGGAGGCAAGCTAGCAGAGCTGTTACCGCGAATTTGGATGCGGTGAGGGGCCATGCCACGGATGCGTTTATGTAGGATATGGCGGACAATCCGAGCATAAATGCAACTATAAAACACAGTATGCCTAGGGGGGATATCTCAAAAATCAGGAAAAGGGACGCGCATGCAAGGAGGACGACGAAAGCCGTCTTCAGGAATGATCGGAGTCTGAAACGTAGGAACAGCGAGACACACGACACTATGACCATGACCGCCACCATCAAAAACCCAAGATCGCGGATTACCCCCTGATAATCCATAGCGTCCACCCTGAATTTGAATGCTACCGATGACAAGCCATAAAACACCCCGGACAGGACTGCCAGCGATACTCCGCGCTCATGCTTGCGGCACAAGCAGGCTCACCCCCACTATTATGATGACCATTCCCACCACCTCTCCCAATGATAGGTCTTCTTTCAGGTATAGGCGGGAGAACACCGCTGTGACAACAAATTGCAATGAACTCATGGAGAATATCGTCGAAACGTGACCAAATCTGAAGCAGAAGACCAGCAGCACGTATCCGATAAACCCTGCGAGACCACCGGCCATCAGATACCTGTCCAGGAGACTGAACGCTTTTGAGAGGCGATGGCCCAGCTCTTCGCGGGTGATGCCTGCAGTCCCACTGACAAATCCGAGCACACACTCCCAGACACCTCCATACTCCGGGTATATGTTCACAATGATCCACTTCTTAAATAGTATCGGTGAGATCCCGGTGAGAATCGAAGAGATTATGATGACGATCGTCAGGAGCATGACGAGCCTATACCGTGCTCCATTTTTATTACTGTTTGTGATGCCACGGGTGTGCTTCGTATGTCAATGACGCATCGGCATAGCATCATTTCGGTCAGATCAGATTCACCCGCGGATCCAGAGGACGCCGTTTCACATCCGCGTGCGGACGATACCGCCGCTTCACTCCGGAAAGCCCGCGCCATCCGCGATATCCCGGGACAGATGCGCGTTGAGACCGCAGTGACAACAGCTGTGCGTCTGTGAACCACTTGTCAGGTGACTGCTCATCTGATAAATTTTTATATATATGGAGGGCCACATGGATTTTATGGACAACAGGATCCTGATACTGGTTCTGGTGGCGGCTCTGATGTCTTTTCCGGGGATTGCAAGCTCGCAGGAAGAGCTGCCAGTGGAGATGGAGTGGAACGGTGAAACGTACTTCCAGACGTACGGCATAATACCGGAGGAAGATCTGCTCCAGATGGACGTCGTCAGAGAGATCAACGACCACGAGGTCTTCGTCCCTGCGGATAAGGAGGGCGAGATATACGTCTATAACGGGATCGGGTACGTGATATTCGTGAGCGAGAGCATCCTGGAGGAGAGCATGACCGATTACGGAGAGCCCGAAGTGGAGATCTCGGGCGATCTGGGCCCATTCGAGGAAGAAACATACGCAGCAAGACTGATAACGTCGCCCACCTCCTACAGCTCCGCGGACAGCGCTGCAAAGAGGGTCAAGGGCTACTGGGGTTCTGCTGACTACCTGTACTACAGCGCATGCACCAAGAATGCCGTAAAGAGCAGGCTCAGCGGGACGGTGACCCACTGGTACAACGTGGGGCACGGCAACACTAACCTCGTGGCGTTCTATGACGACAGCATGTACGCATCAGAATTTAACGGTCTTCCCGGCATAAACGGCAACAGGATACTCCTGAATTCGTGCCTGACTTACAATGGCGAGCTGAAGACCGCCATAACCAGTGAGAACCCTAACTTCTTCATCGCCGGCAAGATCAACCTCCCTGTGGGCCCGTCAGAGGAGGTCAGCGGAGACTTCTGGTACTACTACTCTGTCAAAGGCATGAACGAGATAGACGCGCTCAACGCCGCCGTGTCCGATAACTCCGGGTCTTCAGGCTGGTTCGGGCTCTGGACCTGAACCCTCTCTTTTTTTACGTCAACATACGGAGATCGCAGAGGCAAAATCGTTAAATACCGACATGGACATGAAACAATAATGAGATCAATGCTCGTTTTACTGTTTCTAGCGCTGACGGTGGCCGCTCCCACAGAGAAGATAATCGTGAGAGAGAGGTGCTTTTTGAGCTTTGAGGACGGGATCTCCGTCCTGCACTACAACAGCCTGATAGACTGCAACGAGAGCAAACAGCTTGAGGCTGTCGTGAGGATCCCTTACTCCGCTTATAGACCTGACATCTACCCGACTGCCTTTGGAGAGGGCGCGATAATCGGGGTGCCTGGCATATACGACCTTAAACCAGAGATACCAGAGGCAAAGATCACTCTCCGCGAGGATGAGGTCAGATATTCTTGGAACCTACGGACAGACCCCAAAAAGACCACGGTGATCTCCTTTTCCAACTATTGCGACGAACAGGGAGAGAGCGATCTCTCCATTGACCAGAGATGGATCGCAGGAGAGAACAGGATCACCGCACGCATAGCGCTCAAGAACACGGGAACGTATCCGATAGAGGGGCTGGGTCTTTTCCTGAGCCTGCCTGAAAAGAGAGTGGATTTTTCCGGAAACAGAATGGCGGAAAGAGAGATCGTGAGATTCATTGACGTCGAGACCTCCGGAGAGCTTCTGCACCAGGAGGACTTTTTTGACACCCAGTCAAAGACCGTCGGCGTCTCAATCATGGAGAAGGATCCTCTCATCATAGCTCCAGGAGAATCAATAGGCCTAGAAGTCTCTGCCGGTTATTCTGTCGTGAGCGAAGGCGAGATAGAACCTACCATAGGGATAAATTTCTACCAGAATGTCGATGACTTCCGGTTTGGTCTTAAGGTCGAGTATGGCCCCGATCCAGAGAGGATGGATTTCAGAAGAACAGAGTACTACCAGCTGCAGTTCCCTTCCCCGAAACTGACGTCAAGAGACGGTGACTTGAGGGTTGAGGGCGCATGAGATTCGGGAGAGCGGTATCAGCCCTGCTGCTGGCGGCGGGAGTGATCCTATTGATCAGATCTTTTATCCTGGTCAATGAAGAGATGACCATAACCCCCGACAGCCCTGTCGTGATCAGCTCACCGGCTGTCATGAGGTTCTGGGGGAAGGTAGAGACGGACAGCATGAGAATGGGGTTCAGGATAGTCAATGATAGCAGCTATGCTGGTGGTGCGCCCCTGATAAATGTGAGGTGGACCAGGAACGTGAGTTTTGACGTCGAGAACGGCGGGTGGGAGAGGATCCACTTCATCGTGTCAAACACCAACGTCGATCCTGCCATAGAGATCAGTGTCAGGCTCCGCTCTTACGGCCTGGCACCGCTTTCGCCATGGTTCCTGCTAGGTCTGGGCGCTATCATCACCGGCGCCACAGCGCTGATAAAAAAGCGAAGCGGATCATAGCTGTGTGACGCAGAATGACCATCACCATTCTCAATGTGAGCCCATCCATCCGCAACCCTATGGTGCTCCGGCTTTTCTCTAACGCTAAAGAATCGTGGAACAGGGCCATGACCGGCCCACCGGAAAGTGACCAAAAGTTATAAATACCATTTGCATCATAATAGAAATGAGGTCTATGGAGAAGCTAATCTGTGCCGATGGGGAGGTTCTGCTCAGGCTGAAGAAGAGCAGGATAAGGCGAGAGGTTCTGAACATGCTTGCGGAAGGGTATCCGGAAGTCATGTGCGCCTCGCAGGTCGCTCTTAAGCTGCACTGCAATCTAGGAGACGTCGGCGGTGTGATTCATGGATCTAAGCCGAGATACAACGAGATGGATTCACTGATAAATCTGGGTCTTGTGGAGGAGAGCGTGAGAATGAGCGGCTATATGACGAACGTAAAGTTCTACAGAGTGACGCAAAAGGGGCTTTTCTATTCCTCCCTGATGAAAAATCATGAGCAAATGCCTTGAAGTCAACGATCTTGAGTGGAGTTTCAGAGGCAACTGTGTTCTGAAGGGCATAACATTTTCTGTGGAGGAGGGAGAGATACTGGGCTGCATTGGCAGGAACGGCTCGGGCAAGAGTGCACTTATAAGCATACTTTCGACCCTCATACCGCCAACCAGAGGCGAGGTCAGGGTCTGTGGTCTTGATGCGGTAAAAGAGCCTGTAGAGGTGCGTAAGAGGATAGGCGCAATATTCGAGAGGTTCTCTGTGCCGGGTGACATGACCCCGTTTGGGTACCTCTATTACTATGGAGAGCTGTCAGACCTTGCAGAGCCGGTGATACTGGAGAGAGAGGAAGCGCTCATGAAGACCTTCGACATCTCCGAACAGAAGCATAGAAAACTGTCATCCCTGAGCGAGGAGGCCATAAGAAAGGTGGAGATATGCAGGGCGCTGATATCGTACCCGAAGGTGCTGCTGCTTGATGAACCAACCAGGGGTCTTGACCTTGTGGAAAAGAAGAGGGTGTGGGCTTTTCTCAGAGGAGTGGCCGTGGACGAGGATGTTGCTATCTTCCTCACGTCGCATGATCTCCATGAGATCTCGGAGCTCTGCAACAGGGTTGCTGTGATATCTGACGGAAAGCTCTCATACTGCGGGACACTCGACGGGATAGCGATGGACGAGGACGACCTGGAAGAGAGTCTGACATCGCTCATGGTGGGGTGATGAACCTAGCACTATTTACCTCGGATATCAAAATTCTGTTGAGGGGCAGGTGGTGGTACGTGTTCGTGGTCTTCTCGGCGCTCGTACCCCTGCTGTCACTGTTCTCGGAGAATTTTCCCCAGTACCTCTTCTATGTTTACTCCGTCGGTCCGCTATTTTTTCTGCCGGCCGTATCCACAACCATCGCGGTCGATCGCCATAGGGGGACCATAAGGAACTTCTTCACCACGCCTATGTCAGGTATCGATTATATCCTATCCAAATTCCTTCAATGGTTCACACTCGGCACATTTTACATACTAATCACTCTGCCAATATCTCTGGCCTACTGTTACACCTCAGGATCCCTGTCCACGTTCCTCACCTCTGTTCTCTACTCACTTCTGACCTTTTTCTTTCTGACGTCGCTCGGGATCCTGATATCCATGATGGTGAAGAGCATGCTGCTCTTTCCCATGGCGGTGGCATCGGTGCTCTCTGTGCTCTTCTACATTGCTTCTCTCGCATATCCGTACGGCCTGCGCTACTCCACCGGGCTTGCCCTTCTGAGGGCTTCACCCCTGGTACCGATGGGCGATGCTCTTGGTATGTGGAGCTACAGCCCCGCCCCCCTGATAGTGTACCACATATGGTGCTCGTCATGCGTGTTCTCATTCGTGTTTCTGCTGATCCTCTCGATCATTCTGCTTGCGGCATCATGCATCATATTCTGCAAAGCGCAGAACATATTCGGGCAGACGCGGAGATTGAGGGTCTATGTCCTGGCTGCCCTGCTCGTGATAGTGCCTTTCATGATCCCAGTGTCGGACTACTTCGTTGGCAGCAGGGAGTTCATAAAGGGTGGCTCTTCGTCCTTTGAGATGGCTCTGGATCCTGAAACCATCGTTTATAACGGCAGCGCGGTTGAAGCCACGCTGAAGATATTTGTACCACATGGCATGAGCGGCCTGAGGAATGTGACTCTGGCGCTCTACTCCCCGAGCATCTCGTTCATTCCGTCAAACTACCAGTTCGAATACCCTAATCTGAGATCCGAAGAGGGGAGAGCCTTCTTTTACGTCCCGGTCAGGATAAAACTAACGGAGATCAAGGGTTTCATCT
>DAEG01000036.1 GCA_002495235.1 Euryarchaeota archaeon UBA287 | reverse complement strand
GAGAAACCATAGACTTGAAGAATCATCATACTACATATCCCTTTTGCACAGCGCGCTGCCACGGCCTCCATGCCCGATGGATGGTGAGTGTAACGCGGGGGTTGCTGGGCACAGACCAAGGCTCTGCGCCGGGCATGAAGAAAAAGTATATAATCCACAAAAGCCAGATACACCCCGTCAGGAGATCTGAGGGATCGAGTACGGAAGTGTCTTTACAGTGGTTTCTGGCCATTCCGGGGGGGTTGCGCAGATGTTTGGGGTTCCTATTCGATGGTAATGCGGCCGGGCCTGTTCCGTCAGCTCTCCTGGTGGGGGCGTGTCATGTCCTCTGACCTTGACCGCACCCTGCGATGCCTTGTGCTGGACGGGCTCACAAACCAGATGATGAGCTCTCTGACGGGGGTCTTTTTCGTAACCTTAGCCCTGAAACTTGGTGCTTCTGACGGATACATCTGCGTTCTGGCGGCCGTACCCGCCATCATGCAGCTTCTCCAGCTTCCATCCACATACCTCATATGCTCCGCCAGGAGCAGGAAGAAAGCGGCCGTCTGCGCGTATGTGCTTAGCCGGTCGTTCTGGTTCTTTGCAGCGGCGCTAGCGCTTTTTGTGGGTGACAGGTCTCTCACGATGCTCATGATGGGTTTCATAGCAAGCTCTGCGTTCTCTGCCATAGGTGACTGCGCATGGAACTCCTGGATCAGCGATCTTGTGCCGGAGAGCACGTACGGGATTTTTCTATCGAGAAGGCTCTTAGTCGCGACAGCGGGATCCCTGGTGGTCGGATTGGCCGCTGGCGCCTTTGTCGGCATCACCAATAACAGCGCATGGTCTTACTTCATTCTTTTTGTCATGGCAGGGGCGATAGGATCGCTGGGTCTCTTGCCTCTGTCACGGGTGCCGGAAAAACAGGCGATTGAAATTCACCCCTTCTCCAGCATAGTGAGGCCCTTTCGTGACAGGAATTTCAGATCGCTGATGTTCTTCTCTTTCCTATGGAACTTTGCCCTGAACCTGGTGACGCCATTCCTCACGGTCTATCTGCTGGTGGATCTCGGGCTGGCGATGCCGATGGTGATCCTGCTGAATTCTCTGGGTCAGGCAGCGACCATGGTGTCTATCATTGTGTGGAGCAGAGCTACAGATGCCTTTGGCAACAGGGCCGTTCTTGCAGTGAGCTGTCCGCTGTACATGTCCTCCCTCATACTTCTGACCTTCACGGCCATGCCTCAGAGGTACGCTTTTGTGTTAGCCCTGCTGGTAGCGACCTATGCTCTCATGGGCATATCCACCGCAGGAGCCGGTCTGGCTCTGAGCAATATCGTGTTCGAACTGTCGCCGAAGAGCAGAGCGACGGCGTATATGGCGGCAAACAGTCTGGGGTCTTCACTGGGTCTGGGCAGCGCTCCCCTGATAGGGGGCTTTCTTGTCGATCTCATGGCGCATGAAAATCTGTTCCTCACGATAAAAAGCGAGTTCCAGAGCAGGGGTCTCTCCTTCTATGCCAGCAGCCTGGATCGCTGGAGCATCCTCTTTTTCATCTCCTTCCTGACGGTCATTTACGCGTTTTATCTTCTCTCGGTTATCAGGGAAAAGAGAGCCTTTCACGGCAGGACGGCGTTTGGATGGACACTGGACCGGATTAGACGTGCCGTCAGCGTTCTGGGAGCGGTCGGGAAGATCACCAGAAGGAATTCCTACAGAAGGCTTCATGTTCACAGGGGCAGGACATTTTACTGATCCATTCGGCTTCGCCTCGGTTTTGTGTTCTGCCGGAAGAGGACACCGCGGGGTCAAAAGAGGGAAACGGACATTGGCGGGTAAACAGATATAAGATGCAACGTTGATGTTAGTGCATGAGAGAGGGCGTTTTGATGCTGGTGCTGGTGGTCCTGTTGGCCAGCGCAGGATTGGCGGAAGCGCAGATGGCAGGCAAGCCCATGAACGGACAGATGCCCATGAACGGACAGATGCCCATGAACGGACAGTCTCAGGGAAACATGTCCATGGGTGCCATGAATTCGTCGATGTGTGACCAGTGCAAGATGTGTGACCAGTGTGATCGCATGCAGGATCAGATGGGTAGCATGCCCATGGGTAACATGCCAATGGACGGGCGAATGGGCATGAGCTACGGTCTCTGCGGTCTTGAGAACTGTTTCCTGATAGGTCCGCTGTTCGAATTCGCCGGCCGCGTGCTGTTCTCGGTGTTCCACGGCACGGGCATGATGTGCATGAGACTGGCGATGCAGTTCGTAAAATAGTGCGGCTGCCGGGATTTTCATAGCCTTTCCGCACAACGCTTTCGCAGAAAGGGCCGTTTTGAACCCGGGCAGGAGGCTTGGGAAGCCTCAATCCTAACCGCTAGATCACAGCCGCTGATATGGGAGTTACCTGAACAAATATTTATTTTTCTATTCTTATAAGGGGTGTGGATGCTCTGATCGTTCTGAAGCCAGACACTAAGGATGTGGAGGAAAAGCTCGCTCTTGTCACTACGGCCGGTTACGAGGTCAGGGACATGGTCCGCGTGAAAAGACTCCCGGTCAAGCGCGGAAAGCTTGACGAGATGTCAGGAAAGGGATCAGACGTCATAATCTTCCTCTTTCCCCTGTCACCAAGCCAGAAGTTCGTGATAGAGAAGGAGACCGGCAGGGCCGTCATGGACTTCTACGACCTCGTTCTCAGGGTCTTCGAGCTGCACGCCGTCTCGCAGGAGGCGAAGGTCCAGATAGAGCTCGCAAGGCTGAGAAGGGAGATGCCGTACGTGATGAAGGAGGTCAGCGTCAACGTGAAGAGTGAGCACCCGGGCTTTAGCGGGGGCGGGGAGTACATAATCCACAGCCATGCCTCAAACATAAAGAGCAGGGAGGCCAAGCTGGAGAAGAAGCTGAGGCTCTACGAGATGCGCAAGGAGAGCGAGAGAGACAGGAGGGAGAATGTCGTGTCCCTTGCCGGATACACTAACAGCGGCAAGAGCACCCTGTTCAATGCGCTCTCACACGCCAACCAGGCAGCGAAGAACGAGCCGTTCACCACCCTCCAGACGAAGAGCAGGAGGCTGTACATCGACGGCACCACTGTGGTCCTGAATGACACGATAGGGTTCATAAGTGATCTGCCCGTGGAGCTGATAGCGCCGTTCAGGGCAACGATGAAGGACATAGTCGAGTCTGACCTGATCCTTCTCGTGGTGGACGTGAGTGAGCGGGTGGAATCCATAGTGAAAAAGATGGATCTGTGTCTCTCCACCTTCAGGGAGATAGGTATTGACAGGGACAGGACGAGCATCATAACCGTTATGAACAAGACAGATCTCGTGGACGACGTGGATGAGAGGATAACCGAGGCAGGGATAAAGTGGCCCTACACGAAGGTGTCCGCCCTGAAGAGGGAGGGCATAGGTGAGCTGAGAGAGATCATATCGCGGTCTTTACGGGGAGTATAGCTCCGCACGCGTGGCAGCGCAGCTGCGTGGTGCGTCCCTCCTTTATCAGTTCTGTGTCGGGCCTGCCGCAGACACCGCAGATCACGTACTTCTCTAGGTACGTCCTGATCTTATCCTTTATCTGCGATTCCGGCACGACGCCCTGGAATATCGCCCTCGTGTCGGCAAGGTCACCGGAGGTACCGAGCTCGCGGAGCAGATACTTGAACAGGTGTGTCCTGTCCCTCCGCATGGCGGAGGCTATGTCCGCGAAGTTTCTTATTATGGTGGTCCTGCCTTCGTGTATCACGTTGGCTTCGGGCAGCTGGAATCTCTCGCCGTCCGACATTATGTCAGGTATCTTCTCCTTCGCTCTCTTCAGCAGCGAATCGTAATCGTAAAGCATAAAAGTAATGGGTTTTCTGCCTTATATTTATAGCCCCGCTATCAGCTTCATGGTGAGGTCCAGCGCGCTGTCCCTTCCTGAGGCCAGGTCCTCAGGCACAGGCTTTACTTCATAGTCCGGCTTCACTCCTCTGCCGGGGTCTGTGTCGTTCCACCTGTGCCACTCTTTATGAGAACACTGCCCCTTTATCTTTGAGTTTGGTAGTTCAAATATTATGACATCTCCGAAGTTAGGGAATATGCCTCCTGTCTCCTCCCCAACCACTGTTCCTATATTGAAGTCCTTTATCGCTGCTGCAAAAGAACTCGCTGATGAGAACGTGAACCTGGATGTGAGTAGATAGACAGAGCCGTTGAAACGTAGTGAATTATTACTAGGTTTTTCTAGACCTCCAGTGTAAGATTCAATTGTCCCCGCCTTTCTTGTTCTGTACCACCCCGACTGCTGCCACTGCGCTATCGCCTGCTCGGAATACTTGACCCTGCTGCTCCCGAATTGCGTCCAAGGCTTGTTGGTCAGGTAGTCTATAAGCTCATCCCCCATGCTGGAAGCCCCGCCTCCGTTCGCCCTGATATCTATCACCAGGTTCTCGATCCCGTTCTCTTTCAGGTATGAGAAGATCCCCGAGAGGAAGACACCCCACGGCATGTAAGGCCCCTCTCTGAATGAGTTTATCACCAGCAGGGTGGTCTTGTTGTTCATCAGAGTGAATATGTACGGATAGTTGCCGAGGGGCAGCGCATTACCGCTTCCACGCAGGTATCTTTCATATCCCTGATACGGGTAGATGTATGATTGAGGGGATGACGCCTTTATCTCCCTGTTCTCAGTTCCATCGTCCGATCCAAAGGTGACAGTGAAAGGGTCTATCTCGCCGAGAACGAGGTACAGGTAGAAGGGAAAATTGCTCTCGACCTGGGCGAGGCCAAACTCCCGCCTCTCGCAGGGCACGAATCTGAGCATCGCATCTACGAGCCTCCCTGAATCCACACCGTTAATGCTGAGTATCTCACGTCCTGCTGATATGTTCGTGTAATTCCTGGCTACGAATATGCCCTCATCTAGCACCGCCACGGGCACCGGGAAGCATTTCCCCGGCGATCTCAGGGGATATACAGCGGTGTGAGCGTCTCCTATCATCGCGACCAGCGGCGCTATCAGGTTGTAGAACTGGTACACGTCCATGTCCCTTATCTCGCTCTTTACCTTGTCCTTTGCTCTATAGAACTCCTCCCTTGAGACCTTAGTGTATGAGTCAGGGTGTATCTCCTCTATCGTCCTGACCAGGAAATCGACATCTTCTCTGAGAAGAGACGCCTTTATCTTGTTCGGTTGTGTCTCTGCTCCCAAGCATTCAGGCACCAAAAGCATAAGAAGCAATGTGAAAACAAAGAGTTTCTCCATGCTCGGAATTTGAGTTATCTCATTTATACCTTTTTACCCTCTATGATCTACCGATAGCCCTGGGCAGATTCGAACTGCCGTCACCGGCTCCAAAGGCCGGGATGCTTGGCCACTACACCACAGGGC
>DAEG01000021.1 GCA_002495235.1 Euryarchaeota archaeon UBA287 | reverse complement strand
ACGAACACGGGCAGGGAAGCCTTCAATGCCATCCTGGAAGAGCACTCAGACGATCCTGACTTTGTCCAGGCCCTCGCCGCCGCGGTGATGATCAGGGAGATCTATGACGACATGAGTCATGAGGAGATATCATTACTGGAGTCAAGATAGCTTCTTGACAAAGAGGGAGTCAACGGCCATCGTGCCCCTGTTCTCTCTGACCTTTCCGATGACCTCGACATCGCCATCATACTCCTTGTCTGTCAGAATGTCAACCCCGACACCCATGCTTATGACCCTCAACACCCAAGAGTAGGGCGGGTTCCCCTTGAAAGGTTTCGCGCTGGTCACATGTCCGGTTATCTTTACGTATCTCCCGATGTTATCTCTCAGGTCTTTTATGCTCACGACCTCCGCATACGGTTGGGCGCTGGCCCAGAGATTACTGAAATGGTTTGAGAGCCTCAATTGCAGATCATCATCCTCCGTGACCACCACCATGGATCTCTTAGACATAATGCCAGAGAATACGAACGCCCGGGTGCGTCCCAGGAGGACATTTCCTTTCACATCCGGGTTAGTTCTGACCTCACACGAATCAAGTATCTTCTGAGGGATGGAGCTCGAATCCCTGACCACTATCATAGAGCCTGAGGGGAGTTCTATGTCCCCAGCGCTCTCTATTATGCCCTTCACCTCCAGACCAAGCTCTCTGACGTTCCACATGCTCACAAGTTCGGCGCTCTTCTCCACCGGGACTCTGGATCTCATCGACAGGTAGATCACTAAGAAAGTTATGACCACGCCTATGCCAAACCCCAGAAAGAACGTGAATAGATCCATATCAATAGAGGCACGTATCCGTATAAAAAGCTTATGGAAACCATCTTATTGCTGCACACTCATGCACCCTATGCGCGCTCTTGTTGTTCTGTTATCTCTTGTCTTCCTGTTTTCTTCTATACCAACCTTCGCTGAAGCGGATGAGGTCCCAATTAAGAGAGCGATCGTCTTTGCGATGGACTCCGTCAATGCGCTGTCCTTCAGATACGCCATAGATAACGGCTACTGCCCGAACATAAGCTGGCTCATAGACCATGGAGCCTATTTTGAGAACGGCGTGTCTGTTTTCCCATCCGTGTCTCTGTCATCAGATTTCTCGATACTAACAGGTGCCTATCCAGGGACCCACGGGATCCTGGGGTGGATGTGGTACAAGAGATCTGAGGAGAGATACTACTCCATAGACGGGGCAAGGATATGGGATCAGCTGGAAATTCAGAAGATGATCGATGCAAAGGACTGGATTGAAGACGGGACAGAAACGATGTTTGAGGTGGTTGAGAGCTCTGGTGATAGCTACACCAGCGCTCTCGGCACTTACGCGGCCAGGGGTGCGGACACCTCTGTACTCGAGTCTGGAGCCCTACGGGCCATCGCGTCGCTCTTCACGCGCGCATCCGGTGCTGAGAGCTCCGAAGGTCCTGCGCAGAGTTCTCTGGACACGATCGCAAGGGGAGACCTTGTTGAGCTGTACACCGCAACTGAGGGCGAGGTAGCAAACTATTTCACACTCCACTGGATAAAGAGGATCCTGTTTGAGGGCGTTGTTGACTCGCTGCTCTTTTTTAACGCGCTCACGGATGTTATCCGGTCAAGGGAGCAAGAGCGCTCCCTCATCTATCTATGGATCTCAGGCACAGATGCCGACGGTCATCTCGCGGGCGGCAGGAGCGAGGCTATGCTCCGGTCATACCAGATAGTTGACGCAAAGATCGGGATGGTGATGTCTCTGGTAAAAGCATTGGGGATGGAGGACGAGACGCTCTTCGTGATAACTGGAAACCATGGGATAAAGGGGATCAATGAGATGCTTTTCGAGAGAACAGGATACCGCGACATGGTCGGAGTGTACGGTCCAATACTCGATTCGGGTTTGGAATACATAGGGGGAAACCGCGGCATATACCTTCCAGAAGCCGGCCCCGAAGAGATAGACGCTCTCGCTAGGG
This sequence comes from Euryarchaeota archaeon UBA287, assembly GCA_002495235.1. Classification (GTDB taxonomy): domain Archaea; phylum Thermoplasmatota; class UBA186; order UBA287; family UBA287; genus UBA287. Next base: position 1,676 of record DAEG01000021.1, on the reverse strand, counting down.
CCATAATAAAGGACAGATTCGTCGATTTCACGATGTACAGAGAGGGCGATGTGATAACAGTCATAGGTGATCATGGAGCTACGAGCATAGAGGTGAGAAGGTGGGGTGGTAAGGTTCCTGAAACGGAGTACGAATACAGGATCCTCGAGGGCGACGACCCTCTGGGAGAGGGCGACGAGCTCGCACACAGCCCATTCAATGGTCTTCAGCCTGAAGAGCTGAACGAAAAAGGTCCGACTCCGATACAGTACCCTCTGGCGATCGAGCGCATCCTGGGGCTGTTCTGTTCGCCAAATGCGCCGGATCTCGTCATAACCATAGGCGGGGAGGCCAGTGGGCAGCACGGCGATCTGGGCTATGAAGAGTCGGTCGTGCCCATGGTCTTCAGTGGTCCCGGGATAGAGCGGATGAGGAGTGCCGAGCCCGTATCTATCGTGGACATAGCACCTACGATTATGGAGGTCATGGGTCTCAGAGAGCCCGGAGGGTGCGATGGCAGAGCCCTGAGCATACAGGGCGGTGAGGAGGGATACTCAATGCCGCTGTTGCCGAGGGCGTACATCCCCCTGTACATCCCGCTGTTCAGATACGGCGTATCCCTTTTCTGTGCTTTTCCGGTGCTGACCGGCGTGACGGACCTGATTCTGCTGATGCCCAGAATTGGCAGGATAGCTTCCATAGGGGACATACGAGCGTTCCTGCCGGATCCACCGCAGTACATAGGAACATACCCGGCAGAGCTGTTCAGGACATTCGTGCTATGATCAAGGCATATTCTTAAATCTCGACATAATATTACCCCCTGATGGATGGGGAAGAGGTCATCAGCAACGTAATAACTCAGGGCAGCATATGGAGAGCCATAAGGATCATCGCCATACCCTCACTCATAACAATGCTTCTCCAGGAAGCTTTCAACTTCACAGACATGTACTTCGTTGGTTATCTCGGACCAAGTGCGATAGCCGCCGTGTCCATGGGAGGCATCATAACAAGCATACTCATAGGAGGAGTCACCGGCCTGTCGGCAGGCATAACCGCGATCATCTCAAGACACGTCGGGGAAGGGAGAATAGACAGGGCAGAGAACGACACCATGCAGGGGATACTTCTGGCAATCCTTTTCGCTGCGGTTGCATCGTTCCCGTGCTTCTTCTTCTCGAAGGACATGATACTGGCTCTGGGTGGAAGCCCAGACGTGATCGATGCGGGCACATCGTACCTCCAGATAATCTTTCTCGGCAGCGTGACGATATTTCTCTCAGAGTTCATAGGTGCTGCACAGAGGGGCGCCGGAGACGCTGAGACGCCAATGATAGCCCTCGCTGTGGGCGCGATAGCGAACGTTTTCCTGGACCCCGTGATGATCCTGGGCCTCTTTGGCTGTCCGGAGATGGGCGTGGCAGGCTCTGCGATCGCGACCGTGCTCACCAGAGGGATATCCATCGCCATAATGCTCTTCGCGCTCCTGAAGAAGAGGTCTGTGATAGCGCTGAAGAGGAAGTATCTACGCCCCGACTACAAGGTCATAGGAAAGATATTGAGGATCGGAGCCCCAAGCTCCATAAACGCCATACTGATAAACACGTCCATAATGACCATAGTCGGTTTTGTCACGAGTTACGGCACGGAGGCTGTTGCGGTCTATGGGATTGACGCAAGGATGAACACGCTGG
>DAEG01000102.1 GCA_002495235.1 Euryarchaeota archaeon UBA287 | reverse complement strand
CCCCGGCGTCCGTGACATTCCCCGGAGCTGACTGGATCTACCCCCTCAGCTTCGGGAGGGGCCTCTTCAGCCGGAGTCCCGCCTCTCTGGCTCCCATGGTCATGCAACTGGTCCTCGGGGTTCTTTTATACCGGTGGTCCTTCCGGCGCTACTGGCGAAGGCTCACGGGGGAGAGTTACGAGCACCGGAGAGCCGTGAGGCCCAGGTACCGCGTCACCTCGCCATTCACGGCCATGCTCATCAAGGACGCTAAGCTCATGGGCAGGGAGCCACGCCTCATGTACAGCGTCTTCTACCTCCCCGTATTTGTCCTGGTGGTGTACTTCACGGCCACGGAGGTGTACGGGTCGTGGATAACCCTCGCGTCCATAGCCGTGCTGTCCGGAGTCTTCTCTTACGGGTTCATCCAGATAGACGAGAAGCACAACCCCCTCCTGTCATCGCTCCCTCTTGCGTATGCGGACAGGCTTCTCCCAAAGGCGCTTTTCTCCACGGCGCCCATGGACGCCGTCTTCGCGGTGATCGCGGTGCTGTCGATGAACGCCCGGGCCTTCACCGTCCCGTCCCTCCTGTCCTTATCCTCAACACTCATATGCCTCAACACCATGATCACGGCAGCCCCGAAGACCGCGACGACGCTGCTCAGAAGAACCGTGATGCTGACGCTCATTGGTCTGCTGGCGCTCCTGTGGCTGTCCTTCTTTGTCATCGCCTTCCTGATGCCCTTCGCCTATGCACCGGAGGTGGGCGCCGCCGTCACCATCCCCGCGGCCGCCGCGGTGTGCATGAACGGCGCAAGAAAGCAGCGCGGCACCGGCGAGACGCAAAGGATATAAGCGGAAAAACACGTGGGTTTTGTGTTCCGTGGTTTGAGAGAGGGCATGGACGTGCGCAACGAGATCACGGCTGGTCTGACGACCTTCATGACCATGGTGTACATCGTATTCGTCAATCCCAGCATACTGAGCGGGGCCGGTATGGATTTCGACGCCGTCATGCTGGCAACGATCCTGAGCGCGAGCATAACCACGATAATCTGCGGTCTCTACGCCGACCTCCCCTTCGCCCTCGCTCCGGGGATGGGCCTGAACGCATACTTCACCTACAGCGTCTGTCAGGGGATGGGGGTCAGCTGGCAGGTCGCGCTCGCCGCGGTGTTCATCGACGGAGTCATCTTTCTCGTGATATCGATCCTCCCGGTCAGGGAGAAGATAATGCAGTCCATACCCATGTGCCTCAAGCTAGGCACCAGCGTGGGCATAGGGCTGTTCATAGCCTTCATCGGGCTCGTTCACGCCGGCATAGTGATCCCGAACGCGAGCACCATAGTGTCTCTCGGCGACGTGGCAGCACCAGCCGCAATGCTGGCCATCTTTGGCCTCTGCGTGATGGCCGTGCTGACGGCCCTCAACGTGAGGGGCGCGCTCCTCTTCGGCATACTGGCGGCGACCCTGCTGGGGTGGGTCTTCGGCATACCCGCGAGACCGGCGGGCATTGGCGACCTGGTATCGCTCCCCAACTTCTCGGCCCTCTCAAGCACGTTCCTCAGGATGGATTTTGCCGGAGCCGCCGAGCTGGGACTCGTTTGGGTCGTCATAACCTTCACCTTCGTGGACATGTTCGACACCCTCGGCACTACGACCGGGCTAGCGACCAAGCTGGACATGATCGACGAGAGAGGGAGCTTCAGGGGCGCGAGAGAGGTCTTCATCACCGATGCCTTGGGCACACTGATCGGCGCGATCCTCGGCACCTCAACGGTCACCACCTTCGTGGAGTCCGCGAGCGGAGTGGCGGAGGGCGGGAGGACGGGCCTCACATCCATAGTCACCGGCATAGCCTTCCTGCTCACGCTCTTCTTTGTGCCCTTCGCAAAGCTCGTTCCTGACGCTGCGACGGCCCCGGCGCTCATAATGGTGGGGCTCTTCATGATGGAGCCCGTGCTGAAGATAGACCTGAAGGACGTGACAAACGCTCTGCCGGCATTCCTCACCATGATAGCGATGCCGCTCACCTACAGCATCTCGAACGGGCTGATGCTGGGGATAATATCCTACACCGTGCTGAAGCTGCTGACGAAAAGGTGGAGGGAGATCAGCGTGACGATGATGATCCTCTCCGCCGTCTTCATCGTTTACATGCTGTACCCGCTGCTCGTCTAGCTCTCCTTCTTTATTATGATGGCGTCCTTCAGCCGGGTGTTCGGCACTATCATTCTCCCCTCGTCGGTCTCTATGGTCGTCGAGAGGTTTGTTATCTCGACGATCCTGCCGGTGTAGTCCTCAAAGAGTATGGTGTCTCCCACCTCTCCGTTCCTTTTCAGCTGCATGCTTGAGGCGAGATCCTCGCCCACGCCGCGGAAACCGAGTATGAAGACCCCGGCCAGGCCAACGCAGAAACCTCCGACCACGAACGCCAGAAGGTTGTACAGCGCCTCGGTGGCTATGTCAAGCTCATCAAGGGCTATGACCACGCCGATGTAGATGACAATGAACCTTATGCCCATGGTGAAGAGATCCGCGAACGGGAGGTCCCGGTCAAGAGCGAACCGCTCAAAGGCGGCGGCTAAACGCGATGAGATCCACCATGAGACCACCAGTATCACTATGGCCAGCAGCGCGCGCGGGAAGTAGGCCAGCACGAGATTTATCGGCTCTGGCGGCAGACCCACGAGAGCAAAGGCCAGCTGCAGGAACAGGAGGAAGAGAGAGACGCGGAGTATCCATCTTATGGTGATGGTGATCGTGCCCCTGACCTTCATCGTCCTCTCGAGCGGCTCGATGACCTCCATAACGCCCACGGCGCTGAGTATCCCGAAGAGGATCCGTATCAGGAACTCTGTTATCGCCACGCCCGCGATTATCACTAATATGACTATCACGAGCTTCTGCACGAACATCAGGGCGGGCGCCACGTAAGGCAGGAGAAAATCGGCCCGGAACACCAGCAGAGCCAGCTCTATGAAGAGGAGAGTGACGAAGACCCTGACCGTTATGTAAAGCACGTCGAATGCCTTCAGCCCTGTGCGTTCCATCGCCCTGTCCACCGGAGCAAATATCCGCTCAAGGTTCCAGAAAGAGAACAACCTCCTGAGCACCGTGACAAGGATCTCCATGAGAGCTATGCCGAGCAGCATTATGCCTACGGCGGCGATGATGTCAAGCAGGACTATCGAGAACCTGTTCAGAACTTCATGAGCAGCAATGGCGGTTATGAATTCCAGGCCGACCCAGACGGACACCAGAAATATCAGCCAGAAAGCGTAGTTTGCCAACAGAGAGGAGACGCTCTTCACACCCATCCTGCCAAAGGCCTGCTGGACGTTCACCCTTGAGCACAGGCCATCGAGATCCAGGGCGGTGAGGAGTCTGTGAACCCCTTTTTTTGCGAAGTATGCTATGAGGTATCCTGCTATCAGCACAACCACGGCCTCAACCATCTGGGGCATGTAATCCAGAGAAATCTGCATCACACTCATCACAAAGAGAGGCGCATCTCGTTATATAAAACTTTGGTAGTGCGACTGTTTTTGCCTTATCCGATCTTCAACACCACGAGAGGGGATCCCGCAAAAGACCTCACACGATCCGCGGTCTGCCTGCAGGTCCGGACTGTGGGCTATTCCGCACCGAGAGAGGATCTTATCTTCACCATCAGTTGTGGAATGGCCCTGCTGGTCCTCTCTATGTCGGTGATGTTCTCAAGCGACACGAGAACGGCCACACCATCGAAGCCTGAAACGAGGAAGATGCCCGCATCAGTCTCGACCGTTGCGAACCGGAAGTCCTTCATGCCCAGATGGTTCCCCAGGTTTATGCCTGACCTGTGGATCGCCGCGGCGGCAGCGCACAGAAAATCCATCCTGTCACGGGGATCGCAGGCTATGGGGAGCCCGTCTGCCGTGGATAGGACTATGCCCGCAACGCCTGAATTGTCCCTGCGAAAATCTGAAAGAACGACCATGAGATTCTTCTCCATCCCGTCCATACCTAACATCAGAATCTCGTTATTTAACTGTTTGCCCTGAGCACGGCCTCGGCCGTTCTGGTCGCGAGAACGCTCTCTCTGACATCGTGGACGCGCACTATGTTTGCACCGTTCATCACGGAGCACACGAGTATGGCGACGGACCCTTCGAGCCTGTCCTCCTTCTCCACCCCAAGAACTCCGCCTATGAACGACTTCCTGGAGGCCCCCACGGTTATGGCCCTGCCAAGCACCCTGAGCTCGCCCAGGTTCCTTAGGACAGCGAGGTCCCCCCCGATGCCCTTCCCAAAGCCTATGCCGGGATCTACGGATACCCTCTCAGGCTCCACGCCGCAGCGCTCCGCCACGGAGACGCTCTCCCTCAGATGATCGAGGATATCGAACATCATGTCTGTGCCCTTGACCCTCCTGTTGTGCATGACTATGAGAGAGGCCCCGTGGTCAGCGGCCAGCTGTGCTATCCTCTCGTTCCCGTGAAGACCCTCCTGGTCGTTTATCACGCTCGCTCCCAGCTTGAGGGCCTCCTCGGCCACCTCGGGCTTTGACGTGTCCACGGATATGGGCAGCCTCACGTCCGTGTTCTCCAGCACGGCCCGCAGAGCCGGCATCACCCTGGCCTTCTCCTCCTCCACGCTGATCGGGGTGTGCCCCGGCCTTGTCGACTGGCCACCTACGTCTATGATGTGTCCTCCCTCTCTCTCGATCTGCTCAGCCCTGCCTGCCGCGAGCTCCGGCGTCGTGTAGCGCCCGCCATCGTAGAAGGAATCGGGCGTGACATTGAGTATGCCCATTATCGCCGTCCGATCAAAGACCGTGTCACCAGCCCTAAAAACGGAGGTGCCCATGTAGTTCTTTACCGAATCCCTCAGCTCCACCGACAGGTCCTTCAGCCTCCTTATCGGCTGCACGCCGAGCTTTCCGGCCGTCTCCTCTATCGATCTCAGCGACCCCATCAGGAGCACCCTCGACGGACCCTCCAGGGCGTAGGCCGCCATGGATATGCTAGCGTCCCCTCCCTTTGACAGGGCCTCCTGCTTCAGTATGTTCGCATCCCTCGCATTCAGATCCCTGATCTCGATGCACAGGCTCACGGCCTTCGGGACCATGTACGGATAGCTGCGCTCGTCCGCACTGGTCTCCCTGATTCGCTCCAGAGCCTCCTCCCTGCTCTGGGGCCTGAAGATCCGCAGGGCCATCAATCCCTCAGGAGG
>DAEG01000030.1 GCA_002495235.1 Euryarchaeota archaeon UBA287 | reverse complement strand
TTGCCGACAACGCTGCTGATGGGAGTTACACAGGATCTAGTGGCCTTACCATCAACAAGAACGGTGCAGCAGCCGCATTGGCCTACGCCGCAACCGAACTTGGTGCCCGTGAGCCTGAGCCTGTCTCTCAGCACCCAGAGCAATTTCTCGTTACCCCTCGCCTCGATCTCGTAATCCTTCTCATTCACTGTGAGCTTCACACAGTCTATTGACTTCCTGCTTTTATTTCTTGCCTTTGGCCCAGTAGGGGTTCTTGAGATCTATGTATGCGCTGTTGGCTGCGACGGCACCCTGCGCGCAGGCGACAACAACCTGCTTCATGCTGCCNNCCCGCCGCATAAACGAACGGCATGTTCGTCCTCTGATCCTTGTCCGTTATTATATGGCCGTGCTCATCGATCCCAATCCCGAGCATCTGAGCCATTTCGTTGTTAGGCTCCTCCCCCACGGAGATGAAAACACCGTCACACTCCAGCTCCGTACCGTCAGATAGCAAAACCCCCCTGACCTTTTTATCGCCGAGGATCTCCTCTATCCTCCTGTCGTAAAGAACCTTTACACCAACGGAGCCGAGCCTCTGCTGCAGAACCTTGTCTGCCCGGAGCTCAGCGCTCCTGTGTATGACCCTCACCCTCGCGCCTATGGAATTCAGATATATGGCGTCCGATGCGGCCGTGTTGCCACCTCCGATTACCAGCACGTCCTTACCCTTGAAAAAGAACCCGTCGCACGTAGCGCAGTAGCTCACACCTTTGCCAAGGAACTCCTCCTCACCCTTGATGTCTAGCTTGCGATGCTTTGCTCCGGTCGCCATTATGAGCGCCCTGCTCTCGTATCTGTTGTTGGCGGTCTCTACAACAAAACCCGCATCCCTCTTCTTTGTGTTGAGAATATCTTCGTTCTCCAGGATCTCACAATAGTTCAGGCAGTGCTTTTTCATTCTCTCCATGAGCTCCATGCCCTTTATCGATTCAAAACCGGGGTAGTTCTCTATTAGCGGTGCCGTGGCCGCCTGACCTCCTGCTACACCATTGTCTAGCACGATAGCAGAAAGCCCGCTCCTCACAGCGTAGATGCCAGATGTCAAACCGGCCGGCCCGGCGCCCATAACCACCAGATCGTACATGAGGCTGAATAAAAAAGACAGTATATATCACTATCTCAATACATCTTTGAGACACATGGCACATCCGCAATGCAGGAAATCCTTAAAAATACCTATCTACATCTACTACTGAGCCGCTGTAGCTCAGCTGGTAGNNGGTCCGAATCCGTCCGGCGGCGCTCAACTCGAGGTTGAAGACCTGCTGCAGATGCAGCGCACCATGACGATGGACGCAGCCTAAGACTGCGATCGGGTATCGGAGCTCTCCTTGGCAGGGCGAAATCCACCCCGTGGACTCTTGGTGCCTGCTATCTTGTTTGTATACTAAAAAGGAAGAGAACATCAGCGTCCATTTCTCGTGCTACTCGGACCCTGAAGGACGGAGCATCTACTGATGCTTGCTTTTTCAGATCCCGCTCCAGCACTGACAAATAGCGGTCACAGCTCGATATACACCTTCTGCTGCGGGCGGAAAAAAGCAGTTGCACAGGCGCAGAGTAATACCGTATTAGTCTCTTTATATTTATACCATTCGATTTTTACGCCTGAATTCTGCTTTGGGCCCACGGTTGCAACTCTGCCAATTCAAACGAAAGCTTTATATTTGTATCAAACCTGGCATCTCTTCGACCTGTACTATGACCGTATCTGCCGACGCCGTCCGAAGCAGCAAAACTATTTAACCTGAAAAATACACAAAGATGTGTGTATCCATGAAAAAAGAAACGAGACCAAAAACCATTAAGTTTCTCGCCCTGCTCTTGACATTGTACGTGCTGGTAACGGCGTTCAGCAGCATCGGTGAAGAAAAACAGACCAGCACGGAAGAGGTGGTGGACAGACTTCTTGCCCTGGATCCCTCCGGGTATCCCTCGCTCGGCGAAGAGGAGCTCGGGATGCTACACTGGATGTATCGCAGGGCGCTGGCACCGATCAATGACACGTCAGGCTTCGACTCGCTCAGGCGGCCGTTCGCGGCGTTCGGCGCTGACGTACGCTACGACTACACCTTCAGCTCGCACGCTGTGGCCATGGCTGCGGAGAGGACGCCGGCCTACAGGGAGATCTACCAGTACACAATAGACAGCTTCATCCAGAGGCTCATCGACAAGCAGTCGTGGTGGGACTGGACAGAGGGGCTCAGCGGCAATGACGGCAGCGTCATACCCTACTCGCCCGACCCCATAGCACCTGCCAACATAATGTACTCAGGCTACTTCAACACCGTGCTCGGCCTGTACGAGCTGGTGACAAACGATCACAGGTACGACGATGACTTCACGCTGGCGTACAACGACACTCTCAGGTTCACCTACAACCACACGAGCATAACAGAGGCCATCTACAGGCAGATGAGGGAGAACCGCTACGGCTGCTACGGCGTGCCGTGCGAGACGCACTCCGTGTTCTACATATGCAACATGCTGGGGAGCTCCGGGCTGAGGCTGTACGATGAGGCCCATGAAACCGATTACGCAGAGGTAGTTGAGGACTGGCTGGGCTGGGTCGGGGACAACTTCATAGTCCCTCCGAGGAGCGCGGGGCTGCCGATCGCTTTTGTGCACTCGCTCTACCGGTGGAAGGACGGGATATTCATCCCGATACCGATACCGGAGGCGAATCTCCTGGAGGCGGCATACACGTCGCCATTTGACGCGTCGCTGGCCGGCGATGTGTACCGCTACACCAAACTGCTCTACGGCAGATACTGCCTTGACGGCACGGCCTACTTCACACAGAGCGTTTCACTTGCCAACTGGCTGTGGAAGTACATGGGCTTTGGCGCGGTCGAGTTCATAATGAACATAGCGTCCAGGATCCTTGAACGCACGAACGCCGAGAGCGGGTACGATGTCCCGTTCATACTGGTCGCTGACGCAGAGGCGACGATAGCAGGGCTGCTCGCGGCCAAGGCTGTCGGCGACCTTGGGATGTACGACAGGGTGCTCGCGTACATAGACCGGAACTACCAGCCGGCCTGGGACAACGGCACCCTGCACTACGGGCTGTACTACTCGAACGGATCGGGCTTCAACAACGGGATGGCGAACGGGCTGATAATGCTGGCAAGGGTGATGCCGGCCAACGGCCTCTACGGCGTGTGGAACGGCGGCATTGATGAGAGGCGCTTCTCTGAGCCGGCCCTCTGCGGCGTGGACTGCGATAATGTGCGGGTCAGCACTGCGTTCTTCGACCGCGATAACTCCGCTCTGATCCTGGGGCTGGACGCCTCGCAGGAGACATCATTCACCATCGCAAACCTGGACACGGATAGTGATGTTGTGGTGATCGAGGACGGCGGACTGAAGGGGATCTTTACATCGGACAACAAAGGCGAGATCAGACTGTCAGCGAGCGAAGGGCGCCATTCGTACGCAATAAGCCAGATCCATCATCCTTCTCCAGCATTATACCACTCCCTTGCGCTTGCACCGCGACATGCCCTGATCGACGGCTCGGCCGATGTCATCGCGGTTCTGAAAGGATCGGCACTGGATTTGACGGAGCACCAGAGGAGCTGCTGATGAGCGCTTCGTACATCCCGGTGAAAAGATGCAGAAGCGCGATCCTGTGCATCTGCATCGCGGTCGCGTTACAGCAAACAGTTGGATGCTGGGCGATTGCCATGGATGGCGCATCCGCCACCTTCTCGTTCTTGCCCATGGACGCAGAGGCTGGTGCGGTTGTGACCTTCACGGGTTTCGCCAGCGGTTTCGACAACAGCACGATAGAGTTCCACTGGGACTTCGGGGATGGACAGGTTTCTGTGGCCCGGGGTGTGAACAACAGCTCTGTGAACCACACATACGACAGCCTCGGGATATACAAACCTGCACTGAGCGTGACAGACTCCAGAGGGCGTTTTGCCGCTGCCAAAAAAGGCATCGTCGTATACTACCATGAGGAAATGCAGTGCAACGCAAGTGCAGGCGAGGAGGGATCATATACATTTCTGGTTCCTGAGGCTGCCGAGATGATCGTCTTAAAAGTGATCTGCGATAGCTCCTGCGTGCTGAATGACCTGGACATATCCGTATCAGACTCAAAAAACACGAGCGTAAGACATGGAAACATCGTGAACGCGTCTCTGTCGGACGGTAACTTCGCCAAGAAGCTCGTGGCCAAAAACCTGACTGGAACGGCCAGAGGGGAGTGGACTGCCAGGGTGCACTCTCGAAAGGATGGCTCTTACAGGATCGAGATAGCGGTATATCCTATCGTTTACGATATCCCACCATGCTGTGCCGGGGAATGATGAGATAAAAACAGGATGTATAGTATCAACAGCCAAGGAAGGCCGTGGCTGCCCCGCCTGTGCTATCATTCTCGAGATCTGCAATGGCGCTTCGTCTCTGGCCGTTTTTACGCTGGAACCACTGTCCCGGGTCATTCTTTCCATTTGTGACAACCAGAGATCCTCTGAGGCTAATCACGCGGGCTCACTCCCGGGCATGCGCACGGTCGGGCGCACAAACTGGCAAAATGATTTAATCAGACATATCCATAATATGGGATGCGATCGTTAGAAGAGCGGGTGGCGGGACACCCGTGCTTTGATGAGAGCTCTTGTCACGTCAACGGCAGGATTCATCTCCCTGTGGCTCCGCATTGTAATATCCAGTGCAACTACTGCGATAGAAGATCCGACTGTGTGAATGAGTCAAGGCCCGGCGTGTGCAGCAGGATTCTAAGCCCTGACGAAGCCCTGGGGCGCTTGGAAGATGCTACAAAAAGGGCACCATGCATAAAAGTTGTGGCTATAGCGGGGCCCGGTGAGCCTCTGGCAAACGAAGAGACATTCGAAACGCTCAGGATGGCGAAAGAGCGTTTTCCGGAGCTGAAGCGATGCCTGAGTACAGATGGTCTCCTGCTGTCTGAAAAGATCGAGGACCTCCTGAACATAGGTCTGGATACTCTCACGATAACAATGAACGCTTTAGACCCCGCTGTTGGGACGGAGATATACTCTCTTGTGAGATATAACGGAGAGATCCTGAGAGGTGAGGAAGAGGCGCAGTTGCTCATCGAAAAGCAGATTGAGGGTCTTAGATGCGCTGTCAGTAGCGGGATCGTAGTAAAGATAAACACGGTCTAAGTCCGGGCATAAATGATGGAGAAATAACAAGGATCGCAGAGCTGGGGAAGCGCGAGGGAGCATTCATTCAGAATGTGATACCTCTGATGCCACAGTATAACTTCTCATCCATGAGAGCACCAACCGCAGAAGAGATGCGATCTGTCAGGGGCTCAGCGGAGCATACATGAAACAGATGCTCCACTGCGCGCACTGCAGGGCTGACGCCGCAGGTCTCTTGGGCAGGGATATCAGGCTGGATTAAGGAGAGGCCCCGGTCTTCTCGCTCCTGGCATCCCTGACAAGGTCTGGCAGCTGCTCGGGATAGGTCGCACAGTTGCTCCCTTCTATCGGACAGCCCGCGTTCTTCCATGCCATGAGCCCTCCGTCTATGGAATAGACGTTGTTAAATCCCATGTCCCTGAGGACCTTGACGTTCATTATGGCCCCTGCCCCGCTGTTGCAGTAGCACACGATGAAGTCATCCTTACCGAAGTTCTCTTTGAAGAAAGCCTTGTATGAGGCAAGGTCATCCGCAGGCACGTTTATGGCCCCTGCGGCATGGCATGTCTCGTAAGCGAACGGAAGTCTGACGTCAACTATTGTTACATCCTCTCTCTTCCATGACCCGTAAAGCACTTCTGGTTTGATCTTCCACCCCGGTGGTATGGGGAAAGGATCGCTGACCAGGTAACCAGCGCCCTTCCAGGCCTCGATCTCGCCTTCCATCGTGTACACGTGAGTGAAGCCCCTGCCAACCAGGTAGGCCGCGGCTTCTCCGGGAACATCGGATGTCGGAGGGACGGCACCGTATTTTGGCCTGTTAGCCTGACAGTACAGCACGACGGGTGTGCTCCTGTCTATCGCGCCGGTCACATTCTCAAACTCTTCAAAATCAACGCCGAAGGGGGCGTTCACCGCTCCATCTACGTGTCCGTAATTGTACCATGTGGGGTGCCTTATGTCCACGAACAGAGCTCCCTCGGCCCACAGATCGTAAGCCTCGTTGACGTCTACCTTTTTGTACCCATAGTAGATCTCGGGCAGAGCATCAAATCTCTCTCCACCCAGCGTCAACTTCAGCATCGGATCCACGAACTGGAAAAAAACGGTCCCTGCGACAGGGATATCGGAGATCCTCTTCACCACATCAAGAAGCAGGCCGGATCCGTCAAAAGGGAGAACACTCTCGGGCAACACCCGGGACAACAACGCCTCTCTGGGCTCAGGAAGGGAATGCGCGGGCACGGGCCCGGTCGGACTGGCCTGAGTGACCTCTTCCATCTGATTGAAGCCAGGACTGGCCCCGGTGCTCTGAGCAAGCACGGGGGATACGAAAAACAGGAGCAAAACCACGGAGGCTATCATCCATTTTCTCAAATCTCTCACCGATTTTGATCGCGATACGCCCTAATAATCATTTCTGGATAATAATTAATAGAGCGCGGGCGATTACCTGAGTGAATTGCGCTGTCAAAACAGAGAGACTGACAAAACAGTATGCCGGAGGTACAAAAGCCCTGGATTCTCTGGACCTGGAGGTAGACAGAGGGGAGGTGTTCGCTCTTCTCGGACCCAATGGAGCGGGAAAGACCACGCTGATGAGGATATTGACCACACAGATAGCTCCGACAGATGGCAAAGCGTATGTGTTAGGGATGGACGTAGAGAGGGAGGGGGGCAGGATCAGGCGAAGGATAAGCTATGTGCCGCAGGAGACCAGTGTATGGGGTGACATCACCGGCTACGAGAACCTCCTGATATACTCAAAGCTCTATGGGGTGCCCAGGGAGATCAGGGCAAAAAGGATCGCTGATGCCTGCAGCATAATGGACCTCGAGGAGGCCCTGAACAGGAGGGCAAAAGAGTACTCGGGCGGCATGATAAGAAGACTCGAGATGGCATGTGCTCTGATAACAGAGCCTGAGATACTATTCCTTGACGAGCCCACACTGGGTCTGGACCCCAGCATGAGAAAGAACATGTGGACAGCCCTGGAGAGACTCAGGGAAGAGAGAGACGTCACCATATTCTTTAACACCCATTACATGGATGAGGCCGACCTTTATTCTGACGAGATAGGCATAATAAACACCGGCAGGATCGTGGTAAGAGGTCAACCCGAGGAACTGAAGGACAGGGTCGAGAGGGAGAGAATAATAATAAGAACCAGAGAGCCGGAGGATGCGCGCACCAGACTGAACTCGCTCTTCGATGACGTATCTGTGGAAGGCAACAGCGTGGTCATAAGAACAGAGAACGGGGAGAGGGGATTGGCAGAACTTCTCGGGAAGATAACTGACGCGGACAGCATAGCACTGGAAAAACCAACACTGGACGACGTTTTTATGAAATACGCCGGAGTGAGGATGAGAGAGAATGGCGAGAACAGGAGGAGAAAACATGATTGATTTTTTCAGAAACGGACTGGCCATGATGGAGCTTGAGGTCAGAAGGATAGCTCATGACAGGACGGAGCTCTACACAAGGGCCGTTCAGCCGATACTGTGGCTCGTGATCTACGGGCCGATAATGGCCGAGGTCAGAGCCATAGATACGGGCAGTATCCCTTACGTTGCGTACATAACTCCGGGCGTGCTTCTGCAGTCCACGACTTTCATCTCCGTCTTTTACGGCCTTAACATGGTCTGGGAGAGGGAATCCGGCATACTGAAGAAACTGCTGGTAACACCGGCCTCGAGATCCTCCATAGCTGTGGGCAGGTCTATGAGCGCAGGGATAAGAGCAGTATTCCAGGCACTGGTGATAATACCGGTCGCCCTCCTTGTCGGTGTGAGGTTCTTTCCGAGCGTTCCAAACTTTGTTCTCGCTTTCATTCTTATATTCCTCTCTTCAGCCGGTTTTGCCGCGTTATCCGTGTGCCTGGCATCCCTGATGAAAACGAGAGAGAGGTTCATGGGCATAGGACAGGCGATAACGATGCCTCTGTTCTTCGCGAGCAGCGCACTTTACCCAATAGCGCTCATGCCGAAAGCGATTCAATACTTCGCGGTCATAAACCCGATGAGCTACTCGGTGGACGCAGTGAGAGCGCTCATGGTATCTGGTGCTCTCGCCTCTCTGCCGGAGGATATAATGGCGATACTCCTGTTCGACGCACTCACGTTCTGTGCCGCTTCTGTCATGCTGAGGCGGATCATCGAGTAAAAGATAAAAGGGGCTAGCGCAATCCGTTCATGATGAAGGTCATTGCTCTGACCATGGCACTGCTCTTCCTCACACCGCTCACATTCGAGAGTGGAAAAGTCCGCATATACTCGGGCAGCAGAAGGACAGAGCTTGACGTGGAGCTGGCGCTCACGATGAGCCAGAGGACGCAGGGGCTCATGTACAGGGAGCACCTGCCAGAGAACAGCGGCATGTTTTTCCTCTATGTGAATGAGGTCAGCGGATCCTTCTGGATGAAGAACACGTACATACCGTTGTCCATAGCCTTTTTTGACTCAGGAGGCAGGATAATATACATAACGGACATGGAACCGCTCACAACGGAGCCCCATGGCCCGGGAAGACCTTTTACGGCTGCGCTGGAAGTGAACAGGGGCTGGTTCGAGAAGAATGGCATCTCGGTGGGGGACATCATAGAGGTCTTTAGGGGCAGGGAGCAGATATTCCCGTGATCTGGAAACAGATGCATTAGGATCTGCCAGACAGGAGAGATCATGAAAAAGGGCGCCCTGCGAACCAGATATTTATTTAAGCTTCAGAGAGATATTCTGCTCAGGTGCTGCCTATGAAAACGGGGTCAAAAATAGCGGTGATCTCCATCCTCTCTGTCATCGCACTGTTCTCAGTCCTGTTTGCTGCTGCTTTTTTTGAGAGCGACGAGATCGGATGCCTCGACCCGGAGATCGCAGACAGATACGGCTGGGTTGAAGTCAACACGGACAGCGCCATAAGCTCCGGCATCAGTTACGCGGCGTGGACCTACATGCCCGAAGAGCGCCTGGGAGACATGATAATAATGACCTACTCCTACCCCGTTCCCCGCTGGCTTATGGGAGACACAGTGAGGGAGCTGGCGCTGCAGACCGCGATCAGGAGCGTCAGGTCCTCGTACGACATGACATTTGATGATGTAGAGAGAAGAACCGAGAGAATGAACGGAGGAGAGGGAGAGGTCGTGTACATCGATTTCACAGCAAAGACTCCTCTGACCGGTGCCATAGTCCCGAGCACGGGCGCGCTCTCGTCGCTGGTGAGCGTTGCAGGCCTGAACGTGAGCGCAGTCTCGCATGGAAAGTTCATAATAGCCCTGTTCGCTCCGGCCGCGGGCTTCAGAGACCGCTTTGTCGTGATAGTGTCCTATGCGCTGACAAAGCACGAGGTGTATCTAGGAAACAATGTCATCTATCACACGCAGGAGGACCTGTCCACTTACGATGAGATGAGGGATCTCGTGCTAAATCACGTCATCCTGCGCCCCGCATAGGAGATTACCGGCGCCCTCTAATCCTTGGTCATTATTAGCGCGTCCTCATCTCCGTAGTAACCCTCTATCCGCCCCGTAACCCTGAATCCCAGTTTCTCGTAGAAGCTCTTTGCCACCTCGTTGCTTACCCGGACCTCTAGCCACAGAGAGCCACACTCTTTCAGGGCCGCCGCCATCAGCTCACTGCCTACCCCCGCTCTCCTGCTTTCGGCTCTGACAGCTATGGATATGACGTGCCCGTTGGTTGTGTCGTAAACAACGTAACCCAGGATCCTGTCCTCATCGTAAACCATGAAACGGTAGTAACGGGAGAGGTATAGTAACACGGATATGCTGTAGGGCGTCTTTGGGAAAGACTCCCGCTCTATCTCCAGGACGTCTCTCAGATCCCTGATCTCAAATTTTCTGATCATGTCTGCGCACTCCGGAGAATGACCGCGGACCGCTCAAATGCTCCACCCTTCCAGCCTGTAAGCCATCTCCCAGAACATGAACTCGTACCTGCTGGCGATCATGAATGCTTTCTCCGCATCTCCCGGATCCTCGACCTCGTCGACAAGGACCCGGATCTCTTCCACCAGATCCTTCGTTTCATCCGCCAGATAAACGGAAGCCCACTGCCTGTACAACTGATTGCCGTTGTGCTCAAGGCGGCCCCGGTGCCTCTCTGCGATCTCCGCGTAGCTCCAGAAGCACGGCAGCAGCGCTGCCAGACCCACCAGTGGACTCTTTGAGTACGCGCTGGATAACAAAAAGTTCGTGTAGGCGACATTCGTCGGCGCAGGCTCTACGCTCATCGCATCAGCCAGAGAGAGATCGATCTGGGATAGCATTCTCCGATAGTTTTCCATCTCGATCGTGACCTCGCTGTGCGCCAGAGACAGAACACGCCGCATCAGGTCCCGATCACTCTTAGATGCGATGACGCACAGGGAGCGTATCAGACCGTTGAGATAAGCGTAATCCTGGAGCAGGTAGTAACGGAACTTCTCATCAGGGAGAACACCCTCGTAGAGCTCAACTACGAAGGGGTGCTTGACTATGCCGCTCCATACCTGCTCGCCGTCCATCCTCATCACCTCCGTAATTCTCATTTAAACCCTCTCAACACGACGTAGTCCCCACAGTCATAACCACTCTGAGGATCCTCCACGGTGTCATTGCTGTATCTTGGGTGGCGCGTGAGCGTCTGTGTGTGCTCTATGTCCCTGAAACCTGCCCTCTCCAGCACAGCCTCCACCCTCTCGACAGAGAGCCACTCTGAACCCTCAAGGAAAGCCAGGGGGAACGGATCCCTCGGGGAGCGCTCCGGATCGTACCCTCCCTGCAGCCTGGCCAGATCGTAGAGCATCGCATACGAACCCTCTCTTGGCAGTATGGAGACCACTATAGCCCCGCCAGGACTCAGCACCCTGTGAGCTTCCCTTATCGCTCTCTCCGGATCCTCCATGTAATCCAGCGAAGTGCAGAACAGGACCAGATCCATGCTCTCATCCCCGTACGGCAGGGAGTAGGCACTGCCAACGGCTGTCTTAACGCCCCTGCGGGAGGCCTTTTCCGCCATGTAGGGGCTGATCTCAACCCCCTCCCTTATGCCAAGCTCTGACTCAAACAGGGCGGTGCCGGATCCTACGGCTACAGACCTCTCCGGCACCTCACCAATCGCTCTTCTGAGGGCCTGGAGCTCCGAGGCAAATACATTCCTGTTTTTTGAGAACCATGAATCGTAATCCGTGGGCGCCATCACGCCCTCGTAATGCAGCGCAGACACAGCGTGGTAGAGCGGCCCATAGCCTCTGCCGATGTTTTTTGGCGCTAGCTCTATGGCCTTCTGCACGTAGCTCTTCGCCACGCTTATGCTCTCATCAACCGCCCTGCCCTTTGCCAGAGATGCCGCTATGGCTGCTGAGAACGTGCAGCCGGTGCCGTGGGTGTTCCTGCTGTCGATCCTTCTGCCTTCAAAGCGGGTGAACTCCCTGCCATCGTATAGAAGGTCACTGCTCATCTCGCCACTCAGATGCCCTCCCTTTATCACCACGTTCTCTGCCCCGAGCTCGTGTATCCTCACTGCAGCCTCTCGCGCGCTCTTTTCGTCATTGACCCGGATACCGGATATCACCTCAGCCTCGGGCACGTTGGGGGTTATCACATACGATATAGGCACGATGCGCTCTATCATGGCCCTCTCGGCCTCCTTTTTCAGCAGCCTGCCCCCCGTCTTTGCCACCATAACCGGATCGACCACCAGCCTCTCTATGCCATTCGCCTTAGCCGCCACCAGATCTATGATCTCTTCACTGGACAGCATTCCTGTCTTTGCCGCGTCTATCTCGATGTCATCGAGAACCACATCTATCTGCTCCTCTATGATCTTCACAGGGATGTCAAAAACGTCTCTGACCTCTCTGGTGTTCTCAACAGCCACGCTGGTCACAACGCTCGCACCATAGACTTTCAAAGCGAGAAAGGTCTTGAGGTCTGCCTGTATCCCGGCCCCGCCGCTTGGATCAAACCCCGCTATCGTGAGAGCCCTTCCCTCGTACATATCATCTGGAGCGGGATAGAGATATTTTGTTTTTTGTATTCCTCTGAAGTCTTGATCGGCGCTCTCGCCGCCAACAGCATTTATGGTACTATGGATAATACCTGTTTATCGTCCTTGGGAATGGTATGGCGTCCCTTATGTTCTCCAGCTGCGCTATCCAGCGGACCAGCCTGTCCACCCCGAGGCCGAAGCCCGAGTGCGGAACACTGCCGTATCTTCTGAGGTCTGTGTACCACGAATAATCCTCCTCTCTCAGGTTGAATTCCTTTATGCGCTGCAGCAGCTCGCCTTTGTCCCAGATGCGCTCTCCTCCTCCTATTATCTCCCCGTAACCCTCCGGGAAGAGCATGTCGTGGCAGAGCAGCACCTCGGGGTTGTCCGGATCGGGCCTGTGGTAGAAGCCCTTGCTCCTCGGGAATTCCGTTATGAATATGGGCTTGTCCCTCTTTATCATCAGCGAGTATTCCTCGTCCGTGCCCATCTCCGAGCCCGGCTCCAGACCGAGCTCGGCCAGCGCGTCCCTGTGCCTCACCCTGTCAAAGGGAGCCTTTATCCTCTTCAGGTACCCAATATCCCTGCCCAGCTCTTTCAGCTCGTCCTCACAGTTGTCTGCAACGCTTCCGACGACGTGCTCGATCATGCGCTCCTCAAAGCGCATCATATCCTCGTTGCTGAACCACGCCATCTCCGCCTCACAGTGCCAGAACTCTGTCAGATGCCTTGTCGTCCTGGACTTCTCCGCACGAAAGCTCGGAGCTATGGTGTAGACCTGCTCAAGGGAGTATATGAGGGCCTCCAGATAGAACTGCGAGCTCTGCGTCAGGTAGGCCTTCTTCCCGAAGTAGTTCAGCTCGAACATGGCAGAGCCGCCTTCGACCATCGATGTGACTATCATCGGGCACTGAACCTCGTAGCAGCCCTCATTCTCAAAAAAGTCCTTCAGGGCCCAGAGAACGTTCGACCTTATGCGGAATATCTCGTTGTAGCGCCTAGCCCTTATCGCTATGTGCCTTATGTCGAGAAGGTACTCCGTGCTGTAATCCTCCTGTATGGGGTATTTCTCTGCGAGAGATACCAGAACGAACGAGCCGCATTCGATCTCCACTCCGCCGGGAGCGCGCCTGTCCTCCTTTACCCTTCCACTGACCACCACGGAACTCTCGATGGACGCCTCAGAGGCATTTTTGAATGCCTCCCCTGTCTCCTTTTTGACCGTGACCTGCATAACGCCGGAGGAATCCCTTACCGTTGCGAAAACTATCCCGCCGCTGCTCCTCATCCTGTATATCCAGCCTCGTATCTCGGCCTGCTCAGGCTTTTTCGAGAGGACATCTTTTATCTTCATCGTTCGCTTAATGGATTTTTTGCTTATAACCTTTGTTTTTGAGTGCCGGAGGTCGGAGTTGAACCGACACAAAATCGCTCTGCAGGCGATCACATTGCCGCTCTGTCACCCCGGCTTCCTATCGCGATTATCCTCCCTAAAAATAAACCTTTCTAAACATCAGCGCTTCCTGAGAGAGCTGAAGAAACTTGAGGCATCAGGTAACCGTTAGTAATTTTTTAAAGCAGAACGGATTAGAAGACTAGTCTCTCTTCGGGAATTACAGAAAAGCTCAGTCGCGAGATCTCATTGTCCGCAGATAGCTATCACTGCGGTGGCGTTTCAGCAGACCGGAATGGTGTTAAAGGAAAAGCTTTGCTCTCTCTTCACAAGAGTGCAATCAAAGACAAGATCCTTTAACTCATCCGTTATAACCCCGAATGCAAGCGCTGTATAGCCTCCAGAGGTTATGGAGAAGAACAGAGACGAGCTGTAAGAAAGCCTCACAGCATAGCTCCTGAGCTTTCCTCCGACCTCGTTCTATGCCCCTGTTTCTTATGCTCCTCACATCCAAATAATACTCCTCAGGTGCATAAGAGCACCAATCTATCCTTAACAGGTTTACGAGATGGAAACTGTTATTGCTGTCTCATAGGTGCTCTCTGCTATCCACCTTGACTTCCTTGGAGCGTTGTGTAGACATCGCATCCCCGTCCTTCAGCTTGTTGTACAAAGGTTTAGAGTAAGTCCCAGCCTCTATTGCCATTTACTGTCATTCTCCAGCTCTTCCATCCTATCTGTTGTAAGTGAGAGCCTCTCAGCTCAACGGATATCCCACAGTATGGCACTCTGGTTTTGGGCATGATTCTTTCTTCCATAATCTCGATCTGAAAGGCATGAGGGTTAGAGGTAAATGATCTGCAACTCCCTCCTTTGCCATATAATTACAATTGCGTTGGTAAAATTTTCAGGTTTTGCACATCTCTTCTAGGTTCACAAACTTTTTTCTGATCCCGCTTAGAAGCTCTGCTATTCTCAGGAAGGCTGCAATAAGCTGTTAAATCAGACTCACCCTTTGCATTTGGGGCTTCTCACAACATCCAAAGTTTCATCTAAGCACCCGGTGTACAGATTTTTCGCTCATTTTTTCCTCTTTTGTAAAACTGCGTATACCACCACGAATGCAAAAAATCCGATAACTACCGTATAATTTACAAATGTGCTGTCAATATAATCAAACGCCCGGATTAGTGCAAATCCTAATGCACCTCCGCCTATTCCCCCCAGAACTGCTGTTTTTACTTTCTTGTCCATAGCAAGAATGTATATCACTATTATTTAAAACTAATCAATATCGCATATTACCAATATTGTTACCATACCAATTACCGATATATGAGGGAAAAGATGCTGGAATTAAACAGAGAGAACATGAAAACTTCCATCGGACTCTGGGAGAACAACTGCCAGAATTGTGCCTTCAGAATCGGATGTTTTCTGTGCAAACCTTTAAGAAATGAGAAAGGATGTACTGTGCGAAGAGATTACTTTGAAAAGGGGAGGGTAAACATACGAATGCTGTGGAGTGCCGTCAGGTATCAAAAACCTTTGGAAACGTTCAGGCCATAAAAGACGTAAGTTTTGCTGTTGAAAAGGGAAAAATACACGCCCTTCTGGGCCATAACGGTGCAGGCAAAACAACAGCCCTCAGGGCAATAATGGGATTGCTTAAGACGGATTCAGGAAAGATTACCGTCCTGGGAAAAGAATATCTGTAGCCAGAACGTTTCTCGGCGATCCAGAACTGCTCATTCTGGATGACCCATCAAACAACTTGGATCCTGTGTGGATTGTGAAACTGAGAAATGCCCTGAAAGAGCGCGGAGACGCAGGCAAAACAGTCATCATTTCAAGCCACGTCCTAGGAGAGGTGGAAAAAACAGCCGACGAAGTTACGATATTAAAAAAAGGAGCTGTGGCTTTTGAAGGAGACATGAAAACAGTTCTGGAGCGAACCAGCCTTGAAGATCTGTATATGGAGATATACAGGGATGAATACGGAGGTGAAAAAGATGCCTAGGAGGTCTGTCAATTTTTTGCTGAATGATTTTAAAACCGCGCTGTTCTACTCACCCATGCTGATTTTTGGAGTGGCGATGATGTATCTCTATTTTCTTATACAGTGTTTTTCAAGTGCTCGGAAAGGCAGGGCCGACACTTATGGTGCAGACCTCCTCGATGGGAGCGCTCTTTTTTTCTATATACCTAGCTATCGCTATCATTCTGCCGATGGAAGATGAAAGAACCCATGGCATCTCAGAGCAGGTAGTAGCATCTCTGCCGTATAAGATTGAGACCTATATCTTCTTCAAGGTTCTATCTTCAGTGATGCTATCCAGCATCTTTATCTCCATCTATGTGCTACTGATATTTGCCTTCACAAGGGATATGGCTGCGGGCTTCTGGAGCTATGCGATAATTTTTTTCTCTGCTCTTCCCTCTGCAGTAGCCATGGCATCTTTCCTCATAATACTGACGATCCTCCTTTCAAAAAAGTGGAAACAACCGATTATGTTCCTGATGATCGTGTTTACCATATCTTCTCCGATGTTCATAAGAACAGAGGTTCCCATAGCATTACCATATATCATGGCAACAGTATTCTTTACTCTAGCTATATTCCTATATCTCGTGTTCAGGGGATCTCTCACAGAAAAGCTCATAGCCCAAGACTGATGTAAACCAAACCTTTCTCATCACACCCACAGAGAGAACACACCCATGGATGCCAGTGTCACGATCACTCCCGCGGCTATAACACCTATGAAGATGGATGCCATGGCATCCCTCCTGCTCATGCGGAGTATGTAGGCAACCAGAGATGCCGTCCATGCGCCGGTCGCGGGCAGCGGGATCGCTACGAAAACGGCAAGGCCGAAGAACTTGTAAGCCTCAATGGTCTTGCTGGTGCGCCTCAAAGCGCTCTCTGAGAGCCTGTCGAACGCCTTTTCAAAAAGGCCCGTCCTCCTTATCAGCCTTTCTACCGGGCCGAGAAACCATAGGATAAAGGGCACCGGGATCATGTTCCCAATCACTGACAGGATAAAACTCTCGGCCGGACTCATTCTGAAATACCCTATGGCCACGGGTATCGAGCCCCTGAGCTCCACTATCGGGAGCATGGCGATTATGACCGTAGTCAGCCATTGAGGCAGGAAAACCAGAGCCTCTATTATCTGCTGCTCAAGAGCCATCAGCCTTCTGTATCAGGATCCTGCACTTCAGGGGCAGTCTGATGTTAGCCCTCCTGAACGCCTCTTTCGCCACCGGGATCTTGTCATCATCGACCCAGGCCTCGAGCAGCACCTGACCCGCGTGGACCCTGGCTGCCGTGCCTGCAGGTATGCCGAAGGCGTGGCGCATACCCTGAGACACTCGGTCTGCCCCTGCACCGACTGCCTGCCGGTGCTCTCTCAGAACTTGATGCGGATAAGGACGGACGCGCATGAAGTAGTTCTGAGCCCCGCATGCCTCTGCCAGATACTTGTTACACGTGACTCTCGCGCTCTCGAGGGCGCTGTGCGTGACCTGGGCATCTTCGCGGGCCACCAGAAAGACCTTGACGGCGCGCTCCTTCTTGACTCCCTGCTCGAATATCGTTATCTTTGGCTGTGGAACACCGCCCATGAATTTCCTGCGGGTGTACGCAGGCCCTGTTATCCTGCGGTACATTCTTGCCGGCTTTCTTACCATAAGGGCTCAATGCATTTTTGATTAAATAGCTTTTCTGCTCCTGTCCCTCTCCAGCGAACACCTAATCAGCAGAGAGAGCAGCAGCTCACGGTCCATCCTCTTTCCTTTCTCGTGATACAGGGTGGCGGTCCTCCTTCGTCCATACCTGTCGGAGAGATCCAGCCTCTCACTCTCCCATACGCCTGCGTCCCTGACGGTCATCCTCACTTCGACGTCCCATGCATCGGAGACGGGCTCGCACTCAAGATCGAACATCTCGAAGAGCCCCAGCGCGCCGCCGTCGTAAGCTTTGACGCGCAGCCTCTTCAGCCTTTTTCCGTGCGTATCTATCTCCCCGGATCTCACGCGGCACGATGAGATCGGCATGAAATCATCCGCCAGGACCCATGGCACCATAACGACCCTGATCTCATTTCGCCCTTCTTTCCTGCGCTGATCATTCATCTCTCTGGCGACTCCAGCAGTCTCTGGTGAGACGACTATGCAGTCAAAGTCCCCGTATAGCGCCGGGCCGTACCTGTCGTTCAGCTCCATGATCTCGAACGATTTCCCGTATCCCTTCAGTATCCCCGATACCGCTCCTGCCCTCTCACAGAACGGACTTGCCTCGGGCTTCCACTGCTCCGCCATACCGTCAGAGGTTATGCCCACCACAACGTGATCACCGAGTTCAAACGCCCTTCTGAAAAGCGCGAGATGGCCGTCATGCACGGGATCGAAGGTCCCCCCAAGACATACCTTTATCATAGCTCAGACCCGCGTTTGCATTCAGGGCGCCTTATCGTGCCGCGGTTGGTATAGGACTGCGAGCAGCCCATGCAGGCAAGGGCCTTCCCATAACTCCTGTCAAAAGTAAAACCACTGGAAAGGCACATGACCACAGACATAAGATTGAATTGGGATGTCTTCTTAAATATTTTCCAGTGCTTATCGGCCCGGGCTTCGATGGACCCCGTCCGCCGTGCATACCGAGGACCATCGGCGACACTCCTCAGACCCGAGTGGAGAACCCGGCACGCACCGTCTACCGCCTGAAGCGGGCTGAGTCGGGCTTATGACTCACAACGGGACGCGCGGGTTACTAGCGGAGCTAGAGATTTCGGGCGCAAAAAGGCCGGCCGCTGGAAGCACACGAGGAACGGCGGTGTGCGCAACGGCCGGAGAAGACAGTCGGGCGGTCAGATCCTGTCCAGGAAAGCCTCCATCCTGTCCATAGCCTCCCTGAGCCTCTCCATCGATGTGGCGTAGGAGATGCGGACATAACCATCGCCGCACTCACCAAAGGCACTGCCGTTCACAACCACCACTCCGGTCTCTTCAAAGAGCCTGTCCGCGAAGTCCTTTGAGCTCATGCCCGTGCCGCTGACGTTGGGGAAGAAGTAGAAAGCTCCCTCCGGCTTCTCCACTCGTATGTGTTTCATTGAGCTGAGCCTGTCGTAAACGAGGTCTCTTCTCTTTGAGTATTCAGATATCATCCGGTCAACACTAGTATAGCCATCCCTCACGGCCGCCAGAGCTCCGTACTGGGAGAAAGTGCTTACGCAGGAAACAAGGTACATGTGGAGCTTGAGCATCCTGGATATGTCCTTGGCTATGACGTAGCCCACACGCCAGCCAGTCATCGCATAGGTCTTTGAAAAGCTGTTCATCGTAATGGTGTTGTCCCATTCGAAGGAAGCGGCGCTTGAGCTCTTTATCCCATCGTAAACGAAGCGTTCATACACCTCATCCGTTATGATCTTCAGTCCTTTTTTCACTGCAACCTGTGCTATCTTCTCCAGCTCGTCCCTGCTGAGTGTGGCCCCGGTGGGATTGTTTGGGCTGGCTATTATGATCGCCTTGGTTCTGTCGGTTATGCTGCGCTTCACATCCTCGGCGCTCAGATGAAAATCGTTCTCCTCGCTGCATGGCAGCTCCCTCGGCACACCACCAGAGAGGGATACGCATGGGCAATAGTTCAGGAAAGCGGGCGTTGGCACAAGGACCTCGTCACCATTCCCGATTATGGACGCAAGCGCTAGGAGTATCCCCTCCGTGGCTCCCACCGTCACCAGGACGTTTTCTGCCGCGCAGTCTATGCCGTTCTCCCTCCTGCTCTTCTCAGCTATGGCCTCTCGCAACTCCCTTACACCGCCGTTTGGCGCGTAGTGAGTGGCATCGCTGTCCAGAGCCCTCTTGGCGGCCTCCTTTATGTTCGCCGGCGTGGGAAAATCGGGCTCGCCTATGCCCAGCGAGATCGAATCCTTTCGCTTTGCTGCTAGATCGAACATCCTCCTGATCTCTGATGCTTTTATACCGTCGAGCGCCTCACCTATCGACATGGCACGAAATCGGTTTCGTCATATTTATCTGTTACTTCAGCAAAATAGAAATCCTTTGAATCGTCTTCGCTTTAGGCAGAGGTAGCTTAGCTCGGACAAAGCGCCGGCCTTGAGAGCCGGTGGGCGCAAGCCCTCGGGAGTTCAAAATGAAGGGTTGCACTCTGAACAGCGGATTTGCCTACAGCAAATCATGATTTTGGCTCTGCCAAAATCGGGTGCTTTGCCAAAACCCGCATGAGGATCTCCCCCTCTGCGCTAATCCAGTTCCGTGAATCTTCCTGCGAGTTTTTCCATCGCCAGCATGGCAGCCCCCACTTCCGGTCCGTGCTCCGGTCTCTCTATGGAGAATCCCTCCGTCTTTCTCTCAAACATCTCCCTGTAAACCTGTTCGTCAAACACCCTTCCTGTTTCGTAGAGAACCCTGTCATCTCCCATCTCCAGTCTCTCAGCAAGCACTCTGACCGATGCCGCCAGAGCCTCAGCCCCGTCCTCGAGGATCGCACCCGCGATCTCGCTATCACTCCTGCAAACAACCGGAAACAACTCGGCTATGTACTGCACAGGATCCTCTATGTCATATAAGTCTATCACATCCCCCATGTCGCCCAGAGCCAGAGCCTCGAGGATCTCGCTGACCAGGTCATCGCTCTCAAACCGGTCATAAGCTCTGGCGGCGTGCCCGATGGCTCTCCTGCCTATGTCGAACGCCCCGCCTTCGTCCCCCAGGAGATAGCCCCAGCCTCCGACCCTCAAGACCTCACCCCTTCTGTTGACGCCGACCGCCACAGACCCCGTGTCCGCCTCGACAAGCACGGAATCCCTTGAGCCCAGAGCCTTCCCGCTGGCGCCCACGAGGGCTATGACCCCATTGTTGTAGACCATGCAGTCCCTGAAGTGCCTGTTCATCTCGGCACCCAATGCCCGCATGTTCTTCTCCCTGTCACAGCCCGCAACACCTATGCACATGCAGTCTATGCTCCCAGCACCCTTGAGGATCCTGCTCACAAGCCCAACTATGCCCTCTTTACCGGCGCTGTGGTAGTTAGCACCGTCACCAAGACTTCTGAAAAGCTGTTTTCCGTTCTCGTCGTAAACGACCGCGATGCTCTCTCTTCTCCTGATATATACCCCAGCAACCTTCACATCGGTTAATCCGCGGGGTGGTATTTATCTTTTGAGCTCTATCGTCTCATCCCTCCTGCTGCCGAACGATACGATGCTGATCTTCGTCCTGGCGCGGTCCTCGATGAAACCGAGGTACTCCCTTGCACGGGGGTCAAGCGATCCGTCGAACGTCCTCTCCCATCCCTTCAGCTCCTCATAAACGGGAGCACACCTCTCTAGGCTCACTGGCATCTCTTTGAGCTCTCTACCGTCCCTCTCATAGGCAACGCATACCTTTACGCTGTCCATGCCCTCGAGCACGTCCAGCTTTGTTACCGCAAGAGCTGTGAGGCCGTTTATCCTCTTCGCATACCTGAGTATGACCATGTCCAGGTAGCCGCACCTCCTCGCTCTCCCCGTGGTCGTTCCATACTCCGCCCCCCGCTCCAGAAGGCGCTTGCCCTCAGGCCCGCGATCCTCTGTGGGAAACGGCCCCTCCCCCACGCGGGTTGTGTACGCCTTGGCCACGCCAAGCACGCCGTCGATCCTGTTGGGCGCGATACCGCAGCCTGTCGCCGCGTTGCCCGTGGTTGTAGCCGAGGACGTGACGAAGGGGTAGGTACCGTGATCCACGTCGAGCAGAGTGCCCTGCGCTCCCTCCAGCAGGACGCTCTTTCCCTCATCCATGCCCTCGCTCAGCATGAGCGAGGTGTCCCTCACGTATGGCGCGAGAAGCACCCTGCCGCGCTCGCAGTACTCCTCCGCCTCTCTTCTGTCCAGAGCGCCACCGAAGCTCTTCAACCTGCGCTCCGCGGCGTCCAGCGCCCTGCTGATGTCTGCACCGCCCACCAGATCACAGACCCTGACGCCGCTGCGCTCGATCTTTGACGTGTAGCATGGCCCTATTCCCCTCCTGGTAGTCCCGATCCTGTCCTCTCTCGCCCCTTCCTCCAGACCGTCCATCAGTCTATGGTAGGGCATCACTATGTGCGCTCTCTCGCTCACGTAGAGGTTCCCGCATTCAAAACCATTCTTCTTCAGCTCGGCGAGCTCATCGCCCAGCACGTCGCAGTCTATGACCATGCCGTTCCCCATAACGGCCGTCTTTTCCCTGTACAGTATGCCACTAGGTATGTGGTGGAAGCGGAACTTCCTGTCACCGTGAACGACCGTGTGGCCCGCGTTGCTGCCGCCCTGATACCTGGCGACGATGTCGAAGTCCTTCATGATGTAGTCAGTTACCTTCCCCTTACCCTCATCACCCCACTGGCAGCCCACTATGGCAAGAACGGTCATGACACTAAAGTGCCGGAGCGGATAAAAATGTTTTCACGCCGCCGGCAAGGGAGAAGAGGACGAACCTAAAAAAGAGAGAGGGGAGGAGGCTCACGCCACGCAGAACGGGGCACAGAAGCGATCGCAGCAGAGCGCTATCGTCTGCAGGCACGCGCGCGGGCAGGAGACGACATAGTTAACACAGGGTATGCACTCCAAACACTTTATGCAAGGCTCGCAGATTGCCTCGAACCATATTCCTGTCAGCGAGAGCAGCAATCCAACAAAATCCCAGTCGCTGCAGCACGCCTTTAGGTAGAGGAACATGTCACCAAAAGACTGGAAACAGTCCGCTATCCCCGCAAGCACCGTATTGATCAGCCCGAGACACAGATTCAGGCACAGGCCCACGCCCCACTGACAGCACGACAGACACGGCGAGCAGCAGCACGAGCAGCACATCTGCGACAGCGTGCATGGTATTCTTATGCACGACTGGCACATGCTCATGCACGGTGCCGTCAACATCCCCATAGCCGCCCCGGCACCCCCACCGCTGTCCTGACCCCTGACCCCAACCACGGCGCCCTCCTCTGCGACGCTCTGCAGGGCGAACACACCCGGCAGGAATGCCGCAACAAAGAGCACCGCGGTAAGAGCCACCAGACCAATTTTGCCTCTCATCATATCCTCCCAAAGCTCGTATGGTATTAAACCGCTCTATTATTATTACTTTCTACAATAGAAGCCGGCGCAGCATGCGCGGGTGGATCACGCCGGTGCGGGCAGCTTCAGCAGCCCGCGCACCGCATCACCGGCGAGGCCCGCTAGGATATCGGCCAGTGGCTTGACCATGCCTGCTGCCGAGTCGGAGATGCTCTGGCACACATCACCGCAGCAGACATCAGAGACGCTATTGCAGACATCACCGCAGCAAGTGAAGCACGGGCCACAGCACGGGCAGCACGAAAGAATGCTTAAACAGCCCTGAAGCAGAGAGCAGGGCACCGTAAGACACATCGAGAACAGGGAGCAGGGCATCGTGAGGCAGAGCTTCAGCGTGCAGGACACAGGGCTCAGCAGGATCCTGACCAGCCCGTCAATGATGAGCGACACACTGGAGGAGTACCTTGCGAGCACACCGGCAGGCGCCGCTACCGGCTCCACAACCTCAGCCACGGCCTCTGCCACCTCTCCGGCCGTTCCCTCCTGCGCCATAGCGCAGGGCACTAACAAGAGAAGCGCCACCGCAACAAACACCAAGAACAGCTTTACCCTCATTTTCTTTCCTCAACTCTTAATGTGAGTGGTCATATATCTCTGTTTCTCCCGGGCGCTGCGTGACAAAACGCTCAACCCTGTGTGGTATTATTCCATGCAGAGCCCGGGAGGCTGAGACCCACACGTGCAGACCTATCTTGACCCAGCCATCAGCCTTGTGAACATCTGGATACAGCTGCTGAATGAGCCCGGAAAGCACTGGCACACGCTGCAGCACGGGCAACACTGAGAACAGCAAGAACCGCACGGCAGGCAGCAGCACGGCAGGCTGAAGCAGGAGCAGATACTCTCGAACAGAGAACACGGCAGCAGGAAGCAGTCCACCGCCGCCGGTAACAGGCTGGCGAGATTGCCGAAACCCTGTTCTCTGACACCCGTAACAGCACCATCCTGCGCGAGGACGCCCGGCAAGGAAGCCAGGAGCAGGACCGCAAAAACGACCGGGAATACCGCTCTCATTTTTTCACTTCTCTGTTATATATGTCGGCCTTCATATATATCACTTCCCACCGCGCCGCGAGCACACCGAGCGCCCGGGACCGGCAGCGCTGAAGGGCGGGATCAAAAAACGCGAACTGTCCATAGATCATAGTAGGACCAGAAAAAATAGAGGAGCGGAGGTGGCGCTCAGAGCAGCGGCACCAGGCGGTCGCAGATACTAGCGCAGAGGCTGCAGCAGAGCCTACACGTCTGGCAGCACGCGCGCGGGCATGATATGATGTAGCCCAGACAGGGCACAGCCTCGATACGGTGCACGCACGGAACTATCGGCTGCAGCAGGGCGAGCGCTCATATCCGCGCCAGCCCGAGGATGCTGCCCATCAGGCCTACCTCACTGCACACCGCCCAGATAGGAGCCAAAAAGGCATCTATCGGCAGCGCCACCACTGACCAGATCCTGAGCGCCTCCAGACTGCCGAGCACGTCCTGAACGAATGTCTGTAGATCCTCCGGCAGCACCTCGCGACCGCTTCTTCAACCTGCATCCCCTCAGCGGCCTCGCCCTGCGCGAGAGAGCCGGCAGGAGCGCCTACACTATGCCTCTTCTTCGGCCGAGACCTGACCAGGATCCGCTGTCAAGGCCCGTCATGGACCTATTCGCTCTCCCGGATCTTTTCCAGACCCGGACAGGGCCGATCCTCTCAGAAGCCCTCCCCTCACCGATATTCTGATGAGCTCTGCCATGGATCCTCTCTCTCCGATCCCCCTTAAAGATCCGTAGAGACCCTCGGGTGCACACTGTCCTCTTCATGATACGACTCTCGCCCGCTCACGCCGGGAGCGCTGCAGACAGGCCCGGTCCAGAAAAAGCAGGATCATGTATCAAAAGGGCAAAAGGGCAAAAGGACAAAAAAGAAAAAAAGAAGAAAAAGAGGGGGTGGCGCTTCTCAGCGCCAGCCAGCCGCTATCGCTTCCCTGATCTACAGGCAGCACCACACCACGCACGCATCTCTCAGATCTTTCACGCATGCGGTTGCAAATGCTCCACAGTATGGCCATCCGATTACGGCAAGGATGCCGCTGATGCCCATGCAGATCCCGCCGACACCCACCGGTGCAACGCCGCATACGGCCGAGACGAGAAGGTTACAGATCCACGCTATAGACGACTCACAGCAGTAGACGCACCAGCCGCCTATCGGGCAGCACCTCAACAGCGTTGCGCATATGTTAGGCACGCTCAGAAAAACCTTGTAGACCATCATGAACGCCGGAGCGATCATCGCTATCGCGTCACCGCACAGTATCCCTAAGGCAGCTCCGGGGTAAGCACAGCTAGTAAACACCGTGGTGCAGTCCATGCAGCACAGGCTGCCGATGGCTAATATATAGCTGACTAAAGACCCGCAGC
>DAEG01000083.1 GCA_002495235.1 Euryarchaeota archaeon UBA287 | reverse complement strand
GAAGACGCAGATGAGATAAGAAATGTTCTGCAACAAAACCTGAGCGCGGAGAGGATAGGGAAGGAAGAAGAGTATCTGCGAAAGCACCCGGCGTTTGAGAGGACCTATGGCTGGGCCTGGCTCTTGAAGCTCTATGATGAGCTCTCAGGATTTGAAGAAGGATGGCAGGAGAACCTTAAGCCTCTGGCCGAAGAGACAGAGGAGCTGTACACAGATTTCCTGCCAAAGCAGAGGTATCCCATAAGGGGGGGCATGCACTCGAACACAGCCTTCGGCATCTCCTTTGCTCTCGATCATGCCAGAGCTGCGCGCGATGAAGAGCTCGAGGATCTACTGATAGAGAGGAGCACGGCCTATTTCGGGAATGACAGGGATTGCCCTGCGTCGTGGGAGCCTGATGGCCATGACTTCCTCTCTCCGTCCCTGACGGAGGCAGCACTCATGCAGCGCATCCTGCCGAAAGAAGAATTCTCAGGATGGTTGCTGGGATTCCTGCCGGATCTAGACAGGAGAGAGATCTTCAGACCTGCCACAGTCACGGACCGATCAGACCCGTACATCGTTCACCTCGACGGCCTGAACCTGAGCAGGGCGTGGTGCATGCTGGAGATAGCCAGAGCGCTGCCCGGGGAGGATCCCAGGAGCGCTGTGCTGCAAAAATCAGCGGAAGAGCACGCCGGAGCCTCGCTGCCTCACATCGCGAGCGGCCATTACGAGGAGGAGCACTGGCTGGCAACCTTTGCTGTATATCTGCTATCCCTGTCGTTGCCATAGCGCCACACACAGGAATAAAGAGCAGAACTGTCTAAGCCTGTAGAATCTGCATGGCGTCATTCAGAGCTCCATCAGTCTGGTGCAGTCTATGACTAGCAGAATAGATATATACCAATTCATATTCCTCATTATGAGAAGGATCTTTCCCGTATTGGTGGCGCTCTTTATAATCTTTGCATGCTGCGTAGAATCAAATGATGACTCTAACGAGAAGATCATAGGGGAGAGCATAAGGGAAAGCACTCTTATGAGTAAAGAATGGGAATACCTGAGAGATGAGATTATAATAGAACCGGGAGAAACTGTTAAAGCATCTCTGAATATAACGGAGCCTTCAGAAGGCATGATGTTTTTTAGAGGCAAAGCAAAACTCAGATTTGTGTTGAAATTTCCAAATGGCAATACCAATGAATGGACACAACCCCATACCGGAGGCTGGAATGGAGATCACGGCCTTGATGTGGAAGATCTGGGAGTTCTTGAAGTCTACGTGACAAACCTCGAGAAAAAACCTGCGTATCTCTGGTATAGTATCTATGTGGTACCAGGCGAAACACCCGCTGAAGTGCTTGAGGAATGCGACAGGGGTAATGGCCCAGCGGATATCTATCTGATCCTCTCCTAACCTAGAACTCTGCTGCTTCCTGCTAGCGGAAAACAAGATATACCCTGATCATATCTAATGCTATGAAAAAGCTCTTTGCGCTGCTGCAAGTGCTTGTGATGCTCTGCGGGTGCTTGGGGGCTGGAGAAAAGATAATGGGCGAGAGCATAAGAGAAGAGGTCTTTATCAATAACGATCCAGAACACCTGCGAAATGAGGTGATAATGGAGCCGGGAGCGAGTTAAGCACTGCTGCGGTGATAACTGAGCCTTCAGACGTGAGGCTTGTTAGGGCTGGAGCTGCTGAGCTTAGTTTTGTGTTGAAACATCCTGATGGAAATATCAGTGAATCAACAACAGCCCATGGCAGATGGTTTGGTGCCTGGCATCTCAATGTCAGCGGCACCGGAGTTTTAGAGATCTCTGTCAAAAATCTCGAAGATGAACCAGCCTATCTGTGGTATACCTTATATGCGATACCTCAGGGAACACCGCCGGAAAAGCTCAAGGAATTTGACTCTGGCGACAGTACTGAGCTTGAATATCTGATCCTCTCTTAAGAGAACCACTTCTCGAGGCTCTGCTGCTTCTTGCCCAGGAGATCCTCCTTGGCGATCCCGAAGTGCTCCAGGATGCGCAGGGCCACAGGCACGACCTGGTTCTCTATGTAGTAGTCCCTGTCTATCCTGTCCTTCTCGTTCAGGGTGCTCGCCATCTTAGTCCTGTCGCTTATCCTTCCCTTGCCCTCAAGGACGACGTAGCCTATCTTGTTGCTGAACTCTATGTCCTCCTGCTCGTCCATGGCTCTCTTCAGCGCCGCGACGTGCGCCTGCGCCGTCTCGTAGGAATCTATGCTCCTCGTTATCGACTTGTATATTGTGATCTCTTCCGTGCTCGTCTTTCCTCCCTTTATCTTGTTTATGGCCTCTATAGCATGGCCCTTTGCCTTCTCCACGTCCCCCTCCCTCAGGATCGTTCCTATGATCTCCTCCTGCAGCCTCTTTGCCAGCTCGCACCAGTCACCCCTGCGGACCTCAAGGCCCCTGACGACTATGGAGCCGTCGTCCTGAAGCCCGGCGTACCTCTTTTTCCCTGCGAAGAATATCCTCTTGTAGTGCTCTCTGACCTCAAGCTCCAGTGGCAGCTGGGAGTTCATCTCCTCAGCGAACCTCTTCATGTCCCCCTTCTCAACACAGAAGAGAGAGTCCGTGTCGGAATAGATGACATTCATTCCACGCTTTCTTGCCTCCTCTATCACCTTCTTTATGGTGTATCTGCCCCACGCGGCCGTCGCCTCGGCGCACTCCAGCTTGTACCACCTGGCTCCGCCCCAGCCAGTGTACCCGTAGAAGGAATTCGTCAGTATCTTTATGGTCTGCTGCCTGAGCATGTCAACGGAGCTCTTTGCGCTCTTCTTCAGCCTCTTCCTCTCCTCTATGAGCTCCCTGAGTATCTGCCTGAAAAAGCCGTCCGGCTCTTTAAGGAACGCGTGGTTTGACGGGCTTATGTGGCAGTGTTCCTCATCGCCGCTCTCCACGTAGGTGTCAGGGCTTATGTTGTAGGCTATCATTATGTTCGGGTACATGCTGGCGAAGTCAAGGACAACGACGTCCTCGAATATGCCTTTCTCCGGCTCCATGACATAGCCTCCCTCGTACATGTGCTCGCTCTGCACGTACCTGTGCTTTGGTATCATCTCGTTGCGCTCCGCGGCCTTGTACATGAGATAGCTCTCGACCTGCCTACCTCTGCCCATGCGCGAGCAGTCAGTTAAGAACTGCTTCACGAGCCTGCACAGCTCTATCTGCGCTGGCAGCAGCCTTTTTCCAATCTCCAGCGTGGACACGACGTCAGCGAGCGTGTATTCCTCTATCCTCTTCGTCTCTCCCTTCTCCCAGAGAGAGTATAGCTCGTCATTCTCGAGCAGGACCCTGTCCTCCCTGCGCATAACACCCAGGTATTCAGCCACATTGTCGAGCGTCTTCACCTTGACTTCCTGCATATCCCTCTCGACTATCCTGTAGAGGTCCACGGTGTCCCTGCCCGCAAGGGTGTACGTGTCCCTTATCCCCCCTCTTCTTGCTGTAACAGCGCTCCCATCCCTTCCCAGGGCAAGGGATACCCTGTTCTGCTTTGCCCTCTCCACGAGATACGGGAAATCGAAGGAGTCCCCGTTGTAGGTCAGGATCACGTCAGGATCCTCCTCCCTGAACGCAGAGACGAAGCTCTTTATGACCTCTCTCTCGTCCCGCGATATGATGACCTCCTGCCTGCCGGTGCTGGTGGCGAGGGATACCGCAATGATAGGATCCTTCTTCGCGTCTATTATGTTCTCGGTGTGTGTCTCTATGTCGAAAGCTAACAGTTTCATCTCCCTGCCGCTTCTCTCTCTGTCTGTTCTTATCCTTTCGCCATCTACGGACACATCGCTGTAGGGAATAAGCCCATGGTCTATGAGGAACCTTCTGGTCAGGGGAATGTCATCCTCAAATATGTCCGAGTCCTGCAGCTCTCTTTTGCAGGAGTTCATGCTCTTCTGGTCCTCGAAGGTCACCCTGTAGACCTCCAGCTCCCGTCCGAAAAGTCTCTTTATCTGTGTCTCAACGTCAACGACGCCGTCAAACGCCTTTAAAAAGTTCTCCAGGCTCTCCTCCTTTCTGACATAGAAGTATGGGTGAGACTCAAACACTCTGTGTTCCTTTTCGGTCCACACCCTGACATTCCCGTTCTCTTCGTCGATGCCAGAGAGCTGCATATTTGATATACTGCTAGCTGATTTAACCTTTTTTCCACGCCGATGTGTTCGGTCTTTGAGCGCTTTGCAGCAGAACAGTTATATTCAGGAAAGCAATCTCCATGTGATGTTCGAAAACAGGAAGATAGCCTATTTCAGCATGGAGATTGAGGTGAATTCTCTGATACCTTCGTACAGCGGTGGTCTGGGTGTGCTGGCCGGTGATCTGCTCAGAAGCTTCGCGGATCTGCGCGTACCCGCGGTCGGTGTGACGCTGCTACCCAAGAGGGGATACCTCTTCCAGCAGCTGGACAGGGATGGAAACCAGACAGAGCTCCCGATGAACTGGAATCCGGAGGATCTCCTGATCCAGGAGGATAAAGAGGTCGCAGTGCCGCTTGATGGCAGGGATGTGCGCGTCAGAGCGTGGAGGTACGACCTCAGGGAGAGCGGCGACTGGGTCATACCGGTATACTTCCTTGATGTGGACCATGAAAAGAACCCCCAGGACGTGAGAGAGATGGGGTACTATCTCTACGGCGGAGATGAGAGGTACAGGCTTTCTCAGGAGATCATGCTTGGCATAGGAGGTGTGAGAATGCTCTCGGCTCTGGGCTATGATATATGCACCTACCACATGAACGAGGGACACACAGCCCTTCTCACCCTGGAGCTGCTCAAGAGATACGCATCTTCGATAGACGATGAAGCAAAGATAGACGAGATGAGGGAGAGATGTGTCTTCACGACGCACACTCCCGTGCCAGCAGGGCATGATGTCTTTCCAAAGGCTCTGGTGAAAGAGCTCCTGGGCGGGTATGTTGATGACAGGACCATAGATTTCATATGCTCCAACGGAACCAACGACAAACTGAACATGACCCTGCTCGCCCTGCGCTTCAGCCACTATGTGAACGGTGTTGCGAAGAAACACGGGGAGGTGTCAAGGAGCATGTTCCCGGATTATCCAATAGACTCGATAACGAACGGCGTGAGGCACCAGTTCTGGGCCTCGGCCCACATGCGGGACCTGTTCGATAGGTACATGCCTGGCTGGAGGGCTGATCCTTCACTGCTGAGAGCGGCGATAGTACTTCCCCAGAAGGAGTTGCAGACGGCCCATTTTCTGGCAAAGAAAGAGCTCATAGACACGGCGAACAGGACAAGGAACGCAGGAATGAACTACCACACTCTCACC
Source organism: Euryarchaeota archaeon UBA287 (assembly GCA_002495235.1). Taxonomy (GTDB): domain Archaea; phylum Thermoplasmatota; class UBA186; order UBA287; family UBA287; genus UBA287. The sequence goes on along the minus strand of DAEG01000083.1, from coordinate 487 downwards.
GTAGGGTTTGCAAGAAGGTTCACAAAGTACAAGCGGCCGACGCTGATCCTCTATGATCTTGAGAGGCTCAGGACCATAGGAAAGGGAAGGCTTCAGATAATATTCGCCGGCAAGGCTCACTCCAAGGACGCCGAAGGCAAGGAACGCATAAGAGAGGTCTACAGCGCCATGAGGACGCTGGGCGAGGATGTGAAAATAACCTTCCTTGAGAATTATGATGTGAACCTGGCAGCTCTCATGGTCAGCGGAGCAGATGTGTGGTTAAACACGCCAAAGGCGCCATACGAGGCTTCAGGCACCTCAGGCATGAAGGCTGCTCTGAACGGTGTGCCTAGCTTCAGCACGCTGGATGGCTGGTGGCTCGAGGGTCACATAGAGGGGGTCACCGGATGGTCCATAGGAGCAAAGGCCGAGGAGGGAAGAGAGGTCAGCGATGACGAGGATGCGCGGGATCTCTATGACAAGCTGGAAAAGGTGATAGTGCCTC
>DAEG01000047.1 GCA_002495235.1 Euryarchaeota archaeon UBA287 | reverse complement strand
CGACCGCCGAGATCACGGCAACACCGCTCGCTCCAGCATCCATGACGTCCCTCACGTTCTCCAGGTTTATTCCTCCTATGGCGATGACGGGTACATTCGTGCATTCACATATCGCGCGCAGACCCTCCAGCCCTATCGCTCTCTCTCCAGGCTTGTTCTTTGTCGCAAAGACCGGCCCGGCACCGAGATAGCCCGCGCCCTCATCCTCCGCTTCTTTAGCTTCCCGGGGGTTAGTGACAGAGTATCCTATGATCTTCCCGGGGTAGATGCGTCTCGCGAGAGTGAGAGGCATGTCTTCTTTCCCTATGTGAACACCATCAGCACCGCACGCAATGGCGATATCGATCCTGTCATCAACTATGTACGTCGTCCTGCCACTCACTATGTCCTTTACTCTCAAGGCGAGATCGACCATATCCCTGGTTGAGCCTTCCTTTTTCCTGAACTGTACACAGTCTGCCCCGCCCTCCACGGCGAACCTGGCTATGTCCTCATGCGTGAAGCGTTCATTCCGGGTTGTTATGACACAGAGCTTCATGCCCTGGCCCTCGTGTCTGGGAATGAGAAGACGCGGTCAAGGAAGGCCTGCTGGAAGCTCGCAGGGCCATCATAGGTCAGATCCTCGCTGCAGCGTTTCATCAGCTCTAAACCATGCATGGCGGCATAGAACGGCTCTTCTACGGCAAGGAAACAGGCTATGGCCGTGGTTGCCATGCAGCCGGAACCAGTTATGTGTTTCAGCATCTCACTGCCACCCACAACCCTTGACGTCCCAACACCGTTTGAGACAACGTCCTCCCTGCCAGTTACGGCTATGGTGCATGATGATCTCTTTGACAGGGTCTCAGCGGCCTCTATGGCCACCTCCGTCTTTCCCTCCTCGCTCTCAACGCCCTTCATCTCTGCGCTCTTGCCGACAAGGGTGCAGATCTCAGCGAAATTCCCCTTTACCACGTCCGTGCCAACAGCCATTATTCTGTCCGCAGCCTCCTTTCTGAGAGCGCTGGCGCCACAGCCCACAGGATCCAGAATTATCTTCTTGCCATCAGCCCTGGCGCGCTTTGCCGCCAACAGCATGCTATCGAGCTGTTCTCGTGTTATCGTGCCTATGTTCAACAGCAGCACGTCCGCCCTGTCCACTATCTCCTCCACCTCTTCCTTATCATATGCCATCACAGGCAGCGCACCGATGGCGAGGGTGAGGTTCGCCGTGAGGTTTGTCACCACGACATTTGTCATGTGATGTATCAGAGGCTTTCTTTCTCTGATTTTGAGATGCGCGTCTCTTGTATCCATGAAGATGATAGGCTCTTTTTGTATAAAAGGCTAGATGGTTACGTTCCGTGAAGCGTGGCTGGAGATGTTAGTTTCCCGGCCTTAACTGCCTGGGTCTGCACACGAGATCCGAGTAAAAGATAGAAATTTAAGTGATAACGTCTCTTTTGCGTTATGATAGATCTCAACTCTTACGGAATAGGCATGAGGTTTGACGAAGAGACCATGGAGCTCACAGGATTCAAAGGCAAGAGGGATGTCAGGAAACTCGAGGACATGAGAGGCATGTTCATGGAGCCGGACGAGGGGATAAAAGATCTCTACTACATGTTCAGGGGTGTTGACTCTTTTGATAGCATAAGGTATGATGTAACTGCACTGCTGCCCGGTATGGTTGGTGAGGAGTACATAAAGACAAAGGGCCACTACCATCCCGACGCATACCCCGAGGTGTACGAAGTCATGAAGGGCAAGGCATTCTATCTTCTGCAGAGATCCGATGACTTTGAAAGCGTGGATGACGTGATACTGGTTGAAGCTGAGGAAAGGGATATTGTCGTCATACCTCCTCATTACGGTCATGTCACCGTCAACAGGGGGGATGGCGTGCTCATCATGAGCAACCTGGTCTCATCAAGATTCTCTTCAGTGTATGAACCCTACGAGAGAAAGAAGGGTGCCGCCTACTACATCACGGTCGATGGGGTCGTCAGGAACGGGAACTATGGATCCCTGCCTCATGTGAGGAGAGCAAAACCCCGCGAGGCAAGGGATCTCGGCGTTGTGAGAAACAGGCCGCTGTACACCTCGATAAAGAATGAGAGAGACGCCTTCGGGTATCTCGAGGAGAGCGAAGAGTATGACTTCTCAGGGGTCTTTGAGTTCGAGTAAGGCTCTGGCTATGAGACCAGACACAGTGTAATCGCTGCATCTGCTCTCGATGGTGTCTGATGCGTGCGCCCTCACGCAGAGCGACTTTAAGAACAGGCCATGCACGCACGCCACCTCTATGACCTTCGCGCCTCTATCTTTGAGGATATTGCATGTCTTCTCGATAGTCGTGCCTGTCGAGATTATGTCATCAACGACAAGGATCCTTTTTCCTCTCACATCCATATCAAAAGCGCTATTCACCTCCGTTGCGCTTATGCGCTCCTTGTCGAAGTGCGCGGCCTCAGCACCTAGCTCTTCTGCAACGTCCTCTGCCAGGTAGAAAGATCCCGCATCGGGGCTGACAACGATATCAACATCCCTGCAGGTCTCTGCTATCTCCCTAGAAGGTATCAGGTTCTCCACCTTTGTTCTGAAGTATTCTCTTATGTAGTCCTTGTGAAGGTTGACGGTTATGATTCGCTCCGACTTGAGTTCTAGCAGATTTGCCATGGTCTTCGCTGCCACGCATTCTCCCTCCCGGAATCTCCTGTCCTGCCGGGCATAGCCGTAGTATGGTATCACTGTTGTGACGTCAGCGCTCTCTGACGCTAGATCCTGAAGCATGAGGAGCTCTATCAGAGACTCGTTCGGGTGCGTGTTGCCTATGACGATGACCCTGTCCTTCAGGGGGGATAGAGCCCGGACGTATATCTCGCCGTCAGGGAAGACCCTCTTCTCTACTCCCACAGGTTCAGCTCCAAGAACCGAAGCGACCTTTGCGGCGAGATTTTTTGATATCTCCGAAGAAATGACCTGCATGAATGAGGAGAGGTGTGATGGGATAAATGTTTAATGGTGTCCTGTTGCGGGGTGAGTATCTCTAGATCTATCTGCCCCCGGCCCCTCCACCGCCGAAACCACCGCCACCACCGAAACCCCCGCCAAACCCGCCGCCGAAACCTCCACCATAACTGTGGGCACCGGACATGGTGTAGGGAACAAAGTGGAAGATTGGGCGGAAGGATACATAGAGAGAGCTTACCTCAGGGAGCTCTATCTTAAGCTCCTTCATTGCTTTCTCAACGTTCTCGCCAACGCCCAGAGCGGTGCCGTAGACCAGCCATTCACCCCAGGTATCCAGATCCTCGGTGCTGTACTCCTTTATCAGCGCCAGATCTGAGAGAAAGTTCCTGAAAGCGTCCCACTGGAGCTTCCTCATGTACCAGTCATCCTTCCACCTTCCGAACAGGGTGGCTGGAAAGGCGAGCGCCATGCCTATCTCCACAAAAGATCCGGCAGACAGGATTATGGCAGTGGTGTCGACATAAACCGCCGAGAGACTCAGGAGAAAAGCGGAGACGAAAAAGAAGAGTGCGATTTTGAGCCTTCCGCTGGTTGCATAGCCCTTTGCGTAACTTTTGTCAAGCATCGTCACCTCCTCCACAACCGAGAACACATCATAGCTTGCGGTGCGCTCTTTCACCCCCTCCTTGGCAGCTCTATCGATCTTTTCCTTCATATTGCCAGTAGAGACCACGCCGTTCACGGAAAAGGATCCCAGAAAGCGGAAGACCTTTTTTTCATAGGCGTCATCCGTGTTCTCATCCTTTATCTCTATCGAGAGATCCTTGCCTCCCCCCTTTATTTCTATCTTTCCCCTCCTGTGGAGGTCCAGCAGTGTCGCGTAAAAGCCGTCGTGATCGAAATCAAACGCGCTCTTCTTGAATAGCAGGTTAACCATGTAGGGCTTCATCATCGGATCTGGAACAAAGCTGAGATATCTGGGGACGGTGTACCTCTTTTCCTTTCCCCATATATAGTATACGGCAAGAAGGGCGAAAGGCAGCGCAAGAAGGTAGATTGCCCCAGAGAGCTCTAGCGCTTTCTTTACTTTATACCTGTTGTAATACGCTCTGTTCGCCTCTTCCGTTTTTTCCCTGACGCCACCTGATGGTATGTAATATCCGTAAAATCTTTTTCCTTTGATGAGCATCTCTGCCTCAAGAAGCTCATTCCTGCCAGAGCTTCCGCTTATTATGGTGTAATTGCCCTGCTCTCTCACATCCATCGGTGGGTGAGGATAGACTTTTTCAACTGTGGGCAGGACTATAACGACGCTCTTGTAGGGTATATGCTCGTCAGCCAACTTCAGGTTAAGGTGGGAGATCTCTTCGTCGTGCTGGATCGGTGGAAAGAGCCTGTAAGTGTACTCAACGACGTAGGTCCCTTCATCAAAACTCTTCGGGTTGTAGACCCCGACCTCATTCCTCTCCGCTCTCGACCTTATGTAATCCTCAGCTCCGAGGGTAGTGATGAGATCCATGCCCTCTTCGCCTGTGAGAGAGACCCTGTCATAATGATCCTTTGCGTATGATAGTGTGCTCTCTGGCGCTCTTATGCCAAGGAGCCTTATGTAGGGCTGGCTCTCTTCCTGGAGGGTCAGGTTATCGTCCCATGACCGGTATAACATCCTGTACTTGAATGGTGTTTTGACGCTGTAGACGTATCTCTCCTTGAGAGTTCCGTCCTCGTGAAGCATGGCTGTATAGCTCTCAACGACTAGGTCACCCTCAGGCAAGGCTTTTGGCAGAAAGCAGAACAGCAGGCCTATCAGAAAGGTTGAGATGAATAGGATCGCCACTAACTTTCGCTCATTCATCAGAACCTTACCTCAGGGACGTTGAGCTCTCCGAGCTCGAGGTAGTCCATCTTGCTAAGGTTCAGGAGGCCGCCGACGATGTTCGATGGTATCGTCTCACGCATCGTGTTATACTCCTGTGCTATGTTATTGTATGTGTACCTCTGCCTTGCTATCTCATTCTCTAGCTCTGCTATCGAGTTTGTGAGGTCCTTAACCACCGTTGAGGTCTTGAGGTCAGGGTAGCTCTCAGCGACCGCATAGACCCTGCCGAGTATGCTCTTTGCCTCATCATCAAGATCCCTCATGTCCTTAGCGCTGGCGCTCCCCACGGCGCTTCGCATATGGGTAATCTTTTCCATAGTGTCTCTCTCGAACGCCGCGTAGCTCTTCACGGCTCCCAGCAGCTGATCTATCATGTCAAGCCTCTTCTTCATCGCCACTCTTATCTGTCCTAGCGTAGACTCAGCAGAGTTCCTGAGGCTGAAAAAGCGGTTGTATATCGAGATAAACCATGCTATGAGAACCGCGATCACCACCAATACTGTTGCTATGCCCAGAATTGCGTACACGCCCATGAGAGGATAACGGAGTTTGGTATAAAAAGCTTTCCTTCAGAGGTAACAGGTCATCCGTCTGAAGTTTACGGCTTGTGCAGGGCTTAACACCGATTTCCCTCTTTTGGGGAAATCGTGATTCAGTCCAAAGGACTGAATCGGGGTATTTCAGTTCGGATGCAGCCGTGCCTGGGTGAGATGCCGAACTGGAAGTTCGGCAGATACCGAGCGCAGCTCGGTAAGACGCCACCTCTGGAGCTTCAGATGAGTGACCTCATATCTTTAGAGAATCTGTGGTAGGACTGTGCCTGCAGGAAGGGGTTTACCAGGTCTAGGCCTGTTTTTTCAGGTCGCGAAGTTTTGTCAGCAGCGCAGGGAGCACATCTCTGTAATCTGCAACGATCCTGAGATCGGCGGTGTCGAATATTGGCGCGTTCCTGTCCCTGTTTATAGCTATCACAATACCAGAGTCCTTCATACCGCATGTGTGGTGAGCCGAACCGGAGACACCTATACCGATGTAAGCAGCGGGCTTCACGATCTTGCCGCTGGTTCCTACCATGTGCTCCTCATCCGACCATGATCTGTCAGCGACAGGTCTGGTGCATCCCAGAGCTCCGTTGAGAAGCTCTGCCAGTTCCTTCAGCATCCCCCAGTCCTTTTCGCTCTCAACGCCGCCTCCACCCACTACGACCACACCCGCATCCTCTATCGGTCTGCCTTTGGGCTCGATTCGTTCGAAACCCTCAAACCTGATGCGGTCCTGTTCGGGCTTTCTGACTTTTACGCTTTTCAGCTCTCCTCTTCCCCGTCTCTCAATCATGGAAAATGTTCCCGGCTTTACCGTGGACATCCGCGGTGTGGTGCGCGTAACTATCTCTGCTGCCACCCTGCCTCCAAAGGAGGGCACCACCTGTATCAGATCCTCGTCCCACCTGTAGTCTATGACGTGTGCAGCAAGGCCCGTTCTCAGGTGCGCTGCGACCTCAGGTGCCAGCATGGATCCCAGTGCCGTGGCGCCGATTATGAAGGCGTATGGACCCAGCTCTCTCACGACATCAAGGGTCGTGTCGATGAAGCCGTGGCCGTAATGCCCGAAGCTTTCATCTGTGCCGACACAGATCAGGTCCGCGCCGTACCGTGAGAGTGCCTCTGCGTCATCCACCCTGTCTGTCAGTATGAGAGCGCACAAGTCGAAGTCCCTCTCGTCGGCGAGCTCCCTCGCCTTAGACAGGATCTCGAGCCCCACCCTCAGGGGCTTTCCATCCCTGTGCTCCGCAAAGACCAGCAGGTTCCGTCTCATTCTCTCAGAGCCCCCGCTTTTCTCAGCTCGTTGATGATCCTGTCAGCTATGTCACCAGCGTCGCCCTCTACATACTCGCCCTTTCTGCAGATGTCCAGCACCGAAGTCTTCAGCGTCTTTGTCGGCGAGCCTTCCAGTCCCGTCATGCTCGCATCTGACCCGAGATCCTCTGCTCTGACTATCTTTATCTCTGTTTTGTTGGCCCTGATTATGCCGGCGAAGCTCGTATACCTCGGGCTGTTTATCCCGCGTTTCACAGCGAGAATCACAGGCAGATCCACTTCGTAAACTGCTCTGCCACCTTCGCTGCTGCACCGCACTGTGAGGCTTTCATTGTGCTCTATTTCCGCCACGCCGGTTAATGCTGGGATGGAGAGCCACACACCTACCTGCGACGGCACCTGTGATGTGGAGCTGTCAGCGCTCTCATTCCCTGCGAGGATCAGGTCAAAAGGGCCGAAGCGCTCCAGCGCCTTCGCAAGGACGTACGAGGTCGCTAGCGTGTCAGCACCGGCAAAGTTTCGGTCGCTCAGCAGAATCGCGTGGTCTGCCCCCATGGCTACAGCCTCTCTGAGCACTCCTTCAGCGTCGTCTGGAGCCATCGAAAACACCGTGACGTCCCCGCCCCTCCTCTCTTTTATCTTCAGGGCCTCCTCCAGCGCGTTCCTGTCTGAGGGGTTCATTACTATGGGTATGCCTGCCCGCACCAGTGTTCCGTTCGGGCTTACGGATATCCTGTCGTAGTGCTCCGGGTCAGGCACGGGCTTCACAAGACAGGCTATTCTCATCACTGCATCTTCCTTATGGAATCACTGCCTATGACGACCTTCATTATCTGTGATGTCCCGCCGGCCGATATGGTGGTCATCGCGTCTCTGAGGTACCTGCCGACCGGATACTGGTTCATCACGCCGTAGCCTCCCATGAGCTCTATGGTCCTCTCCGCACACCTGACAGCGGCCTCAGTGCTGTAGAGCTTTGCGACGGAGCTCTCCACGTCGCATCTGTTTCCTGCGTCCTTGAGAGATGTTGCGTTGTAAACCAGGAGCCTTGCAGCATCATAATCCGTTCTGTTCTCCGCTATCATGAACTGTATAGCCTGCACGTTAGTCAGTGGCTTCCCGTATATGATCCTCTCCCTGGCGAACTTGACACCTTCTTCAAGGCACCCCTTTATTATGCCCAAGGCTATCGCTGCCATGCCCGGCCTTCCCACCTCTCCTATGGTGCCTAGGGCTATCTTGATCCCATCGCCCCTCTTACCCAGCAGTGCGCTCTCATCCAGCCTCACGTCCTTCAGCACGAGATCACCCGTGCTTGAGGACCTCAGGCCGAGCTTGTCCTCTCTGTGACCCTGCTCAAAGCCCGGAGTTCCCTTCTCGATTATAAACGCTGAGAGCTCGGGCCTGCCCTTATCGTCAGTTCCGGTTCTGGCGACCATGACGCAGACATCGGCGATGTCAAAGTTTGTTATGAAACACTTTCTTCCGTTTATCACCCATTTGCCGTCTTTCAGTTCCGCGCTAGTCTGCTGACCCGAAAGATCAGAGCCGCCCGAGGGCTCCGTCGTTGCGAGGCCACTCATCCACTCCCCTGTAGCCAGCTTTGGCAGGTATCTGCGCTTCTGTTCCTCGCTTCCGTATCTCAGTATGGGCTCTATGCCGAGATAGTGGGTCATGGCGGCCATCGCGAGTCCAGCAGAATGACGGGCTATCTCCTCCAGAACTACGGCCCTAGCAGTGTATCCGAGACCAGTTCCGCCGTACTCAGGAGGCACTATGGTTCCAAGGAAGCCCAGCTGGCCCATCTGCTTGAGCACATCAACAGGGCACAGATCCTCCTCGTCCCATTCCGCCGCATGCGGTGCGACTTCCCTCTCCGCGAATTCTATGACCGCTTTTCTTACAAGCTCCTGCTCACCTGCCATGAGCCACCATTGGTTTACTCGTTCTTATGCCTTTTTTCTCTCGACCTCTGGGACCTCTTCCTTTATCCCGGCCAGTCTTCTGGCGTATCCCACGTACTCTTCTATGGGCGTGTTTGTTCTTATGATCAGCTTCGCCCCGTCCGGTGAGCCACCACCATGCATACATCCTGGCACACCTGCACCGATAGTCAGCCATTCTGAGAGCCTTGCGGCTCTGGCCCTTGTTTCCGAAGATATGCCCGGATTAGCCTGGATCATGTCGAGGAGCTTTTCTCCATACTCGGGGCTCTTCAGATCCTCATACGAGGGGAAACAGCCCGTCTCAACCATCCCGCCGCCGATCTCCTGACACAGTCTCTTCGTCTCGTAGGGCAGGGTTGCTACGTGCACCTTGTTAGTGTGCGCGAGCAGCGGATCCGCGTACCATGTGCCTGCCGTGTGTCTCTTTCCCATCGCTATGGCGCCTATGCCCAGTCCGTACGTGGTCTCATTGTTCACCTCCATCTGGACGAGCTTGTCCCTGAACGTAGATGAAGGCAGACCATTAGTCCTGGCCATCATCGCCGCAGCGCCTATCATGACATCCCCCTGCCCTGCGACGCAGGCGCCTATGCACGATCTGTAATTGGCTGTGAAGTAATCGATGACCCTGCCTGCGTACTGGTGTTCACCCGCCATGAATATCCTCTCTGTGGGCACAAAGACTTCGTCAAACAGCAGATGAGCCTGTGTTATTCCCGTCTCCACCGGAGTGTCAAAGCCGTTCTCCAGCTCTCTGGTGTCGCTCGGTCTTCTCGTCTCCACTACGGTGAGTCCTTCAGCATCACGGGGCACTGCGCAGGCTAGAGCGAAATCCTTATCCTCTTCGCCGTAGTCGCTTCCCGGCAGAAGGAATATCTCGTCACTGGCGGCAACCCCGCAGATCATGGCCTTGCACCCGCTTATGATCAGGCCGTCCTCTCTTCTCTCTCTTATGTGCAGGTTAGTGTCCCTGTTCTTCTGCTGCGACGGCTTCCTGCTCCTGTCACCCTTGGCATCCGTTAGAGCTCCGGAGACGACGAGCCCCCTCTTCTCTGCTCCTATTATCCAGCTCTCCAGCCTCCCGTGATAGTCCGTGCCTTTCTCTCTGTCCATGTCATAGGTCACGCCCCACATGACGTTCATAGCGTTCCACCCAACGCAGAGCCCGCCGGTGCACGTGCCCGTGAGGTGGTACATGGTCCTTTTGAGCCTCGAGTTTGCTATAAGGTCCTCCCCGGTCTCCATCAGGGAGTTGAACCTCATTATCCTCTCGCCAGTGAGGTACGAAATGGTGGTGAATATGTCGCTGTATCCCTCTGTGTCGGCAAGCTCGAACGGTTTTGAATGGCTCTCCACGGTCCTTCTCGTGTTCGGGTCCGTGGTGACGTCCTCTATCCGCTTACCGAACTTGTGCACGTTAGGCCTCATGCGCTTCAGAGAATCCAGATAGTCCTGCTTTGAGCGCAGCATGCTCATTCTTCCTCTCCAGACCTGTCCGATCCAAAAAGACATGCGGCGGGTCTATCGCCAG
>DAEG01000095.1 GCA_002495235.1 Euryarchaeota archaeon UBA287 | reverse complement strand
AAGATCAACAGAAGGCTTGACAGGATCAAAAAGAGGTATGACGAGCTCAGCGATGAGAACAGGGAGCTGAGAGAGAACCTTGAGGGATCACAGAGCAGACTGTCAGATGTCCAGCGAGAGATGGAGGATCTCAGGAGTGAGAAGGACAGGATCTCTGGAGACCTGAAAGAGAGGGAAGCGAGACTAGAGGATCTCCAGAGAGAGACAGAACAGCTGAGAGAGGAGAGAGAAGAGCTCCAGAGCAGGATCGAGGAACTGACCAGGGAGAAGGACGAGAGGATCAATGACCTAGGCTCACAGCTCGAGGAGAGGAACAGGGAGATGGAGGTCAGGAGCTCAGAGGAGGAAGGGCTCAGGAAGAGGATAGAGGAGCTACAGAGAGCAAGCGAGGAAGGGAATGAGCTCAGAGAGAACCTTGAGATAGCGCAGAGCAAGATATCCGAGTTTCATGCCGCGATGGAGAATCTCAGAAGAGAGAGGGATGAACTTGCAAATCAGGTGAAAGACAGGGAGGACAGGATCGTTGCTCTGGAAGAACAGATCAGGAAAGACGCCACGGAGCTCAACCAGAGGGTGGAGGCGCTTGACTCGAACGTGGCCGGTTTGAGAGAGGAAAAGGAGAGACTTCTGAACGATTTAAAAGACAGGGAAGATAGACTTGATACCATAACGACAGAGGCGGAACAGCTCCAGAGCAGGATCGAGGAACTGACCAGGGAATCCAGTGAGAAGGACGAGAGGATCAACGATCTCGGCTCACAGCTCGAGGAGAGGAACAGGGAGATAGAGGCCAGGATCTCAGAGACGGAGGATCTCAGGAAGAGGATAGAGGATCTGGATAGCAGAGTCAGCGGACTGAACAATGAACTCACCGGACTGAGAGAAGAGAAAGAAGCCTTGCAGCAGAGGACAGAGGATCTCCAGAGAGAGAGCGATAGAGCTACCGAAGCCGCAAGGACGGCGCTGAGAGCCAAGGATAACGAGATAGAAGGTTTCAAAAAGAGGAACGCCGAACTGGACAGCACTGTGCAGGAGCTGCTGAAAGAGCAGGAAATCCTGATGAAAGATCTGAAGAGTGCTAAAGAGAACGCTGCTTATACCTCCACCCGACTCAATGAGAGGGAGAATGAACTCAAAAAACTCCTGGAGACACAGGACGAGAAGCAGAGAAAGACCAGAGAGCTGCAGAACAAACTGGAGAAACTGAATGAAGAGCTGAACGTTCTGGCAGAGGAAAGGATGGAGCAGGCAAGAACCGGAGTCGGCGCCGAGATTGAAATGCTGAAGCAACGCGCAGACGATCTTGAGAGGGCCAAAGAGGTGAGGGAGAGTGCTCTTGAGACACTAAAATCTGAAAGGGCTGAGCTCGAGAATAAGATTGTGGCTCTTGAGGGCAAACTTTCCTCTACTAGGTCTGAAGAAAGACAGAAGCTTACGGACGAAATGAACAACCGGCTGCAGGGATTAAAAGAGGAGCTGAATGTTCTAAAAAACAGAAACGCCGTTCTGGAAGAGAACCTGCAGAAGAAAGACGTAAGACTGAAGGAACTGGCTGAATCTTCCAACGAGAGAAGTCTTATGGTAGGGGAGCTAAGAACTGCGCTTGAAGAAAAAGAAAAGAGAGAGAAAAGCATAATAGAGAAGACAGAACTTCTAACAAGAGAGAATGAGAAGCTCAAGAGATCACTGGCCTCTCTGGAAAACGATAAAAACGCGCTACTTGAGATGCTGGAAGCTTTTGATAAAGAGCTGATCGGAGGTGATAAGGATGATGAATGAAGTGGGTGAAAGAATACAGAAGATAAGGGCTAAATTCGAGGATGCCGTAAAGGAGAACAGAGAACTCAGCAACAGACTAAGCGAGAGGGAGGCCGAGGTGCAGCAACTTAACGCACAAAAGGTCGAACTGGAGAAGAAGGCCGATGGATTGGTAAGAGAGAATGGTGAGCTGAAGAGCAGAATTGAAGAGATAGAGAGCAGATACAACGAGCTTGTAACTCTAGTTAACGACCTGAGCACCCAGATGGATCAGCTCAAGGATCTTCCTCTATGAGCCTGGAGGGGGGCAATGCTCAGTGAGCCCGCAGCTACGCTAAAGCAGCTTGGAGAAAAGCTCAACAGGCTCATGGAGAGAAATAACATCCTGAACAGAGAGCTGGAGGTTAGAGAGTCCAGAATATCCGATCTTACCGCAAGCATCGAAGGCCTGACAAAAGAGAACTCGCTATTAAAAGAGAGAGCGAGCGCCCTGAGAAAAGAGCTGGAAGAGCTCAGAACGGAGATGTCGCGTGTATCTGACGAAAGAAACAGGCTACTGCTGGATGCCGAGATCGCTCGGAGAACTGTAAAGGATTATGAAAATCGCATTTCAGATCTTGACGAGGAGATCCGAACAGAGCGCGAGGAGAGAATCTCTCTCTCCGGAGAGAATGAAGCGCTGAAAAGAAAGATGGAGGATCTCTTAAAAGGCCACGAGGAGCTCAGAAGAGAGAGGGACGAGCTCGGATATGAGAGGGATAAAACCGCAGCAAGACTGGAGGAAGAGAGCAAGAGAGCGGCATCACTGGAGGCCAGACTTGAGGCCGCCAGTGCGGATCTGGAACGAACTGGACATGAGGCAGACTCCCTGAATGGCAGAGTGAGGGAACTCGAGCTCGAGCTAAAAAAGAGAGAAGGAGCCATGGAGTCGCTATCCATGGAGAATGGCACGCTCCGCGATAAACTATCTGTGATGGGTGAAGATAAGAGGAAAACTGATGAATCTCTCAAAGTGACCCTGTCAGAGCTAGAAGAACTGAAAAGAGCGAGAGAAGTCCTTGAGGCAGAGAGCAGCAGGACCCTGAACGAGCTGGAGGCTAAAGAGGGAGAGCTGCTAAAAGCACAGGTGGATGGCGAGGCTTTAAAGGCGAGGATAAGCGGGTTGTCCAAATCGCTCGGCGAGGCCCAGAAGAACGCGGGAGAGAAAGAGACTGAGATCCAGAGGCTGAGATCTGAGAACATGTCACTGCAGGAAGAGATCAATGCCATGAACTCATTGCTCCTGAAGAGAAGAGAGGAACTGAAAGAGGGACTTCTCGCAGAGATGGAGGGAGAAGCTGAGCGGCTCAAGGGAGAGATCAGAGCGAGGGATGAGAGAATAGAGAAACTGTCCGCAAGCATGAAGGATCTCACAAATGATAACGTGTCTATGAAGCAGAGGGTGGATCAGCTACTGGAGGAGAACGGCAGACTTAAGAAAAAGGTAGATGAGTACGAGGGAGTTATAGACTTCTTCAAAAAGTCACGCGGCGGAGTGCTGATAGGATAAAATCACAAAACAAATAAAAAAATACAACACGATAGAACGGAGTGAGTACTGAAGAAGAGTGCGAGTCAATATTGAGAAAGGCAGGATGCACAGAGCTGGTAATAGAGCACTGCAGGGCGGTGGACAGGGTTGCGATTATGATAGCGGACGCACTGACGCGTAGGGGGCATGAGGTCGATGTTGATCTTGTTGTACGGGGCGCAATGCTTCACGACATAGGAAGGAGCAGGACCAACGGGATAAGGCACGCTGTTGTAGGAGCACAGATAGCCAGAGAGCTCGGGATCGACGAAAGGATCGTTCGCATAATAGAGAGACACATAGGCGGCGGGCTTGATGAAGAGGACGCAGAGGCCCTCGGGCTCCCGTCAGGCAACTACATGCCGGAGACCATAGAAGAGAAGGTTGTGTGCCACGCTGACAATCTTGTAGCAACCATAAGAGTGCAGAGCGTTGATGAAGAGATCGATGCACTCAAAAGAAAAGGACTCGATAAAGCTGCGGATCGTGTCCGAGCGCTTCACGAAGAACTCAGTGGAATGTGTGGAATGGACCTAGACGAACTCACAGCGGGCGCACGCCACGGGCGTTTTGTTAACTGAAAAAATTCAGACTCTCTTCCTCCATGAAATGAAGCTCACCTGGCACAACTATGGCGTGAGGCGTCGGACCAAAATCCGTGCTTTTTATGCCCTCTGCTTTTCCGCACTTTATGAAACAGTCATCACTCCCTGCTCTCGCAACAACACACACGAGCGTTTCTTCTGTGATTATGCCTTTCTTCTCTTCTTTCTCTATGTCCCGGAGTATTCTTATTCCCTCATTAGCGCTCATCGGTGGCTCTGTATCGAGAAGCACCAGCGTGTGCAGCGGGTAATTCGCGCCTATCGCGTAGTAATAGCTCTTCGGAGAGAAATTCTCCCTTGGCCACGGGATACTGACGGTCTTGCCAAATTTGTAGTTCTCCAGCCCCAACAGGGAGGGCACCGCAGAGAATATCGAAACCCCACAAATGACCCTGACTTTTATTCCTCTCTTCATGGCCTCCAGCCTCATCTGAAGGTGGGTCGTGGCAGCCATAGGATCTCCGGGCACGAGAAGAGCTACACTCTCCCTGCTAGCTGCCTCAATGATCCTGTTTCCTTCCTCTATCTCTTTCCTGTCAAGGATCTCTATCTCTCTTCCAAGATCAAGGTTAAATACCTTGGAGGTGTAGAACTCCGCAAAGACCCTGTCGCACCTCTTTGCCTCCTCTAAACCCTTCAACGTTATGTAGCCATCATCTATGCCCAGACCTATGAAGACCAGTTCCCCCAAACCAGATCACCCCTCAGCTCTCTCTCTGCCTTCTCTATGAGATCCTTTTCATTTCTGTACGCTATGACCTCAAAGGCTTCTTCAACCTCAAACCACCGCACCTCGTCCATCTCCCGATCGTGCTCCTCAGTGTTTCCGCCCACGGCTTCCATAAGAAAGAAATGAACGGTCTTGTAGATCCTCACACCCTCCCTGTAGTACCAGTAGTGTATCCTGTTCAGAGGCTTTATTATCCTGGCGTCTATGCCAGTCTCCTCCCTGACCTCTCTGACGGCCGTTTCCTCTATCCTCTCTCCCTCCTCCACCATGCCCTTCGGCAGCTGCCAGTCCCTGCCCCTCCTAGCGAGAAGCACAAGGATCGAATCTTCCCTCTTGACCACGACGCCGCCGGCAGAGACCTCCACATAGCCTATTGCTGACGCCTTATATCAACTTTTTGAGAGACGACTGCCGTTGGGCATTGTTTGATATCGAAGGTCCCACCCATATCGCGTAACGTACCTAAGATGCCTGGAACAACACACGGCAGAGCTCAGTCGGGCGAAACATCAACCAATTTGCAACATCTTTCATGCTATTGCGTAATACGTCCTCTTTCCCATTCTCCTGGAGAGTATCTTTTTCTCCTCTATGAGATCATCCAGGATTGAAACCAGGTAGACCGATGAGGCTATTCCCCCGGGTATTGCTCTGTTGAGAGATATTCGTGAGCTTATTTCTCGGAAAGTGTACGCTTTGTCACGGTCTTCGCTTAGCAGGTCGATCAGAGCCTTTTCGGTTTCCTCTCTCAAGGTTCCCGCTTCTTCTCCGGCTAGAAACCTCTGCCTGTCTATTGTCATAATCTCTGAATTGACGTCCATATCTAAAGCTTTTCACCTTTGATACCATCCGACACAAGAGCCATTTTTATTACAACTCTGGCTCCAATAGACAACACGCCCTGTAACGCGTAAAGAACGGTCAGGTAATAATCATCTGCTGCAGAAAACTATAACTTTGGGATGACACATTCAAAAACGTGAAGGCATCGCTGATCCTCGCTCTCATGCTGGTCTTACCACTCTGCATAGAGCGGGATAACGATCTCGTAGAGACCAAAGTTGATCCCAGGATTGAGCTGTTATATGCGGTCATGCGCTTTTCAGAATACAAGGACTATGAAAATGAAGAGATAAAACTATGCAACCAGATTGAATACAACTACACATACAAGAATGAGTTTGACAGATACTTCTCAGAATACAGGGAGCATGAGGCAGTTGGGGCTCTCAACGAATTAAAAGAGGCGGGCGTGTCTTACTACGATCTTTTCCACTGTATGGTATCCCTATCGGATCCTCCAGAGCTAGAGCATAAGGTAGGGCAATGGGAGCTAGAGTCAGCGGTATGGGGAAGCTGGCCAGAAAAGATGAAACCTGCGTTATGGAAGAGATGGGATAGCTTTGTAGCAGCTATGAGGGATTATGCAAAGGTCTCGGACTTCATGAGCTTCTATACCTCGCACATGAACTTTTACGATGAGGTCGTGAAAAGAGCAGGCATAAAGGCATGTAGATCAGAGATAGAGAACTATTTCGGAAGAAAGGCAAAGAGCTACGAGATAATATTGATGCCGCTGGCATGGAACTTTGGATATTCTGCTATGTTTGGAGAGGGAGAGGATACGCAGCTGATAGCTCTCATAGGTCCCTTTGGTGTTGAAAACGACCTGCCGGTGTTCAGGGGGGTGGAGCTCACTGCATATCATGAGTTCAGCCATCGATTTGTCAAACCAGTAGTGAAAAAGTATTACAACGAGACCGAGGAATATGAGGCACTATATGGTCCTGTTAAAGACATGCTCACTATAAAAGATAGCTACTCTCCATGGAGTCTCCATGCTGAAGAAACGATAGTTAGAGCGATCTCTTTGAGATTTATGGGCGATAAAGAATTTGTCAGAGAGCGTTTAAACGAATATGAGAGTATGGGCTTTATTTACATCAGGGATATCTACGATCTGCTCGGTGAATATGAAGGGAACAGGGATAAATATCCTGACTTTGAGTCATTCTATCCCGAGATCCTGGAGTGGATGGGGGCAATGGCTGAATCGCCTTCAGGCTGACCTGGAGCTGCACTTCAGAGCGCAAGAATATATAAGAAGCCAGTCCATACAGGAAGCAATGACAGCCATTGTGGTCGACGGGTTGAGAAAAACATTCGGCAAGATTGCCGCGCTAGATGGCGTGACATTCTCTGTTGAGGAACGCGAGATCTTCGGCTTGATAGGACCGAACGGTGCTGGAAAGACAACGACCCTGCGCATACTGTCAACACTCCTAAAGCCCACAGAGGGCTCTGTCTCCATATTCGGGCATGATGTTGTGAAAGAGGATTCTGAAGTGAGGAAATTCATAAGCTACCTGCCGGAGGACGCAGGGGCTTACAAGAATCTCAAGGGCACGGAATACCTCAGGTTCATGGCTGAGTTCTTTGCGAGCGGGAGGGACAGAGAGAGCATGGTGAAGAGGGCCGCGGAGCTCACCGGTCTTGGAGAAAGGCTGAATGACAAGGTATCGACATACAGCAAAGGAATGATGAGAAAGCTTCTTGTCGCAAGAGCGCTAATGATGCGCCCAAGGCTCGCCGTCCTTGATGAGCCCACCAGCGGCCTTGATGTGATAAATGCCAAGGAGGTCAGGGACACCATAAAAAGGTTTGCAAAAGAGGGCACAGCGGTGCTCCTCTCCTCGCACAACATGCTGGAGGTAGACTTTCTCTGCGACAGGATAGCTCTGATAGACAGGGGCAGGATCGTTGAGACGGGGGAGCCTGAAGAGCTGAAGAAGAAATACGGAGCAAAGAACATAGAGGACGTCTTTATTGAGGTGGTATCATGAGCCACCTGACAAACCTCCTACGCAAGGAGGTCAAAGAGCTCATGACCGGGCAGATGATAGCCAGCATGCTTTTGATGATATTCATGTTCGCGATACTGGGAAATGTGATAGGGAACGTCCAGAGCGAGGCAATGAAACAGGAGGTGAGAATATCCCTTCTCGATCTTGACATGAGCGCGGAGTCGAAGAAGCTTACAGAGCTTCTCAACTCACAGCAGAATGTAGCGCTCACCACATTGGGCACAGAGAGCACGGAGGATGCGCTTAAGATCGCTGACAATCATTCCTCCAGCGCCTTGCTCGTCATACCATCAGGCTTTGGGGAAAAGATAGACAACAAGGAGGGGGCGGACGTCGATGTCTACGGCATTGTGAGGGGGCTTGGCATCATGGACACCACAAACAGCGCGAAGACGCAAGTTGCCGTGAGCGTGATAAACGAGCTTATAGCACAGGAATATGTAAGGGAAGCTTACCCCGGCACGGAACCCAGCAACATACTCAACCCCGTGAGACCAAAGAGCTTCATAGTCCTGAGAGGCGTGGTGAGCGAGGGCTCACCTGAGATGATCACCAGCCTGCTGATGGGGCAATCAGTGCTTGTCCCGGTCATCCTGATGATAGCAATCATGTTCGCTGGCCAGATGGTGATAACATCGATGGGGATGGAGAAGGAGAACAAGACGCTGGAGACCCTGCTGACGCTGCCTGTTAGCAGGAGCACTATAATCCTCGGCAAGATAGGCGGAGCGACCATCGTGGCTTTCATAATGTCGATCATATATCTCTTGGGCTTCGGCTATTACATGAGGTCGATCACGCCCAACAGTTCGATATCGATGCCTAGTCTCTCTATGGGCGTGCTGGGCTATGCCCTGCTTGGCGTGTCCCTGTTCCTGGCGATACTCGTAGCGCTCTCGCTCTCGATGCTCCTGGGTGTCTACTCGCAGGACACGAAGTCCGCTCAGACCATGATAATGCCCGTGACCTTGCTCGTGATGATCCCGTTCTTCCTGCTGATGTTCAGTGACTACACGACTATGCCAACAGCGCTGAGGGCCCTGCTCTTTGCCATCCCTTTTTCACACCCGATGATAGCATCGAGGGCCCTGCTCTTCGGGGACTACGCCGTCGTGATCGCAGGGATAGTGTACATGGCTTTGTTCGCCGTAATCCTGTGGCTAATAACGATAAGGGTCTTCAGAAGTGACAGGATCATAACAGCAAAGATCACCTTCAGAAGAAAAAGATGAAACAGAGCAGATATACAAAACTATTCATGATAAAGAAAAAAAAGGACCCTAGCCCTCTGTAATAATTTCCACTGGCGGCACTCTGTACATATGCCGTCTGCCTTCAGACGATGCTCTGTGAGCTCAGAATGCCTTAAATAGTCAAAATGCTATAAACCCGAGCAGTGAGAATATGGCAGAGATCATAGAGGTCAACGACCTTGTCAAGGTGTTCCGCAACGGCGTCAGGGCCGTGGATGGAGTGTCATTCACCGTCAGCAAAGGAGAGATCTTCGGCTTTCTCGGCCCAAACGGCGCTGGCAAATCAACAACCCTGAGGATGCTTTCGACCCTGCTGAGACCGACATCAGGCACTGCTATCATAGACGGGCTAGACGTCGTCAGGGATGCGAGAGAGGTCAGAAAGAGGATAGGCCTGGTAGCTGAGAAGATGATACTGTACGATTACCTGACGCCCTACGAGAATCTCAGGCTGTTCGGAAAGCTTTACAGCATAGAGGAAAAAGAGCTAGATAAGAGAATCAATGAACTCCTGAAGACCGTGGAGATGGACAAGTGGAAAAATGAGCGGGTGAAAAACTTCTCTACGGGGATGAGACAGAGAATAAACCTTGTGAGGGGACTGATAAACTACCCGAAGGTCCTATTCCTCGACGAGCCAACTCTCGGGCTTGACCCACACTCCAGCGTCGAGATAAGGCAGCTCATCGCAAAGCTGAACAAGGAGATGAACATAACGGTGATCCTGACGACACACTACATGGAGGAGGTTGACGCTCTTGCCGACAGGATAGCTATCATGAACAATGGAAAGATCGCGGCTCTTGACACGTCAGAGAATCTGAAAAGAAGGATATCCGAAGAAACCATACTCGAAGCGAAGGTGACTGACAGCGCAGGGGCGCTGAAGGCCGTCAGAGCGCTGGAATACGTAAGAGACGTGTCCAGCAGTGATGGCGTGCTGAGAATAACCGGTCAGGGCAGGGACTTTGTTGACGCGGTGATAAACAGCATAAAGAGCACAGGGGCAAAGATAATTTCGATAAAGGAGGTCGAGCCCAGCCTTGAAGACGTTTTCATAAAACTGACGTACGGAGGTGAATAATATGGGAATAAAGAGTGAGCTATCGCACACGTTCTGGATAACATGGAAGGATCTTATGGAGTTGAGGAGGAGCAAGATGCGCATGGCCATGATGGTCCTGATGCCTCTCATAATGATGGCCATGATGAGCTTCATGTTCCCGTCAACTAACTCGGTGAGCAACATCCCGGTGATGATGGTGAACGCGGATCCGGGCGCCATGGGCTCAGGCATTGTGCAGGCGCTGGAACAGATAAACTCCGCGTCAGGAATGATGGTGCTGAAGAATGCCTCTTCAGAGGAGGAGGCGAGGGACATGATAGTCGAGGGCAACGCCTTGGGCGCAATAGTCATTCCAGAGAATTTCTCTCAGATCCTGACCACGCGTTCCTCTACCGTGAACATAACGGTCATAACGGACAACAGCAACCCTCAGATATCGCAGATGCTTTCACAGGTCCTCACGCAGATAATAGACTCGATGGGAGAGAGGTATGCTGTCATGGGTCTAGAGCCAATAGCCAGGAACATAGGTGTGAATCCCGTGGCGATGGTCGTACCCTTCAGGGCTGAGGCTAAAGGCGTGACAGAGGGCGGAAGCTACGTGGAATTCGTCATACCGGGCCTGCTCATGATGACTATGATCTCTTCCGTCATGACCGGTCTACCGAGGGCAATAGCCTATGAGAAGGACATAGGAACGATGAACGGATTCCTTGCAGCGCCAATAAGCAGATTCTCAATAATAGGAGGAAAGGCGCTGGGCAGGATCATAAGAGGCTTTATACAGGGCATATTATCGCTAATCCTTGCGATAGTCCTGTTCAGGATAAATGTTTACGGAAACCTGCTGGCCATATTTGCCATCCTGTTCCTGGGGGTCTTCAGCTTTGTGGGCCTCGGGATTGTCCTCACATCCGTTGCTGAGGATGAGGAGACGGCG
Source organism: Euryarchaeota archaeon UBA287 (assembly GCA_002495235.1). Lineage (GTDB taxonomy): Archaea > Thermoplasmatota > UBA186 > UBA287 > UBA287 > UBA287. Next base: position 12,909 of record DAEG01000095.1, on the reverse strand, counting down.
AGCATGATAATAATGACCCTGACGCTACCGATGATGTTCCTGAGCGGGATATTCTTCCCCATACAGATGATGCCGTCATTCATGCAGACCATATCTAAATGGCTTCCTTTCACATACGCGGTTGACGCCATGCGCAGGATTATGGTGTTCGGAGCTACTCTGGGCAACGTCTACAACGACGTCCTAGTTATGCTAATCTTCGGGATAGCAACTCTGATAATAGCAATCCCTGTCTTTGAGAGAGGAATGACCAGGTAAGAGAAATTTTCGCGGTGTGATCATGATCTTCCAGCTGCAGTCTCCTGAGAGGCTTAACTATGCTATTCGCTTTCGTGCATCAGCCCTATCCTGAGACCCTCTCTCTGCTAGCAGTCGCTGAAGCTCTGTCAGAATCTTCATCTTTTGGAACTCATGAGACCAAAGCGATCTCAGGGTTTTCTGCGTCGCATTGGCACTCCCCTTCGCTGCACTGACATTCGTAGCGCTCCAGCAGCCAGCCCACCACGGCATCTGCCGTGTTATCCACGCTCTGCTCTTTGAACAGGAAGTGATCCGCTCCCTCCACGACCGAGAAGCTCTTGTCAGCTGAAGGCACGGCGTCGTAAAATGCCCTGAGAGCTCCCTGCGGAACAACCTGATCCTCGCTCCCCATGACGAACAGGCAGGGAACTGTTATGCGATCAACGTTTTCCCAGAGGTAAAGAGCGTTGCCAGCGTTCTCAGCCAGCATCTTCATGTTCATGTTCTTGTTGATCCCTGGAACGGGTATGGAAAAGCCGGGCAGAAGCCTGCCCATGACCCTGAGAATGGGATAAATCAGACGTATGACGCTGAGCGGTATGGAACGACCAAAGAGCTGCATCCCTACCCCCGGGCCCATCACAACAAGGCCCTTTAGATCCTCCGGATGCTCCATAGAGTATCTCAGGACTATGTCACCACCAAGGCTCTGTCCCAGAAGGAAGATCCTGTCCGTTCCCTCCTGCTGCATCACTATATCAACGAATCCCTCAAGATCGCGAACATAATCATCAAAAGACTCAACACTCAGCTCTTTGCCCCCCGAACTTCCGTGACCTCTGAGATCCGGGGCATAGGCTGAGATCCCTTCTGCGTTGAGATCCTGCACAAAAGAGGTGAAGAGATCGGAGCTGCTTCCGTATCCGTGAACAAGGACGATGACAGCCAGAGGATCCTCTACGGTCCAGCTCTGCCAGTGGATCTCTGTCCCATCGAAAGACACGAAGTGACCATCCGCCTGATCCGCCTGCACCGCAAACACGGGCAGGCTAAAGAGCAGCACAAGAGCAAGAAACACTACTGCCTGTTTCATACGAGTATAAAGACGATGCGCGTATAAAATGATTGCTGCATAGATGCTTAAAAATCTGCTACTGCAATTGCTGTACATCCCTGTCATCTGACGTTAAGCTTATCAAGACAGAGACTGGACAAATTCATAAATATGCAGAGCTCAATGTTTAGTCATGAAGCTCATAGATGGAGACGCGATCGCCGCCCGGATCAAGGATGAGATCAGGGATGAGATAAACAGGATGGGCATCAGACCGAGACTAGCCGCCATGCTTGTCGGGGATGATCCTGCCTCTGCGGTCTACGTGAGGAACAAGCAGAGAGCGTGCGACGAAGTCGGCATGGAGAGCGAGATCGTAAAGCTCGAGAAGGACACGAGCGAGGAAGAGCTTCTGAGGATCGTGATGAGTCTCAACGGCGACAAAAGAACGAACGGGATAATAGTCCAGCTCCCGCTGCCGCAGCAGATACGCGAGGAAAAGGTGATAGAGACAATAGACCCGTCAAAGGACGTGGACGGCTTCCATCCCACAAACATGGGATTTCTTCTTGCGGGAGAGCCCAGATTCGTTCCCTCGACACCACAGGGGATAAAGGAGCTCGTTCTGCGCTCCGGCTATGCCTTTGATGGAAAACACGTCGTCATCGTGGGCAGGAGTAACATAGTCGGAAAGCCCCTGGCCGCCCTTCTGCTGTGCAAGGATGCCAATGCCACTGTTACCGTGTGCCACAGCCGCACAAAGGATCTCGGCGCCATCACGAGAGAAGCGGACATCCTTGTGGCCGCCGTGGGCAGAGCTAACATGATAAAGGAGGACATGGTCAAGGAGGGCTCGATTGTCATAGATGTCGGAATAAACAGGATCGAGGACAAGACGAGGAAGGGCGGTTACAGACTCGTAGGGGACGTGGACTTTGATGCCGTGAAAGACAAAGCAGCTGCCATAACTCCAGTGCCCGGTGGCGTTGGGCCCATGACGGTGGCCATGCTGATGAAAAATACCCTCAAAGCTTATAGGATACAATGCGAATAGTTCAGACGCCGGTACGCTTTTATCCGTACATTGGCGGGGTGGAGAACTTCGTCTATGAGCTGTCAAAGGCTCTGGTGAGCAGGGGGCATGGCGTCAGGATCATCTGCTCTGACGAGGGGCAGGAAGGAAAACAGCAGGACATGGATGTGAAAGCTCTCCCTTACGCGTTCAAGGTAGCGAACACGAACATAACGCCCTCTCTCCCATTCGCTCTGAGGGAAGAGAGCTACGACATAATGCACACGCACATGCCCACGCCCTACACTGCTGACGTGAGCACGTACGTCTCAAAGATGAGGGATAAACCCGTGGTGCTCACCTATCACAACGACATAGTGGCACATGATGCCCTCAGGGTGGTTTCCTCGGCCTACAACAGGATACTCATGCCATGCCTCCTCAGAACAGTTGATGCCGTAACCGTTAGCACAGACATCTATAAAAAAAAGCTGAAGGAGAAATTCCCGGAGACAAGAGGAAAAATGGAGGTAATACCACCCGGAATAGACACAGAGCACTTTAAACCTGCAGAAAGGCAAAGACACGACAGAAAGAAGGCCTTTTTCCTCAGCGTTCTGGACGAGTTTCACAGGTACAAAGGGCTGGATTATCTGCTTGAGGCCGTCAGGGGGCTTGACATTGAACTTGTGGTCGCAGGTGCAGGAAAACTCCTGGACGAGTACAGAAAAAAAGCCGGTGAGAATGTCATATTTCTTGGCCGGATAAGCGAGGAGGAAAAGATAAGGCGGTATCAGAGCTCGGATATCTTCGTTCTTCCAAGCACGAGCGCTGAACAAGAGGGCTTTGGTATCGTGGCTCTGGAGGCGCTGGCGTGCGGAACGCCCGTGATAGTCAGCAGCATTGTGGGAATGGCGGAAGACGTCAGGAAGAATGGCTGCGGCATCGTTGTGCCGCCGGGGGATGTGAACGCGCTGAGAGAGGCGATGATGTCCTTTGAACCTAGCCCCAAAGAGCGGGAGAATGCCAGGAACCTCTCCCTGCAGTACTCGTGGCAGAGGATAGCAGGGTTGTTCGAGGAATTGTATCGTAGAGTGATGAACTGAGATCTGCACCCGTCGAGCATTGGCGTGGCATTTACCCCACATCATCCCCTCGCATTCTAAAACTCTCGGGCGCTAGAAAAAGCAGAGCCCACTACCAACACGGGCGACATGAACAACACACATTCACCATGCACAATGGCGGAATGCATTGTAAAGAAATTGTCCGTAGAATATCTTCAGGTTTGAGAAGAAAGGATGGCAATGCATAAATATGAGATTTCACATCTGATGTGTGCATTATAAAGTGGCGATACTCGGATTGCTTGTGCTTGCGCTGTCGATCTCGGGTTTTTCGGGCTCTCAGGAAGAACTGCCGATTGAGATGGAATGGGATGGAGAGGTATACACACAGACGTACGGTATACTAACCGATGAGGATCTGGCCAACATGAACGTGACTAGAACCGGAGACAAATCAGAAGTGCTCATTCCTCAAGATAAGACGGGAGAGATCTACGTATATAACGGAAGAAACTATGTGATCTACATGAGCGCGGCGGCTATCGAGAGCATGATGGAATACGGAGAGCCCTCTGTCGAGATGTCGGGAGAGGTTGGTCCTCTGGAGGTGATAAAGAGCGAGGGCACCAGACTCATATCCTGCATTGAGATCCAGTCCGCGGTCAACGCAGCCTACAGGGTGATGGGCTATTGGGGAGATGCTGACCTTATGAGAGGACCTTTCGACACCAAGCTGGGGATAAGGAATGCTTTCAGCGGGACGGTGACCCACTGGTACAACATAGGCCATGGTGGCAGCAACGTGCTTCAATTCCAGGACGCAGACATGTACTCGAACGAGTTCAGGGGACTCCCGGGAATCAGAGGATGCAGGATAGTCCTCAACTCGTGCTACACCTATAACGGAGATCTGAAAACGGTGATAACGGGCGAGGAACCAAATTTCTTTATCGCGGGCCGCATAGGCCTCCCGATAGGTCCGTCCGAGGAGGTCAGCGCGGATTTCTGGTACTACTACTCTGTCAAAGGCATGAACGAGATAGACGCACTGAATGCCGCCGTGTCTGAGAATTCGGGGTCTTCAGGCTGGTTCGGGCTCTGGACGTAGCTTGCCCTTGTTGCTCCAGCGGCCTGTTATCCCGCTTACCCGATCCTGACAGATCCCAACCTGCCATGTTCATTTAGTTAAATATATATCCGGAAAAGGTGCTTTAACGTCATGGTGAGGAGTGAAACGCACAAAAAACTGTTTATCCCGGGACCGACCGAAGTTAGGGAGGAGATCCTGGACGCGCAGGCGCAGTGGATGATAGGGCACAGGGGAAAGGAGTTCTCTGACCTCTATGGCGGCATAATAGAGAAGCTGAAGAAGTATCTGAACACGGACATGCACGCCTGTGTCTACACCTCGTCGGGCACCGGCCTCATGGAGGCCGCGATAAGGAACGGCGTTGACAGGAAGGTGCTGTGCTGTGTGAACGGCGCGTTCTCCGAGCGCTGGGCGAAGATAGCCGAGTCCTGCGGGAAAGAGGTGGACAAGCTGGAGATAGAGTGGGGCAAGGCTGTAAAACCTGAGGCTCTGGAAGAAAAACTGGAGAAGGGAAACTACGAGGCTGTGACGGTAGTTCAGAACGAGACCAGCACGGGCGTCCGGGCTAGGCTTGAGGAGCTAGCGCCGGTGGTGAAAAAGCACGGGGCCCTTCTCCTTGTAGATACTGTTTCCTCCCTCGGCGGTGACAAGATAGACGTCGGCCTTGCGGACATGGTTCTCGCCAGCAGCCAGAAGTGCTTCGCTCTGCCTCCCGGTCTTGCGATATGCACACTTAGCGATGCCATGCTGGAGAAGTCAAAGAGGGCGAAGGGCAAGGGATCCTACTTCGATCTCGCCAACATGATAGAGTACACCGAAGGCAAGAGACAGACGCCGGAGACGCCCGCGATATCGCTCATGTTCGCGATGAGCGCGGAGCTTGACTACATGCTCAAGGAGGGCGCAGAAGGCAGGTACAGGAGGCACGTGGAGATGGCCGAGCACGTGCGCAGCTGGGCTAAGAAGAACTTTGCGCTTTTCGCCGAACCTGGCTACGAATCGGTCACGGTCACCTGCGTGAAGAACACGAAGAACATAAACGTGAGCGATCTCAACAAGAAGCTGAAGGAAATGTCAATATCCGACGGCTACGGAAAGATAAAGGACAGCACTTTCCGCATAGCGCACATGGGGGACCTTACGCTGAAGGATGTCAGAGAGGTCACAGCAAAGATAGACGGGGTGTTGCAATGAAGGTCCTCGTCTGCGACCCCATATCGGACAGCGCCGTAGACCTGCTTAAGAGCAAAACAGAGGTCGAGATGAAGGGAGAGAGGAACGTCGAGGATCTCATAGGTGACTACGACGCAGTCATAGTGAGGAGCGCCACGAAGATAACCGCGAGCGTGATCGATAAGGCAAAGAAGCTCAAGGTAATAGGGAGGGCTGGCGTGGGGCTTGACAACATAGATGTCGAAGCGGCAAAGAAGAAGAAAATAAAGGTCATGAACACGCCGAGAGCGACATCGCGCTCCGTTGCTGAGCTGGTCATGGCCATGATATTCACGCTCTCCAGAGACCTTGTCAACGCCACAATCTCAGTCAAGGAAGGTAAATGGGAGAAGAAGAGGTTCGAGGGTAGGGAGCTCAAGGACAAGACCCTCGGCATCATCGGTCTTGGCGGCATAGGCTGCGAGGTCGCAGATCTCGCACTGGGTGTGGGAATGAAGGTCGTAGCAACCAGAGCACACCTGGAGGTGGGCTGTCAGATAGAGGGCGTGAGGATCGTTCCATTAGAGGATCTGCTGCCCAGCGCGGACATAGTATCGATAAACGTGCCGCTGAACGATGCGACCAGGGGCATGATAGGCGCAAAGGAGATAGAGGACATGAAAACAGGGGCTATACTGATAAACTGCGCGAGGGGTGGCATAGTCGATGAGAAGGCACTATACGAAGCTCTGAAGAGCGGAAAGCTCTCTGGGGCTGGCATAGACGTCTATGAGCTGGAACCGCCAAAGAACAGCCCTCTGCTGACCCTGAACAACGTAGTGCTCACGCCTCATATAGGCGGGCAGACCGTAGAGGGGCAGGAGCGCTGCGGCTACGAGATAGCCCAGAAGGTCCTAGAAGCGCTGGGTGTCTGAATGGTCGAGGTCAAAGGTTTCAGAGGCCTCCGCTACTCCTTCACTGACGTAAGCGACGTGATAACACAACCATATGACAAGATATCAGAGACCATGCAGGGAGAGTACTACAAAAAGCCCCACAGCTATGTCAGGCTTATACTCAACAGAGAATCCCACGAATCCGCTGCAAACGCGCTCAGGGAATGGATGAAGAGCGGGATCCTGAAAAAGGACGAAAGAGAGGCCATATACCCACTGGAACAGGAGTTTCTGTACAAGGGAAAAAAACTGGTGCGCAGGGGCTTCATAGCGATCTTCAGGCTGGACGAAAGCGCGGTCATAAAGCACGAGAAAACGCTGTCAAAGCCTAAAGAGGATCGCCTTAAGCTCTTGAGAGCGGCACAGTGCGACCTTGAACCCATATTCCTTCTCTACGAGAGGGATATCGAAGTAAAATCGGTGGAGAGAATAGCTGAAGGCACCGAAGCGGGAGTGAAGAACACGCTGTACAGGATAGACGACGAAGAAGAGATCTCCCGGATAAAGAACAACCTCCTGCACGAGAAGGTGCTGATAGCGGATGGGCATCACAGATATGAGGTGGCCCTAGAGTACCTGAAGGAGAAGGGCAGGGGACCGCAGGAGTACAAGATGGCCGTCTTTGTAAACATGAGGGACCCTGCGCTGGTGATATTGCCGACCCACAGACTGTTCTACGATGTAAGCCTCGGGGATAAAGAGGAAAGCAGAATGAGGGAGATGTTTGAGATCTCAGAGATAAAAGCGATCAGGGAGCCTGAAAAGCACGAGTTTGTCATGTACGATGGAACGAAGTACCTCTCACTGAAGCCGAAGAACCCTGACCTTGAGGGACAGGGGCATAGCAAGGAGTACTGGGCGCTGGACACGGCAATGTTCCAGCGGCTTGTGGTGGAGAAGGGCTTCGGCATAAAGGACATAGAGAGCCACGTGAAGTACGTGAGAGACGCAAGCGAGGGGAAAGCGATGGTTGACAGGAAAGAGTGTAACCTGCTCTTCCTGCTCCACCCCACGGGCATAGACGAGGTGAAGAAGGTCAGCTCCAACGGCGAGGTCATGCCCCAGAAATCAACGGACTTCTACCCGAAGCTCCCCTCCGGCATGGTCGCGTACGACCTCAGAGGCTGAGCTTACCCTCTATCCTTCGCTACGACACGCTCTGGCACTAGCTCAAAGCAAAAAGAATAAGCCATGAACGAATTGCTCTCTTATGATCGGAGAGCTCAGGAATATCGTTGGCAGCGACTTCGTTCTGGATAGCAATATAGACGGATATCTGCGGGATGAGAGCGCAAAGGGGGTCTTAACAGAGCCGTGCAGGGACGTGATAGTGGTAAAACCGGCCAGCACCGAAGAGGTGTCCGCGGTCATGAAAGTTGCCTATGCGAATAGAACGCCAGTGTATCCCCGGGGCGGTGGGACCGGCCTGGTCGGCGGAGCAGTGCCAACGAAGAAGGGCATCGTCCTGTCCTTCGAGAGGATGAAGGGCATAGAGATAGACGAAGAGAACCTCATGTGCACCGCGGAGGCAGGCGTGACGCTGGGCGAGCTGCTAGCGGAGAGCGAGAGACACAATCTTTTCTTTCCTCCTCATCCCGGGGATGAGGGGGCACAGGTCGGGGGGCTGGTGGCCTGCAACGCCGGCGGCTCCAGGGCAGTAAAGTACGGCGTGATGAGGAACTACGTCAAAGGCCTTGAAGTGGTTATGACGGACGGCGCTGTGCTCAGGATGGGAGGAAAACTGCTGAAGGACAACACCGGTTATGACCTCATGGATCTCTTCATAGGGAGTGAGGGCACTCTTGGTATGATAACAAAAGCCACGCTAAAACTATACCCCAGGCCTGGATCAAGCGTCACTCTGGTGGTCCCTTTCGACAGCGAGGAGGAGGCAATAGGAACCGTCTCGAGGATCCTGCGCGGGGGAATAATGCCTCTGGCCCTCGAGTACGTGGAGAACGACTGGATCCAGGCGTCCGCGGAGCACCTGGGATTGAGATGGCCCTGCGACGGAAAAGCGCAGCTGATGATGATAATAGCGGAGAGCAGTGAGGAGGCGACATACGCAGAATGTGAGAAGGTGAGCGAGATGCTTGAAGGAAAGGACGTCATCATGGCCGAGAGACGGCAGGAGCAGGATGACCTCCTCAAGGTGAGGAGTAACATATACGAGGCGCTTAAGGAACACGCACTGGACACTCTTGACGTTTCTGTGCCTCCCAACAGCATAGGGAAGCTGATAGAGTTCGTGCACTTCATCGAAAAAGAGTACGGCACTAGGATACCGGTCTACGGCCATGCGGCAGATGGGAACCTGCACCTGCATGTGATGGACGATGCCTTGGAGAGGTTCGTGGACATAAAACGCAGGATCTATGAGAGGGCCCTGGAGCTTGGCGGCACTATAACGGCGGAACATGGTATAGGAAAGGCGAGAACAAAGGACATGAGAATGTTCCTGAGCCCTAGAGAGATAGAGCTCATGCAGGAAATAAAGCGGGTGTTCGACCCCTACAACATAATCAACCCAGGGACGATGCTATGATCCTCAGGGGGATAGGCGCCTCGGGCGGGGTCGCCTTAGGCAGGGCTTTCATATTCGCGCAGCCTGAAGCGATAGAGGAAAAGATCTCGCAGGACATAGACACGGAGAGAAAAAGGCTGTACGAAGGACTGGACAGGGCGGAGAAGGAACTGGAGGCTTTGGGAAAAAAGCTTGGCAACAGAAAGGAAGCAGGGATAATGGAGGCCCAGAGGCTCATGCTCAGGGATCCTGTGCTGCTTGACAGGGCGAACGAGCTGATAAGCGAGGGCTTCACAGCGGAGCACGCAGTAAAGACCGCCGCCGAAGAGAGCGCGGTGCTGCTGGAGAGGGTTGACGACCCTTACATAAGGGAGAGGGCCGCGGACATAAGGGACGTCACGCAGAGGGTCATAAGAGCCGTCCAAGGCAGGAGCGTCTCCGCCGGGGAGGGTGCCATAGTGGTTGGCAGGGAGCTGAACGCGTCTGATGTTCTCGCTCTGAACGCCTCAGGAATAGTGACGGAGAGGGGCAGCGCAACATCGCACATGAGCATAATAGCCGGAGCCCTCGGCATACCGACCGTCGTCGGTGTCAGGGGCATTGAGCATATAAAAGAGGGCATGACCATAGCTGTCGACGGAGACAGCGGATCGGTCATACTTGAACCGGACGAAGAAGAGATAAAGAGAAAGATAAAAAAGAACAGAGAAGAGAGAGAGGAAAGCCTTGGCCTGTCAGCGGTCACCAGAAGCGGAAGGCGCGTACGCATAATGGCGAACGTAGGCGGCCTGGAAGACGCGGAGAAGGCCGCAGAGCTGGGAGCCGAGGGGGTAGGGCTGTTCCGCACAGAGTTCTTCCTTCTGAACAGGAAAAGCGAGCCTTCAGAGGAAGAGCAGTTCTCTGTCTACAAGAGAGTTGCGGAGCTCTTCGGGGAGAGGCCCGTGACAATAAGGACCTTTGATATAGGCGGCGACAAGGAGGTGAGCTATCTCGGCATAAGAAGGGAGGAAAATCCGTTCCTCGGCTTGAGAGGCATAAGACTGTGTCTGAAGAAGAAGGATCTGTTCAAGAGACAGCTCAGGGCGACGCTCAGGGCTGGTGTCTATGGCAATCTGAGGATCATGTACCCGATGGTCGCCCTCGAGGAAGAAGTCAGGGAAGCGAACGCAGTGCTTGAGGAGGCAAAGAACGAATTGAAGGCGGAGGGCAAAGAATTCGAAGACGCCCCTGTGGGCATGATGGTGGAGACACCAGCAGCGGCGCTGTACGCGGAGCTATTTGACGTAGACTTCTTCAGCATAGGCTCCAACGACCTCATACAGTACACCATGGCCGCTGACAGGACGAACGAGGAGCTCTCCTACCTCTACAGGGCCGACCGGGTGATGCGGCTCGTTGCACACGTCGCCGAGGCCGCCAAGGACAAGGAGATAGAGGTTGGAGTGTGCGGCGAGATAGCCGGAGATCCCGATCTCATCCCGGAGCTCGTCAGGCTAGGCGTGGATGAGCTGAGCATGTCGCCCTCTAAGATACCGAGGGCAAAGAGGATCGTGAGGGAGCTGGAGTGACGTCATCTCAGAGCTGATTTTTCGTGAACGTAGCGCAGCACGTCCCAGAGCAGATAGAGCGCAGAGACCGGCATGACAAAGTAGACCATAGAGTAGAAGAACTGCCACCCGGGCATGGAGATCAGCAGAAAAATTATGGAGAAGGAGTGAAGCCACAGGAAGAGGACGACAACCAGCAGGTCGTAGAGTATCTTTGAGAGCAGTGATTTCCTCGCGATCCTGAGTATCCTGTATACGAAGTATGTGTTAGCTGTGGTCACCGTGATGGCTGCTATTGCATACAGCAGAAACCAGTTCACTTAAAAGCCCTCCTCTTCTCTATCATACGCAGTATGAGCAGGGTGCAGAATAGCCAAGAGGCCCACATGAGAAAGGTAAAGATATTGCCAAGAATGCCAAATGGATCTGGAAGATCGATCACGTTCCTTAGGAAGTATATGAAAAATGCGACAAGGGACACGGAGAAAGGCAGAAAGAGGATCCTGAAGCGGCCAAGCTCTCTTCTGTGAGAGGTGAGAAGGAACATCCCGAAAGCGAAGCATGCGGCCCCGAACAGCTGCGGCGTTCCTCCGGGAATGTTCATACTCCTTATTGTCCCACAGCGATATATTTCTTGCTGATGCCCTAGATATCGGTCGTGAAAATAGTTCTCTGACGCAGGCAGGGAAGATCCAGAACACCCGTACCGCACAGAGCGTCTCTCGTATACCATTCCTGATTGCTTACGTACCTTTTTTAATAATTTTCTGCGCATTTTCTACGCGTGGAACAGGATGGCACAGCTATGAAAAAGGTAATACTGTCTAACCTTCCGGTGCTTCTGCGTTTCAGATCCCCCACTTTGTATGCGGGACTGCGAACGGCCACATTTTTTCGTCCTGTGCTGAGGACAGAAAAGACAGCCGCACAGGCACAAAGTAATACCGTATTAGTCTCTTTATACCTATACCCTTCGATTTTTACGCCTGGATTCCGCTTTTGTGATCTCCTGTTGCGGTCTGCTGATCCAAAACGCAGGACGCACATTGCTCCGTTGCCTGCAGCCGATCTGCGATCCTGCCTTAACGCTCTTTTCCCGATGCAAAAAAAGCATCAGCTGCCTACTCCGTAGTTGAACGAAGGGCCCTGTACTGGTGATGGAAGAGGACTATCCCGTACACCATTGCAATGATGATGGATTCCCACGAGTTGAGCGCCAGTAAAATATTGTAAAGCAATGACAGAAGGAACAACCTGGGCAGAGGCCTAAAGACCTCGGTGCTGTGCGCGATAACTGACGTTGAAGAGTGGAAGAGCATGGCAGCAAGAGCAAAGATGATGCCATAAAGCCACAAGGCATTGGAGTAGAACAGGGATAGGAAGCTCGTGGCTAGCCCAAAGCCAAGACCAAAAAAGAGGGAGTATTTCTTTTCTTTTCTAAGGTTTACCCCTGCTATCTTTATCAGAGAGTCCGTGAAAGCCCCAAACACCACGAAAAGCCAGCCGCCAAGGAAATACACCGAGAAGAACCACGAGAACAGACCGAAGAAGGCACCGGCCATCATGGAAGAGAAAGCCCTCTCGCCCGTGGCCCTCAGACTCCTCCCGGCGAGGATTGACAGAAGCACTGAAAGCGCTACAGGAACAAGACCCAAAAGATCACTCATCTGCCACTGCCTCCATCGCAAGCTCAAGCGCTCTCTCGAACTCGCTGGCGCTTTTTATGCTGCCCAGCTTCTCAACGAAGCTGTCCACCAGCAGTGCTCTCGCCACGCGTGTAAGCATCCTCATGTACTCCCTCTCCTCGTCCTCCTTGGCTCCCAGAAGGAAAAAGTACCTGACACCACCGACATCAGTCCTCAGCCTCACAAATGACACAAAGCTCTCCCTGACGCTCCGGCTCCTGGCGTGCGGTATCGCTATGCCATTGCCCACGTCCGTTGAGCTGATGGCCTCCCTGGCCATGACGTCCTTCAGGAATCCCTCTACAGAACTAACGCACTCTCGTGGCACGGCCTTTCCTATGGCCTCCTCCCTGCTATCCGCCTCAATATCGAGGCTGGCCAGCGCTCTCATCACTCACCTCCTTTTTCAGAGAACCGCACAAAAGTGCCGTTATCACAGAACCCACAAGCAGGGCTAGCAGAAAGAATGGGTAGTTCTCAACGGTTGGCAGGATGAATATCCCTCCGTGAGGCGAGAGCTGGGCGCAGGAGAACGCCATGGAGATCGCGGCTGCGGCCGAAGAGCCTGCCACCAGGGACGGG
>DAEG01000002.1 GCA_002495235.1 Euryarchaeota archaeon UBA287 | reverse complement strand
CCATCAGGCCTGCGGCCGTCGCTATGCTCGGTTCTATGTACCCGATTATGTCCGCTATCAGCGCCTGATCCTGCCACGACAGCCCGGCGCCGCCATGCTCGGGCGGCACGACACCCATTATGACGCCGAGGTCCGCGAGGCCTTTTATTATGTCCCTGGGGAACGGATAGCCCTGCTGGTTCATCTTTATGACCCTCTCAGCGCTGAGATTCTTCTCGGCCCACGAGAGAAGGCTCTCTTTGAGCAGCCTCTGCTCCTCGCTCATCTCCCTGTCATACTCGCCCCATACGTTGACCATGTCTGCAAAACGGATTTAACTATTGATATATCTTTGTGTTCAGAACGAGTAGTATCTGTAGATGAGCTCTCTCGTAAGCGCCTCATACGCTCTCAAAGCCTCATCAGCGCATTTATATGTGTATCTCTCCAGGAAATCGTTTCTCGCTTTTCCTTCAAGCCTCAGAGCTGTGTTCTCTGTGGCTTTCTGCTGCGCCAGGAATCCGTCTTCAACGGAGCGCTGGATCTGTTGTATGTCCCCAATAGCATACTGGTATCTCGACTGGAACGCCAGGTTGTTCACGAGGTTGAAGGTCCACCACGCAGAGTCGTCAACAGTGGTATCATTGCACCTCAGCCACTTCTCAGGCATCCTGCTCGCTTCAGCGTAGACAGGCACGTAGACCGAAGTGCCAGGGCAGTCGTTTGCAAACCACATGACGCTGAGCCCATTGCTTCTCAGCTGGTTGATAAAGCTGAATCCTGTCCTGCTCTGCGATATCGTGCGCTCGCTCTCTATGCCCAGGAGATCCCAGAGGTCATCTCTGGTGTTATTACGCCCGTATGGGCTTGCGATAGGGCTCTTCGTGCCGTTCACGTAGAATGCTGGGTTCTCAGTCAGGTCGAAGGGTGTGCCCTCATAGGCGTCCCTGTATACGCCCATGAGATCCTTCACCCCTATCCTCCTGTCAGGCTCTACCGAGAAAGGATACCTCACAGCGTCGGGGCTCAGGCGTTCTGACGGAGCCAGAAGGGAGAAGACCCTCCATTCTCTCAGGCTGGAGTACCTGCCCTGGTCCTCTCCGTAGACGTCTTGCCACACGAACTCATCTCTGCCATCCCACAGGCCCAGCTCTTTTGCTAGGGAGTAAACGTTCGATGACGTCATGTCCTCACTCCGGATCTCGCCGATCCTGGCCCTGTTCGCGGAGACGAACACCTCATCGTCCCCGACCCTCCGGGCAACCCAGACCGCCCCCGGCTCTCCGCTCTCCGGCGTCCACCCGGCACCCGGGCCGAAGACCTCAAAGACCCACGCCTCCTCCGGGTCGGCCACGGTTATACACTCGCCGCCATCAGCCATGTTGAAGCCATACTCGTCCACTAGGCCGGACATGACGGCTATTGCCTCCCCTGCGCTCCTTGAGCGCTGGAGTGTCAGGTACATCAGGTTCTGGTACTCCATGACGCACCTGTCGCTGAACAGGGTCTCTCTCCCGGGTATGGTCGTTTCGGCTATGGAAACGCCGTGCTCGTTCAGCCCTCCCGAGGGCAGGTCATGGTCTATGCCGACCATGGCCGACCACACGGCGTACGTCCTCTCCGCCTGGGGCACCTCTCCCAGCTTCCGGCCATCGAAGGAGAGCACGGCGTAGCTCTCGTTCCTGTGCTCTTCTCCCGGCGTGTACGAGAGATAGCAGTAATCCGCGCCGTCGCACGAGTACCCATGCATAACAGAACCGTCAGCCGTCGTGTTCTTTCCGGCAAGCACCGAGGTGCATTCTTTCGGCCATCCGGCCGCAGCGGGATCAGGGCTTGGCGAGAAAACGATGGCAGAGAGCATAACTCCCAGGACAAGGACAAAGGCATTCCTCATGTGATATGAGCGGTATTTCCGTATAAATAGTTAACCAGCTCCCTGCCAGGACAGACGCCCAGGATCCGCAGATATCCTGCATCAACTATTTAAGCTCTCCATCCGATGGGGATAAGCGTGAAGATAAGGCCTATTCTCGATGAGCCTGCTCTCGTGGCGGGGGAATTCCTGGTGGTGAGTGACCTCCACATAGGGATAGAGAACGAGTTCTATGAGAAGGGCATATCCATACCCGAGCAGACGGGAAGGCTGCTCTCCAGGCTTACGGCTCTGGGCGAGCGCGAGGGATTGAGGAGTCTCATAATACTGGGGGACGTTAAGCACCTGGTGCCGAGAACGGTCTTTCAGGAGCGCATGGCCCTGATCACGTTTTTCGAAGGGCTAAAGAAGAGCTTCGACCGCATAGTCCTGACCCAGGGGAATCATGATGTCCTGCTGCCGGAGCTGGGCATAGAGATCTGCCCCTCGACGGGCTTTCGTGTTGACGACTGCGGCTTTTTCCACGGGCATGCGTATCCGGGTGAGGAGGTCATGGAGGCAAGCAACTGGTTCATGGGGCACGAGCACGCCTCTGTGGAGCTCAGGGACTCCTTCGGCGTCAGGAGCGTGGAGCCATGCTGGCTGAGGATAAGGAAAGACAACAGGACGATAACCGTCCTTCCGCCCTTCAACCCCCTGCTCTCCGGGGGCATCGGCGACAGGTTCCTGAGCCCGGTACTCAAGGACGTGGACAGCAGCAGCGTTGAGGTCTACCTGCTGGACGGCACCTTTCTGGGCAGCCTTGACATAATAAGGAGAAGGTATGCTAGGACTGTCTGAAGAGGTCGTTGAGGCTGCGAGGGCGATAGGCATAGAGGAGGAGACCGAGCCGCAGAGGCTGGCCATACCAAAGATCCTCGGGGGCAGCAACGTCCTCGTGATAGCGCCGACAGGCTACGGCAAGACCGAGGCGGCCATGCTGCCCCTTTTCAGCAAAGCCCTGGAGGACGACGGCAAGGGCATCTTTGCCCTCTACGTGACCCCGCTGAGGGCTCTGAACAGGGACCTGCTCAAGAGGCTGCTGAAGCTGGCTGTGAAGCTGAACGTGAGCATAGCGGTGCGCCACGGCGACACTCCGGAGTCGGAGAGGGCCAAGCAGGCGAGGAAGCCACCAAAGGTCATGATAACGACCCCGGAGACGCTGCAGATCCTGCTGACCGCGAAGCGGATGAAGAACAATCTGCGGGACCTGAAGTTCGTCGTGATAGACGAGATACACGAGCTCGTTGACAACAAGAGGGGGGCGCAGCTCTCCGTTGCCCTGGAGAGGCTTCAGAACCTGAGCAGGAACGAGATCCAGCGCATAGGGCTCAGCGCCACCGTTGGGAACCCTGAGGAAGTCTCCGAATTCCTGTGCGGCAGGGATCGTTTCGGGAACAGGAGGAAGTGTGAGGTAGTTGACGTCAGCGGGATAAA
The DNA here is from genome assembly GCA_002495235.1 of Euryarchaeota archaeon UBA287. GTDB lineage: Archaea > Thermoplasmatota > UBA186 > UBA287 > UBA287 > UBA287. The sequence goes on along the minus strand of DAEG01000002.1, from coordinate 3,471 downwards.
GCGGATGAAGGTCGAGGTCATAAAAGAGTTCGAGGATCCCGTGAAGCGCTGCAGGGAGCTGATATACGCGCACGAGGCGACGCTCCTGTTCACCAACACCAGGGAGACCGCGGAGTATCTCGCATCGCAGATCGACGACGAGAACATATGGGTGCATCACGGCTCTCTGTCAAAGGAGGTGCGCATAGAGACGGAGGAGGCCTTCAAGGACGGAGGGCTGAGAGCGCTCATATGTACATCGTCGCTTGAGCTCGGCATAGACGTGGGCAGGGTCGACTTCGTGTTGCAGTACAACAGTCCGAGGCAGGTCACGCGGCTGCTGCAGCGCGTAGGCAGGAGCATGCACCGCAGGGACCTGATCTCCGAGGGTGCCATAGTGGCCACCAGCATGGACGAGTATGTGGAGTCACTGGCGATAAAGAAGCTGGCCGAGGAGGGGAGGATAGAGAGAGCGAGGATGATCCGCAACCCCCTCGATGTCGTGGCTAACCAGATAGTAGGCATCCTTCTGTCGGACGGCAAGGGACCGAGGAAGGTAGTGCTGGGAACGCTGAAGAGGGCATACCCCTTCTTTGACCTGTCAGAGGAGTCCTTCGATGCCGTGGTGGAGCAGCTGGTCTATGAGAGGATCGTGGGCACCAGCGAGGACACGCTCTTTCTCAGGAGGAAAGGCTTTGACTATTACTTCACAAACCTTTCCATGATACCTGACGAGAGGACCTTCTCCGTGATCCAGTACTCATCGCACAAGAGGATAGGCAGCCTTGACGAAGCCTTCGTCTCCTCGTACATAAGGCCGCAGAGCACCTTCATATTCAAGGGCGAGACGTGGGAGGTCGTCAAGATAGAGGAGGACAGGGTCATAGCCGAGAAGAAGAAGACCACGGCTGCCATCCCTTCATGGGTCGGTGAGGAGATACCGGTGCCGTTCGATGTCGCTCAGGAGGTGGGGAGGATACGCAAGGGTATGATGGAGGGGCAGAGCGATGACAGGAACATCACCGTGGAGAGCGATGAGAATGTCATAGTAGTCAACTGCTGCTTCGGCACGCTGGCCAACGAGGCCCTCTCCCGCTACCTCTCCTCCATGCTGCTGAAAGAGTTCGGGGAGAGCTTCAGCGTGGGCGTTGACCCGTACAGGATAGCCGTAAAGCCGCCGAGGAAGATTGCGGCGCTCGAGCGCAAGATGACAGAGTACCTCATGAGCGAGGGCGACGTCAGGAATGCCATAGAATCGATGATAAACGGCACGTACCACTTCCGCTACGTCCTCTTTCACGTCGCTAGGCGCTTCGGGGCGATAAGGAAGAGCACCAGCTTCAGGGAGCTGGGCGACAGGGTATTTGCCGCCTTCGATGGGACGCCCGTCTACGATGAGGCCCTGCGCGAGATGTTCGAGGAGCGGCTCGATGTGCCAAAGTGCGAAGAGCTCCTTGGAGAGATGAGGAGCGGTGGCAGGGATGTCAGGATAGCCCCGTTCTCGGAGATAAGCAGGATAGGCCTGGCCAAGGAGCAGATCGTATCTCCTTTACGCTCGGAGCACGAGATCCTGGCGCTGCTGAAGGAGAGGCTGGAGAACAGTGACATAATGCTCTTCTGCATGAGCTGCAAAAAATACCAGCAGGTCACAAAGGTGAGGAGGGTGACTACCGCGAAGTGCCCTCTCTGCGGCTCCATCAGGATAACGGTCATGAGGCCTTGGGACAGGGACAAGCTCGCAGCCGCCAGAAAGAAGGAGCCGTCGCCCGAGGAGGAGAAGACCGTCAGGGACCTGTATGTGATATCCAACCTGTTCAACTCCTACGGCAGGGACCTGCTGCTGGCGATAGCGGCCAGCGGCGTCGGCGCGACCACGGCCGCCAGGATCCTGCGGAGCACAAGGAAGGGCGAAGAGGAGGCACTCCTGCACAAGCTCCTGGAGGCGGAGCTCACGTACGCAAGGACAAGGGATTTCTGGGATTAGTTATCGTTCCGCGCCGCTACGCTCTCCATCTTTTTCAGTCCATAATCCACCGCTAAACCTAAAGCGAGTCTGGCGAAAAGGCTCTTTGTTATCCCGTTCCTGACCACGTTTATGTCCTTATTGAGCTGCCTCATCGACTTTTCAAGCCCTCTTATGAGCAGCTCTCTTCTGTTGCCATCATCCATCAGCATGTCTATGGCCTTGCTCTCGTTACCTCTGAGCATACCCATGGGTATGAAGGGAAGAACGAAAACGATCACGTCCATGTCCTTCAGTCTGTCCAGAAGTTCCAGACTCTTTATGGTGTCGCTCTCTTTTTCCTCTGGCAGCCCTGTTATCATAGTGCCGACAACGGTCCATCCTCCATCATTTAGGGTCTCTATCGCCTTTGTCACCACATCAGGATACTCTTCCGCCCTGAAGGGATAGACCTTTCCCGGCATGATCTGCTGTATGAGCTCCGGGCTACCAGTCTCTATGCCAAGCTCTATGAAGCTTCTCCCTTCCCTGTTCACGTACTCTTTTCCTATCCTCTCTGTGAGCTCCGGTTCGCAGGCGACGCTAGAAGCGCTGGCGAAGTCAGTGCCCAGCCCTTTCGGTATCTTTGATATCCTTTCGAACAGCTCTGCGACCTTTTCCCCCTCTGGCTTTATGCCTCTTGAGCCGTATCGTAGAAAATCCTCCGAATGGAGCGTTACCCTCTCCGCTCCATGCTCAACGTTGACCCCAACCTCCTCCTCTATGAGCTCCGCGGGCAGTGACTTGAATCTTATCATCGTCGGTGTGCAGAACTTGCATCCCCTCCCGCATCCGCGGGTTATCTCGACGGTCCCTCCAAGGGACGGAGTCCTTATGGGCGCTATGTCCTCTACATCCGCGTTTGGTGCCTCTATTGTTTTTGGCAGTTCTCTTCCGTCAACAGCGTCCCTGAAGAGCTGTTTGACGACCTTCTCTCCCTCGCCGAGAACAACAGAGTCTATGCTGAGAGCCTCCTGCGCATTGTTGTCTGTTATCTGCCATGCGGCCGGTCCGCCAAGGATTATCTTAGGCTTATACCTCTTTATGCTCCTATCGTTCAAGAGATCCGTGAAGGCTTTGCTCATGTAAGAAGTACCTTTTGCTTCATAACCAAAGAGCTTAAGTGTCATATAGACTATGCCGCTCCCGTAGCTGAGGCCTAGAGGGTCCATGCACGTTACCCCCACAGCCTTTGTGTCCTGTGTCACTGTCTTGCTCAGCTTTCTCGGGTCGGATATGACCACTTCGTCCCTATCGAACTCCTCGAGCAGCTTTGCCTCCACCTTTGCCAGGGCGTAATTGGAGAACTTAACCCTTCCCTCTCTGTCAGATCTCGTCGGAAATAGTCGCCTCGCGATGGGTTCTTTTATCAGACTTGCGGGAAGTGCAGAGGCAAAGCCCATGTACGACGTCCCATTGTAATCGCTCAGTAGCGCGGGACTTGCTGTCAGGACTACCTGCATGGCCGTAAATAGTTATTCCGAATATAA
>DAEG01000096.1 GCA_002495235.1 Euryarchaeota archaeon UBA287 | reverse complement strand
ATGAAGGTATACCGCTTCACCGACGCGATGATGGGCTCCAACATCTATCTCATCCCAGAGCACGGAATCATTATAGACACAGGCACGGGCTATAGCGCATGGGAGATCCTGAATCAGATGAGAGAGAGGGCTCCGCTGAAGGGCATAAAAGAGATAGCGCTGACGCACATGCACTTCGACCACAGCGGTGGCGCGGAGAGTTTTGTGAAGGCCACTGGTGCCAGAGTCTTCATATCCGACAAGGATGGGGAGCCTCTGAAGAAAAGGGACAGAGAGACCGCGGGATACACGAGTCCTCTCTCACCTATGCCTGAAGTAGAGCTTGCGCCTCTCAAAGAGGGGGACACCATCGGACCGTTAAAGGTGATAGAGAGCCCCGGGCACACCGCTGGCTCAATATGCCTGTACGAGCCAAAAGAAAAACTCCTCTTCACCGGCGATACGGTCTTCGCTGACGGAGTGGGACGCTATGATCTGCCAACCGGAAGCAGGGCAGAGCTGAAGCGCTCTCTGGGAANNGGGACACCATCGGCGGGGATCCTGACGACGTGAGTACATTTCTTAGAGAGCTGGCAGGGATCGTGTAGAGAACGAAAGGTATAAGAAGAAATAACTACAAATGACCATTGAAATGAGATCAATGGCAGCGCTCATCATCTTCTCCCTCTGCGCCAGCTGCGCTACGGCCGCCATGGAGGGTTTTCATGTGAGCAACATGATGTTTGAGACCGATGCTTGCTCTAGCTCCCTGCGATATGCCTGCTTTCTGCCGGGGGCTGTTGCTCTGTGCCCTCTATCAATACCCTGTTTGCCCGTCTCCTTATGTTTTTACCCCATGTATAGGATCCCTGATTACCTGTTCCCGCTCGGATGGATCATCATGCTTGTCATGACCGGTCTGGTTCCGTGCTCTGGACTGGTCGCAAGGGTGGCAGCCTTCATACCGGGCGCGTGCTTCGTGATCTCTTCAGTGCTCAACACTCTGCTCGCTTATCCTCTCACACAGCTGATGTGTGCTCTCTGCCCATTCAGCCTGCTGCCGGTGCTTCTCTGCTCTCCGGCCCACCAGGCCGTTTTCTCGGCTATCGCATGTCTCACACCGCTCTATTATCAGACACTTTTCCCTGTCATAATATCCCTGAGGACGGGGATATCGGAGAGGATAGAATGTCTCAAATCCCCGCCATGCAGCGCACTGGCCTTCAACATAGAACACATACCATCATACACCGCCTACCCTGACCTCTACTGTCTTCTCTGCGGAGCACCGTTCAGATGCCTGCAGGCCGCAGCTACGCCTCTGTTCTGCTTGAGCTCTGTGTGCTGTCTTCCTTTCTCTCTGATGGTGATAGTTCCCTCAATCATCACGGAGATCCTGATGACTCTCCCTACAGCATGTCTGACAGTTAGAAAGTTCCTCTGCAATGATCTCGCAAGGCTCATAACACCCCAGAACACGTGCCTGCCCAGATATCCGGGGCTTTTCCCTTGATAGTTTTGCCCGTGGCACTGTTTAAATAGGAGGATTTCCTTTTACCAGTATGAAGAAGTACCTAATGCTGCTCGCGCTCTTAATAGCATGCTGTGTAGAGAGCCCTACGGAAGTGGCTATGGTAAAGCTCACCCCACCGTCGATGATAACGAGCCTGGAAGCGGGCACCATAGACGGGGCCGTGGTGTGGGAGCCCTGGGCATCACTCGCCGTCCAGAGAGGGCTGGCGGAGTACAGATTGAACAGCAGCGAGATATGGAGAGGGCATCCATGCTGCGTTATCGCAGCAAGGGAAGATTGGAGCGAAAATAACAAAGATGTTCTGACGGGTTTTGTGGCTGCGCACATCGCGGCCACAGACTGGATAAACAGGGCGCTGAATAGCAACAGCAGCAAGCTCTACGACTACGCTGAGCAGCTGACCGGACTCAACAGGAGTGTGGTTGAGCCCGCGCTGAAGAACATGAGGTTCGAGTACAAGCTGAATGATAGCGCCATAACCGAGCTTGGAGAGGCATTCATGGACTTTGAGCTCTTCGACCAGCAGAAGTGGAACGGCTCAGGCTACGGCTCTATTAAGAGTTACGTGGGATCTATGCTGAATGAAGATTACCTGCAGAGAGCGACAGAGGCCAGGATAGAGGAAGTACCGTACTGGCAGTCCCTGTGCCTTCCTAATCCGGCCTTCTGCCTGCCGCAGCCGACCAGCAGGAAGACAACAGTGAGGATAGGATTCATAAAGGGTGACCTCCACCATCTGCCGCTCTTCGTGGCGATGGGCGAGGGCTTCCTTGACAGAGCCGGAATCGCTCCTGTGCTGCAGGGATTCGATAACGGGCCCCAGATAATGGTGGAGGGGTTCAAGATGAACACCGTTGATGTCGCCTATCTCGGGATAGCTCCTGCGCTCATATACAGCATAAACGCCGATGACGGGGATCTGAGCATTAAAGTTGTGTCATCAGTCAACTACGAGGGCAGCGCTCTCATAGTCAGGGAGGGCGTAGAGGAGATAAAAACGCTGGCGACACCTGGACCGGGAAGTGTGCAGTACTTCCTTGCACTCAAGGTAACCGATGAACACAAAGGCTCTGACGCTTAGACTCTTGGGCTTTGCCTCTTTCATACTCATATGGTACGGGATCATAAGAATAGCGGACATCATAGCTCCCGGATCGCCGGTGAGCTCCATACCAGATCCCGCAGGAGTCTGTGACGCCTTTGGCAGACTTCTGTACCCTTCGAGCTCAAACCCACTCTACCAGAGCTCGCTCTTCAGCCATAGCGGAGCGAGCCTCCTGCGCATGCTGGAGGGCAGCGCGATAGCGATAGCGATAGGGATACCATCGGCGCTGATCATGGGCTGGAACAAGAATGCACTCTACTTCGGTGGCACCATAGTCGAGATCCTGCGCCCGATACCACCTATAGCATGGATACCCATAGCACTTCTGATCTTCAGATTCAATGCCCCTATATTCATAGTCTTTCTCGGCGTGATATTTCCAATCATGCTGAGCGTGATATCTGGGGTCAGAGCGATAGATGTGAAGCTGATAGAGGAGGCCAGGATATTGGGAGCCGGGAGCAGGGACACGATCCTGAAGGTTGTCCTGCCAGCGAGCGTGCCATCCATGATAACAGGAATAAGGACGGGACTGGGCGTGGGATGGATGTGTATAGTGGCCGCAGAGATGATCGGCCTGAGAAGCGGCCTCGGCCTTGGCTACTTCATATGGTACGCCTATGACCTTTACATGATACCGGAGATGGTCGCAGGCATGATAGCAA